>DATINY010000334.1:0-3246 GCA_035473755.1 Streptosporangiaceae bacterium
GGCATTTACCGGCTTGGGCGATCCGGGCGAACTCGGCCACCGTCAGCGACTCGCCCCGGGCTCCCGGGTCCACCCCCGCGCCGCGCAGGATCCGCTCGGCCGCGTCCGGGCCCCCGGCCCAGCGGGCGAGCGCCGCCCGCAGCGTCTTGCGCCGCTGCGCGAACGCCGCGTCCACCACCGCGAACACCTCCTCCCGCGGCACCTCCAGGTCAGGCGGCGGGCGGCGGGTGAAGGCGACCAGCCCGGAGTCCACGTTCGGCACCGGCCAGAACACGCTGCGCGGCACCGCCCCGGCGCGGCGGGCGGACGCGAACCAGGCGAGCTTGACCGACGGCACGCCGTAGACGCGGCTGCCCGGCGGCGCGGTCATCCGGTCGGCCACCTCCGCCTGCACCATGACCAGGCCGCGTTCCAGCGACGGCAGGGCCGCGAGCAGGTGGAGCACCACCGGCACGGCCACGTTGTAGGGGAGGTTGGCGGCCAGCACGGACGACTCGCCACCGGGACCGGGCGGCGGGTCCGGCAGGTTCGTTGGGAGTGCTGATGGCCGCAGGTCACCGGGCGTGACCCGGGCCGCGTCGGCGGTCATCACCGTCAGCCGTGGCGCCAGGTCCGGCGCCCGGGCGGCGACGGTGCGCGGCAGCTCCGCCGCCAGCACCGGGTCCACCTCGACCGCGATCACCCGGCCGGCGGCGGCGAGCAGGCCGAGGGTGAGCGACCCGAACCCGGGGCCGACCTCCAGCACGACGTCACCGGGGCCGAGCTGCGCCAGCGCCACGATCCGCCGGACCGTCCCCGGGTCGACCACGAAGTTCTGGCCCAGCCGCTTGGACGGCCTGACCCCCAGCCGCCCCGCGATCTCGCGGATCTCGGCCGGCCCGAGCAGCCCAGCCGCAGGCAAGGCGCGGCTACCAGGGGCCGAACATGCGCTCGCCGGTCGCGGTGAGCTGCGCGCACAGGTCCGCGACGCCGATCTGCTTGATGTCGGCCAGCGCGCGCACGGTGTGGGCCACCAGCGCGGGCGAGTTCGGCCTGCCCCGGTACGGGACCGGGGTGAGGAATGGGGCGTCGGTCTCCACCAGCAGCAGCTCCACCGGCGCCGCCGCGGCCGCCTCCCGCAGCGCGCCGGCGTTCTTGAACGTGATGTTGCCGGCGAAGCTCATGACGTAGCCCGCCTCGGCGCAGTGCTTGGCCATCGCCGCGTCCCCGGAGAAGCAGTGGAAGATCACCTTCTCCGGCGGGCCCTCGTCCTCGAGGATGTCCAGCACGTCCTGGTGCGCGTCCCGGTCGTGGATCACCAGGGCCTTGCGGGCCTGCTTGGCCATCGCGATGTGCGCGCGGAACCAGTCCCGCTGCACCACCGGGCTTGCGTACTCCCGGTAGTAGTCCAGCCCGGTCTCGCCGATCGCCCGCACCCGTTCCAGCAGTGCCAGCTCCGCGATCTGGGCCAGCACCGCGGTGCGCTGCTGCGGAGTTGACGCCGCCGCCACGGTCTCGTTGGGATGGATCGCGACCGCCGCGTAGACGTCGTCGTGCCCGTACGCGCACTCCGCCGCCCAGTTGGAGGTCGCCAGGTCGGTGCCGATCGTGACGGCCCGGGTGATGCCCGCCGCCCGGGCCTCCGCCATCACCTCGGCCACCGGGCGCTCGATCATTTCCAGGTGGCAGTGGCTATCGAACGCTTCGGCGGGCAGCGGCTCCGGCGGCGGCACGCCGTCCGGGGCGGGCGCCCCGCCGGCGGCGCCGGGGCCAGCGGTCACGCCTGCTCCAGCCGGGCCAGTTCCTCGTCGATGACGGACGGGTCGAGCTTGGCGAACAGCGGCTCGGGCCGCGTCAGCGGGACGCCGGGGCGGACCGGCGTGCTCTCCCAGCGGGCGGGGCTGTCGTAGTCGCCGGTGATCACCGGGTAGGAGGGGGCGCCGTCCTCGTCCACCTGCTCGATCCGCGGCGTCCCGGACCAGGCGCCCTGCCCGCCCAGCATGGCGTGCACCTTCGCCGACGACCGCGGCAGGAACGGGGTGAGCAGGGTCTTCGCGTCGTCCACCAGCTGCAGCACCACGTGCATGACGGTCCGCATCCGCTCGGGGTCGGACTCGCGCAGCTTCCACGGCGCCTGGTCGGACATGTACTTGTTGGCCTCGGCCACGGTCCGCATCGCCTCGGTGATCGCGGCCTTGAAGCGGCTGCGCTCAAGATCACCCCCGACGGTGCCGAACGACCTGCGGGAACGCTCGAGTATCTCGTGATCGGTGCCGGTGAGCTCACCCGGCGCGGGGACCTCGCCGATGTTCTTGGCCGCGAACGCCACCGACCGGTTCACCAGGTTCCCCCAGGTGGCGACCAGCTCGTCGTTGTTGCGGCGGACGAACTCGCTCCAGGTGAAGTCGGTGTCCTGGCTCTCCGGCCCGGCCACCGCCACGTAGTAGCGCAGCGCGTCCACGTCGTAGCGGGCCAGGAAGTCGCGCACGTAGATGACGACGGCGCGGGAGGAGGAGAACTTGCGGCCCTCCATGGTGAGGAACTCGCTGGAGACCACCTCGGTCGGCAGGTTCAGCGCGCCCAGCGAGCCGGGCGTGCCGTTCCGGCTGCCCCGGCCGCTGTAGCCGAGCAGCATGGCGGGCCAGATCTCGGCGTGGAAGACGATGTTGTCCTTGCCCATGAAGTAGTAGGACTCGGCCTCGGGCGACTGCCACCAGGCCCGCCAGGCGTCGGGGTCGCCGGAGCGCCGGGCCCACTCGATCGACGCCGACAGGTACCCGATGACCGCGTCGAACCACACGTAGATCCGCTTGTCCGGGCGGTCCCGCCAGCCGTCCAGCGGCACCGGCACCCCCCAGTCCAGGTCCCGGGTGATCGCCCGCGGCTGCAGGTCACCGAGCAGGTTGAGCGAGAACTTCAGCACGTTCGGCCGCCACTGCCCGCTCTTGCTCTGCAGCCAGCTCCCCAGCACGTCGGTGAACGCGGGCAGGTCGAGGAAGAACTGCTCGGTCTCCCGGAACTCCGGGGCCTCGCCGTTGATCTTCGACCGCGGCTCGATCAGGTCTTCCGGATCGAGCTGGTTGCCGCAGTTGTCGCACTGGTCGCCGCGCGCGCTGTCGTAGCCGCAGATCGGGCAGGTGCCCTCGATGTAGCGGTCGGGCAGCGTCCGGCCGGTGGACGGGGAGATCGCGCCCAGCGTGGTCTTGGGGAAGATGTAGCCGTTCTGGTAGAGCCCGAGGAAGATCTCCTGGGTGATCGCGTAGTGGT
>DATINY010000335.1:0-37876 GCA_035473755.1 Streptosporangiaceae bacterium
CCGTTCTCCATCCGTCTTGCCCTCGGTTGGCACGAATCGCTTTTGCGCCCGCGCGGGGAGTTAGATAAGATTACGTGGGAGGTTGCCCAGACACGCCGGCCGGACAGCACACCGCCGGAGCCGATGTCGAAGGCCACCAGGCTGTGCCGGTAGGAGTCCGCCACGATCAGGGTGGAGTTGTCGGCGGTCACCGCCATCCCGTTGGGGAACGCGATGTCGTCGGCCACCTGGCGCACCGAGCCGTCGGCCGCCACCAGGAAGACGAAACCCGGCTGGACCTCCTCCCCCGCCATCGGGTTGAAGCCGGCCCGGTTGACGTAGATGTTGCCGCGGCCGTCGGCCACGATGTCGTTCCAGCCCGGCCGGCCGAGGTTGGCGTGCGTGACCAGCGACCCGTCAGGCTCCCGGCGCAGCAGCCGCCCGTCCGGGGACGAGACGATCACCAGCCGCCCGTCAGGGAGCCAGGCGGTGCACAGCGGCAGCGACTCCACCCGCGCGATCACCTCACTGCGGCCGGCGAGATCGACGGCCAGCACCTCGCCCGCCGACCAGTCTGAGAAATACAGCCGGTCGCCATGCCAGCGCGGCGACTCGACCAAACCCCGGCCGCCCAGCAGCGTCCGCACCTGTTTCATCCTCGCCGCCACCTCCTGTCTGACCGCACCACAAAGCCGTCTCACCATCTAGACGAACGGCCACCGGCGAGATAGACCCGAATTCGGGCCAGATCTGCAGCCAACGCGGCAGGGTCCCGGCATATCGCTCGCGGGAGGTACAGATGGCAAGCGGCAGCGGCGGCCGGATCGTGCCGCCACCGGTCCCCATGACGATCACACAGATCGCGGTCGTCGTCGCCGACATGGAGTCGGCGCTCCGCTCCTACACCGAGAACCTCGGCTGGGGCCCGTGGAGCGTGTTCGACTACAAGCCGCCGCTGCTGCACGACACGCGGGTAGGGGGCGAGCCGGTCGAGTACCGGATGATCGGCGCCGAGGCCAGGGTCGACGGGCTCGGCTTCGAGCTGATCCAGCCGGTCAGCGGCCCCAGCATCTACCAGGAGTTCCTGGACACCCATGGCGAAGGCGTCCAGCACATCGCCTGCATGAAGCACTCGGCGGCCGACAGCCAGGCGATCAAGGACCACTGGCGGGAGCGGGGCGCGGAGATCTTGATGGGCGGCCGGATCGGTGAGTCCATCGAGTTCTACTACCTGGACACCTCGCCGATGCTCAAGTTCGTCCTGGAGTCGGGCAGCGGTCACGCGATCGATCTTGAGCCCACCTACTACTACCCGTAAGCCGCGGGCGGCGTCAGAACCTCTCCCCGGGGAGCCCGGCGAGCCCGTGATGCCCGGGACCGCGCGGGATGACGGGCCAGACGTCGATGACGGTCCCATCGCGGACCACGTGGTAGGCGTCATAGCAATTCACGGTGCTCGGCGAGTACCCGGGCACCAGCGCCACCGAGTCACCCACCGCCAGCGCCGAGCCCCCTGGCGCGGCGAAGACACCGTGCTCCTCATCGAACCGGACGACCGTGAGCCAGTCATGGCCCACGACCGTGACGTTGGCCGGGTCGGCGACGGACTTGCTGCCGGCGTCCACGATGACCCGGCCGCCCGGCCGGCTGATGACGCTCGCCTGGACCGTGAGGGAGTGCTCGAAGCCCGGCGCCATGTGGTCGTGGTAGTTGTCCATGACCACATAGGTGCCGGCCTGGATCTCGGTCACGCCGGGCCATCCCGCCGTCCACCGCCAGGTGGCTATCCCGCCGGCGGACCGGATCCCGCAGCGGATCCCGTCCGCTTCCAGCAGATCGGCGACGCCGGTGAAGAACGTCATCGCCGCGAGGTGCCGCTCGCGCCGGAGCGTGTTGTCGACCGTGAGGGAGCAATGGCCCTCATAGCCGGTGATCCCCTCAAAACGCAGCCCGGGCAGGTCCATCACCTGCCGGGCGAGGGCCAGGGCCTGCTCCGCGGTGTCGGTGCCGCACCGGTCCATCCCGGTGTCCACCTCGACCAGGACCCCGAGCGTTGAGCCGGCCGCAGTGGCCGCCGCGGACATGGCGGCGGCGTTCGGCGCCTCGTCCACCGCGACCAGGATCCGGTGATCGCCGGCCAGCCGGGCCAGCACCGCGATCTTGGCCGGGTGTGACACGGTGTTGACCACGAACAGGTCGTCCAGGCCGGCGTCCGCCAGCACGACCGCCTCCCACACTGTCGCCATCGACAGCCCGGACGCGCCCGCCTGGACCTGACGCCACGCGAGGTCGGGGCTCTTGTGCGCCTTGTAGTGCGGGCGGATGGTGGCGGAGCCCATGTGCAACAGCCCGCCCGCCATCCGGTCGATGTTGCGCTGCGCGGCATCGATGTCGAGCACCAGGGCGGGGGTGATCAGCTCCTCGCGTGACCGGCCGATGGCACCGCCGTTCTGCCGCCTGACGCGCTCACGGGCCTGCGTCACGATCGGCGCGGAATCCAGCACCGGCTACCTCCCTGCTGATGGCCTCAGCGCGAGGCACGGGCGGGGTCATTCCGCGGCCGGTCCCAGGCAGCGGATGACCCGGACCGGTTCGGCCCCCGCCCGGACCCGGAACCGCAGGCTCGCCGGCAGCGCGAACGTCTCCCCCCGGCGGATCGGCTGGCGGCCGAATTCGCCCTCGATCGACCCCGCGCCGGACGCCACGATGGCGATCGAGAAGCGCCCGTCGCCGACCTCGATCTCATCCGGCACCTCCAGCGCGGTGGCGTCGAAGTACGGCAGCACGTCGTCGTGGAACAGGCGCACCTCGCGGGAGCCGTGGCTGGTGCGCATGACGCGCGGCCGCTGGCGCGCCCGGGCGAAGGCCTGCTCCGCGCCGGCGGCCGCGTAGTCGATCATGTCGAGGGCCAGCTCCCAGCCCAGGCCCATCGTCGCCCCGGCGTCATCGGCTCCAGACGTCTCGGGGATCACGATGTGGTCGCTGGGCTCCTGCACCTCGATGAACGAGATCCGCGGCCCGAGGTAGTGCGGTACCCCGGCGTGCGCGACGTACACCTCGCCCGGGCGGACGCCGGTCCGGTGGAGCGTGCCCCGGATGGAGCGGTTGTCGTGGCGGTTGACCCGGTCGGCGAACCAGTCGCGGTCGATGCCCGGGACGAAGCCGATCCCCGCGTAGGCCGGCTCGGCGCCGTCGCCCGGCGTGTCCAGCAGAATCCAGGCCTCGGTTTTGCCAAACGGGGAGCCGAGGTGCTGCCGTGCCCACGCTCGGGTCGGATGGGCGTGCAGCGGCACCTGGCCGGCCGGGGAGAGCAGCTTGACCAGGACCCCGGTGATCGGGCCCCAGCGCCCGGCGAACTGCGCGCCGACCATCTCCTCGGGCAACGCCTCGACGAGCTCCTTGAGCGTGATGGTGCCGCCGCCGGGCAGGCCCACCGCACTGAGGCCCTGGGCCCGGCCGTCGGGGTCGTCGTTGCTGGCCCGGGTGCAGGAGCCGACCCAGTCCTCCGACCACCAGTCGTCGGGACGCCCGGGAAGGCCGCGGAAGGCCCTGGTCATCGAGCCGCCCTGGTAGAAGCGGTACAGCGGGTGGTAGGCGAGCGGCAGCGGCCGTCTGACCGCGTCGGCCAGCCGGCCGGGCTCGCCGGTCACCGGATGGCCCTCACCCTGGTCTCGAACTCGCCGATCGCGGCCGTCCCGGGCAGCGCGCCGATCTCCAGGTCATAGCGGCGCTGCTCGCCGGGCTCGAGCCATTGCAGCTCACCCCGCTGCCGCGCGTCCGCCCGGCCCGCATCCCGGTTCGTGCCCGGCTCCAAGGCGAGCGCGTACGTGCCCTCGCCCATCATCCGCCACACGGTGTGGTAGGGCAGCTGCGAGATGCGGAAGACCTGGTACACCCCCAGCGCCAGGCCCCGGTTGACCAGGGCGACCGGGACGGTTCCCTCCGGCTCGGCGATGAGCTCGTGCTCGAAGCACGCCTCGGTGGCGTCGCGCACCGGGGCCGACATCGTGGCGTACCCCTCGACCGGCACGCCGTAGTCGGTGGTGGTCGCCCGGCTCGGGACGACAAGCTCCGACGACTCATCGACGACCGGGAACCCGGCGTTGCAGTGATAGAGGAACATGTGCGACGCCCGGGTGTGCCCGATGTTCTCGACCTCGTCGCGGAGCGCGAAACGGGACTCCCCGACCCGTGCCTCGATGCGCCGGCGGAGCACGAGTTGCTCGCCGAAGACCGCCGACTGCAGCACCTCGCCCTCCGCCCACAGCACGCACTCGTCGCCGTCCCAGCGTTCCCCATACCCGGCCAGGCGGGCCGGCAGGCCGCCCACGCGGCCGTGCAGGCCGTACCGGACCGTCGCGCGGATGTGCGGCTGGTTGAAGTGCGCCGCCGTGTCCTCGTCCGGCGCCAGGGTGTGATCCAGCCCGCAGGTGACGACCATGCCCCCGCCCCAGGCACGGAACCAGCCCCAGTCGTCGGGCTCGTAGTACCAGGGCGCGACGACGCCGGCGCCCGATAGCCAGCTGAGCGGCCGGCCGCCGATCTCGCACCGCCCGACGTCGAAGCCCCGGTCGACCAGCACGTCGAACGCGAACCCGGTTCCGGTGCGGAATTCAAGGACGCGGACGCCCCGCCCCAGGCCGTCGCCGATCGTGACCAGGCGCACGCCCGCGACCTGCTCGAGGCGGCCGACGCGCCGGTGCAGCTCCGCCCGCGTGTAGCGGGCGCCGAACAGCTCAGGCATGGACCGTTGGCACGATCATGTCGGGCCGCCCACCACCTTCTCGTGCTTCTCCTCGCTCTGGCCGAGGGCCGCGCCCCTGCCGGTCACGCAGGTCACCCGGGGAAGCGGAGCAGCCCGGCGCACCCTGGCCGGGTGAGTCCCAAATTCGGCCAAATGTGCACTTGTGTCAAGGCCCCGGGCTGGGGCGGCCACCAGCCGGGGCAGACGGATCAGGCATGATGTGAGCCCGCGGGTGCCGGGGCGGCTGCTCCGGTGGCCCTGCAGGTGAGGAGGCCGGGAAGGGTGAAGGCGTCGGATAAGCCGCTGAGGTTCGGCCTGGTGGGCACCGGCTACTGGGCTCGCATCACGCATGCGCCCGCCCTCGCGTCGGGTGAGGGGATCGAATTCGCCGCGGTCTGGGGCCGCGATCCAGGCGCGGCCCGCACGCTGGCGGCTGAGCACGGTGTCACCGCTTACGCGGACTTCGACGAGTTCCTCGCCGGGGTGGATGCGGTGGCGTTCGCGGTGCCGCCCGACGTGCAGGCGGGCATGGCGGCGCAGGCCGCGGCGGCGGGCAAGCACCTGCTGCTGGAAAAGCCGATCGCCACCTCGGCGGCGGCGGGTGCCGCGCTGGTGGAAGCGGTCGAGGCGGCCCAGGTCGCGTCGGTGGTCTTCTTCACGCTGCTTTTCCAGCCCGCATTCCGGGCCTGGCTGGCCGGGGTCACCGGCGGCCATGACCGCTGGACCGGGGCGGACTTTGTCTGGCTGGGCTCATCGCTGCAGGTGTCCAGCCCGTTCAACACGCCGTGGCGGACGGTCAAGGGTGCCCTGTGGGATCTCGGGCCGCACGCGATCGCGCTGCTGTGGGCGTGCCTGGGCCCGGTGACCTCCCTCACGGCCGACGCCGGCCTCGCCGACGTCACCCACCTCGTCCTGCACCATCACGGCGGGGCGACGAGCACGGTGACGGTCAGCCAGAGCGTGGCCCCGGCCGCGGAGAGCTTTGGCTGCTACGTGTGGGGTGCGGCCGGGCGGTCGGCGGCCCCCGGCCTGACCACCGACCCGGTGGTGCCGTTGCGGGCCGCCCTGGCCGAACTGGTGAGCAACGCCAGGTCCGGACCGACCCGCCACGCTTGTGATGTGGAGTTCGGCCAGGACATCGTGTCCCTGCTCGCCGAGGCCGAACGGCAGCTCGCCCAGCGCCGCCGTTGAGCCGGCTGGCCGCGTGCCTCAGATTTCCAGCCGCGATTCCTCGAGGTCGAGCTCGTGCATGATCCGGTTCATCACCTCGTTGGAGAGCTTTCTGTCGCTGCGCAGCCGCAACAGCGCCTCACGCTGCGCCCGCAGCACGAGCTGCACCATCTGCTGGTAGGCGAGCGACTGGTCCTCGTACCCGTCGTCCTCGATCTTGCCGGCCCGGGCCGCGAGGCGGCGCTTGCGGTACTCGTACATGTTGCGCATCCGCTGCACCGTCTCCTCGCGCGTCCAGTCCTCGCCGGCCAGCGCGTCGATCTCCGCCAGTGCGGCCTTGGTCGCCACCAGCCGGGCCCGCGTCTCCTCCTCCGCGTCCGCCCCGCCATCGGTCAGCCCGAGGCGGCGGATCAGGGCCGGCAGCGAGAGTCCCTGCCCGACGAGGGTGAAGAAGATCACGGCGAAGGTGAGGAAGATGATGAGGTTGCGCTTCGGAAAGGCGCCACCTCCCTCGGTGGTGAACGGCAGCGCCAGCGCCACGGCGAGCGAGACGGCGCCGCGCATCCCGCTCCAGGCCCCCACCAGGCGCCAGCGCGCCCCCACCCGCCGCGCCCGCTGAGCCGGGCGCCGGTCGATCGCCCGGATCAGGTACGGGACGGTGAAGAACCACACGAGCCGGATGCCCACCACCACCCCGGTCACCGCCAGGGCGTATCCGCCGAGCGTCATCGCCGGGTATCCCGACAACCCGCCGACGACCGCGCGCAGCTGCAGCCCGATCAGCACGAACAGGATCGCGTTGATGATGAAGTCGAGGATGTCCCAGACGAAGTAGCCCTCCAGGCGGGCGCGGCTCGGGAGGACCTGCGGCCCGCGGATGCCCATGTAGATGCCGGTCGTGACCGTGGCCAGGATCCCCGATGCACCGATGGCGTTCGCCGGCACGAAGGCCGCGTAGGCGGTGAGCAGCGAGATCGTCACGCTCACCTGCGGGTCGGTGACGCGCTTACGGATCTCGGCGACGATCGCCCCTACGGCGAGGCCCACGGCTACGCCGCCCGCGGCCCCGAGCACGAATTTCAGGCCGGCGTCGGCGAGCGAGAAGCTGCCGGCCACCACGGCGGCGACCGCGACCCGGTAGGCCACCAGCGCCGTCACGTCGTTGAACAGGCCCTCCCCCTCGATGTTGCTGACCATGCGCCGCGGTGCGTCCAGGCGCCGCATGATCGCCGCCGCCGCCAGCGGGTCGGTCGGCGAGACGATCGCCCCGAGGACGAAGGCGGCCGCCCACGGCAGGCCCGGGATGAGTTCGTGGGCGACCCAGGCGACCGCGCACATCGTCGCGAGCACCAGCGCCACCGTGCTGAGGGTGAGCGTGCGCAGGTTGGCCCGGAAGTCGTTGAAGTTCGCGTAGACCGACGCGCCGTAGACCAGGGGCGGCAGGAAGACGACCAGCACGACCTGCGGGTCGAGCTTCACCTCGGGCAGCCCGGGAATGAACCCGAACAGGGCCCCGCCGATGACGAGCACGATCGGGTACGGCACCGACAGGCGGCGGGCGAGCACGCTCAGGCCCGCCACAGCCACCAGCAGCCCGGCGATCAGCAGCTCTGCTTGGCCCATGTTTAGTATCTTCACCCGCCGCCCAGAGCGGGCCGGTCGCAGCCCCCGGCTATCGGCCCCGGCACACCGCCGGGCGTGAAGGGAGGGCCCAGCGGCCCCGTCACACCGGCGGATCGGTGCGGAGGAGGCTGTAGATCACACCGTCCCGCCAGGTGCCGTCGCGCCATCCGGCGCCACGGATCACGCCCTCGCGGGTGAATCCGGCCTTCTCCAGGGCCCTCTGCTCGGCGATGTTGTCCGCCTCCGTCCCGGCCCAGATACGGTGCACCGTGGTGTGTGCGAACAGGTACCGGGCGAGCAGTCGCTGCGCCTGGGTCCCGTACCCGCGGCCACGGGCCCGTGGCAGCAGCGCGATGCCGATCTCCCAGCAGTACCCGGCCGGGGTGGTCTGATGCTTCCGCCAGATCACCAGGCCCAGCCGGTCGCCGCCGCTGACGACGATCAAGGTCCCGCCATCCGGGCCGAGCAGGCCGTTCTCGTCCCAGCCCCGCCGCTACCGCCGGCGATCGAACCAGCCGAACCAGTCGAACTCACCCGCCTGCTCCGGGTCCTGCGTCAGCGCCTCCAGCAGCGCCAGGTCATCCTCGCCGACGGGTCGCAGCGCCAGTTGACCATCCATGCCGACATCATGCCTCCCGGGCCGGGGTCTGGATCCGCGCCGGGCCCGGCGGTGGGTCATCATGATCGGGTGAGCGGTGATGGCGTGATCGGCTGGATCCGGGAAGTGGTGATGGACTGCGCCGAACCATGGGCGCTGGCGCGGTTCTGGGCCGGGCTGCTCGGCGGCACCCCGGTGCAGTGGTACCCGGGCTGGGTGACCCTCGAGCCGCCCCCACACGGGCAGCGACTGTCGTTCCAGGCCAGCACCGCGCGCCCCGGCGCCGGGGCAGCGAAGGTTCATTTCGATGTCCTGGTCGGCGATCTGGCCGCGGCCCACGACCGGGTCGTCGCGGCCGGTGCGGTCTTCGTCCGCGAGCACGTGTCCCCGCGGCCGGGGCCGGCCGGGGAGCCGGTCAGCTGGCGCGTCTACCAGGACCCGGCCGGGCACCCGTTCTGCCTCGTTCTCCGGTGACGCCGGCCGCACACGCCCGGCCGGATGAGGCCTGGCCGGGCTGGCTATGTTGTCGTCCATCACCTGGCCGGGACGGGCGGAGATGAGGTCTGCATGATCGCGCGGATATGGCGCGGATGGGCGCCGCGGGCGACCGCCGATGACTACCAGCGTCACTACGAATCCGAGGTCAGCGCGCACCTGCGGGCTATCGATGGCTTCCGCGGCGCCCGGCTGCTGCGCCGGGACGAGGGCCAGGAGGTCCTGTTCACCTCCATCACGTGGTTCACCAGCCTGGACGCGGTGCGGGGTTTCGCCGGGGACGATTATGAGCAGGCCGTGGTCGAGGAACCCGCCCGGCAGGCGCTCAGCCGGTGGGACGAGCGGGTCTCCCACCATGAGATGGCGGTCGACGTGCCGTGAGGCAGGCGACCCGGACGGTCACCTGATCGAGGTCGGCCAGACGACGGCAAGGCCGGACGCGCCCTGAGAAGCCCGGCATCGCTGGCCGGCTTCATCGCGGCTGGCGGCCGGGCCGGCCGGCCGTCGGCATAACCTTGGCCGGTGATTACCGCCGGGGTGGACCTGGCCGCGATGCCGGAACGGACGGCGCTGGCCAGCATCGAATGGGCACGGACCCGGGCGGTCGTCCGGGACCTGGTCTGCCCGGCCGACGACGAGGTCATCCTCGGGGTGATCGCACAGGCCGGCAAGACCGGGATCGACTGCCCCCTCGGCTGGCCCGACGCCTTCGTTGATTTCGTCGCCGCGCACCGCTCCGGCCCTGTGACACTCCCCCTGGACGACATCGGGACGGGATGGCGGCGGGAACTGACCATGCGCCGCACCGACGCCTTCGTGCGGGACCAGCTGCACCTGGTGCCGCTGAGCGTCTCGGCGGACAGGATCGCGCACGTCGCGTTGCGCTGCGCGGTCCTGCTGGCCAAGCTCGATGCCTCGGGCCGGCCGGTGGACCGCTCCGGGGCGGGCGCGGTGGTCGAGGTCTATCCGGCCGCCTCGCTGCGCGGCTGGGGCCTGCGGCACCGCGGCTACAAGCAGCCCCGCACGCCCGACGTGCTGGCCGCCGCCGCCGATGATCTCCTGGCCGCGGCTCCATGGCTGGACTGCGGCCCGCACGAGGAGACCATCAGGCGCTCACACGACGCCTTCGATGCCGTCATCGCCGCGCTGACGGCCCGTGCGGCCAGCCGGGGCCAGACCTGCCCGCCCGGCGGCGACGACCTGGCTGCGGCCGCAACCGAGGGCTGGATCGCCATCCCAGGCTCGCCCATCAGCGAGCTCCTCTGAGCCATCCCAGGCTGCCGCCGGCTGACACCGCCCAGCACGCACTCAGCTGCGGGCGAACCCGGCCGGATGAGCCGTCTGGCTCGGGCAGACTCGGCAGTACCGGAGCAGGGAGGCGGTCATGCGGGTCGCGGTGCTGGCCGACATCCATGGCAACCTCCCGGCGCTGGAGGCGGTCCTGCGCGACGTGGAGGCCGCGGGAGTGGACGCGGTCGTGCTCGGCGGGGATCTCGCCGACGGGCCCATGCCCGCCCAGACCCTTGACCGCCTGGAGGAACTCGGCGAGCGGGCTGTCTGGGTACGGGGCAACAGCGACCGTTGGCTCGCCGACGCGTTTGACGGCACCTTCCAGCCCAGCGGCCTGCCCACGAATCCGCCCGCCGCCCACTTCGACTGGTGCGCGGCCAGGATCGGTCGGTCCCACCGGGACCGGCTCGCCAGCCTGCCGCTGAGCGTCACCCTCGACATCGACGGCCTGGGGCCGGTGACGTTTTGCCACGCCACCGCGCGCGACGACAACGAGTTCATCACCGTGGACAGCCCGGTCTCCCACTACCAGGCCGCGTTCGCCGCTGTGCCCGCGCGAACCGTGGTCGTCGGGCACACCCATATGCCCTTCGACCGGCTCGCCGACACCCGGCGCATCGTCAACCCCGGCTCGGTCGGCCTGCCCTACGGGCATCCCGGCGCGGCCTGGGCCCTGCTGGGGCCGGACGTGGTGTTGCGCCGCACTGCTTACGACACCGGCGCCGCCGTCGCGGCAATCTCGGCCAGCGCCGGCGACCTGCCGGGCATCGAGTTCATCACCGGGAACGTCCGGGCCAGCGCCAGCGACGCCGAAGCACTGGCCGCGTTCAACGAGACCATCGAGCACCAGGCCGGGCAACGGCCGGACCCGGCGTGATCCCGTTGAGAAGCGACTCACAGCTAAGGCCCAGAACGCCTGCAGCTTGATCGCCAACCCTGGGGCGCATGACATCGACCGACTCCCTGCTCCACGCAGCCGAGCCTGGCCTCCCACCGCCGCCACCGGCCCAGCATCGGGCCCAGGTGGAGATCGTGATCCCGGTCCGTAACGAGGACCGGGACCTGGCTCCGAGCGTCCGGCGTCTCCACGCCTACCTGGGTAGGACGTTCCCCTTCGACACCCGCATCACCATCGCGGACAACGGCAGCACCGACGGCACCTGGGCGCAGGCGCTGGCGCTGGCGGAAGACCTCAGCTCGGTCCGCGCCGTGCGGCTGGAGCGGCCGGGACGGGGCGGAGCGGGCGGGCCTGCGGATCCACGAGGTACCGGTGGACTGGATCGACGACGCCGACTCCCGGGTCAACATCATCGCCACTGCCCTCGCCGACCTGTGCGGCATCATCCGGCTCGGCACGGGACTGGCCCGCGGCACCATCAGCGTCCCCGTGCTGGGCAGCCCCTCCCCGCCGGGGCTGCGGCGCGGCGGAGAACGGGCAAGGACCGGCGGCCGGCCCCGCGGGCCGGCGGGAGTGGCCAGCCAGGCGGCACGCTTCATCGTGGTGGGGGCGGCCAGCACCGCTGCCTTTGTTCTGCTGTATCTGCTGTTCCGTGGGGTGATGACGGCGCAGGCCGCGAACGCGGCCAGCCTCCTCGTCACCGCGATCGCCAACACGGCGGTCAACCGGAGGTTCACCTTCGGCATCCGGGGCCGCGCCCACGCAGCACGCCACCAGCTCCGTGGCCTCATCGCGTTCGGCATCGGGCTCGCGATCACCTCCGGCGCGCTGGCCGGGCTGCACGCGGTCACCGCGCGGCCGGGCCGGGCCGCCGAGGTGGCCGCGCTCGTCATGGCCAACCTGGCCGCCACCGTGATCAGGTTCGTGCTCTACCGGGGCTGGGTCTTCCGCGGTGCGAAGGCCGCCCCGGCCCAGCCAGCCCAGATCCAGCCGAACGGGAGCGCCCAGTGACCGCCATATCAACCGGGGCCCAGCCCGTTCGCGACGAGGGCCGGGGACCCGCGGGCGGCTGGGCGGCCCGGCTGCTGCGGGGACGGCCCACCGACCCGGCCTGGGCCCGGCCCGCGCTGCTCGCCCTGCTGGCGGCAACCGCGCTGCTGTACCTGGCCGGCCTGAGCCGCAATGGCTGGGCCAACGACTTCTACGCCGCCGCGGTCCAGGCCGGCGCCACGAGCTGGAAGGCCTTCCTGTTCGGCTCGTTCGACTCCGCCAGCTTCATCACCGTCGACAAGACCCCGGCGTCGCTGTGGGTGATGGAGTTGTCCGTCCGCGCCTTCGGCCTCAACTACTGGAGCCTGCTGGTGCCGCAGGCGCTGGAGGGCGTGGCCACGGTCGGCGTGCTCTACACCACCGTGCGCCGCTGGTTCGGGCCGGCCGCTGCGATCATCGCCGGCGCCGTCATGGCCCTCACCCCGGTCGCCACGCTCATGTTCCGGTACAACAACCCGGACTCGCTGCTGGTGCTGGTCATGGTGCTCGCCGCCTACACCACCACCCGGGCCCTCGAGTCGGGCCGGACCCGGTGGCTCGCCCTGACCGGAGCGCTGCTCGGGCTGGGTTTCCTGACCAAGATGCTGCAGGCATTCCTGGTGCTGCCGGTCTTCGCGCTCGCCTACCTGGTGGCGGGCCCGCCCCGGCTCGGCCAGCGGATCTGGCAGCTGCTGGCCGGCGGTGCCGCGATGCTGGCCGCCGCGGGCTGGTGGGTGGCGCTCGTCATGCTGACCCCGGCCGCCGACCGCCCCTACATCGGCGGCTCCACCAACAACAGCATTCTGCAGCTGACGTTCGGCTACAACGGGTTCGGCAGGCTCGACGGGAACGAGGTCGGCTCGGTCGGGTTCGGGAACGGCAACGGGCCGCAGTTCGGCGGCTCCGCCAGCCTGACCCGGCTGTTCGGCGCCGAGATGGGCGGCCAGGTCAGCTGGCTGATCCCGGCCGCGCTGGTCGCGCTGGCCGCGCTGCTGTGGCTGTCGCGGCGCTCACCACGCACGGACCGGACCCGCTCCGCCGCGATTCTGTGGGGCGGCTGGCTGGTGCTGACCGGCCTGGTGTTCAGCTATATGTCCGGCATCATCCACCCCTACTACACCGTCGCGCTGGCGCCCGCGGTCGGGGCGCTGACCGGCATCGGCGCCGCCGCGCTGTGGCGCGACCGGCATACCGTGTTCGCCCGCGTGGCCATGACGGCCATGCTGGCGGTGACGGCCGGCTGGGCCTGGGTGCTGCTCGGCCGCAGCCCAGGCTGGTACCCGTGGCTGCGGGTGGCCATCGTGGCCGCCGCCCTGGGCTCGGCGGCGGTGATCCTGGTCCCCCGCCGCCCGCTCGCGGCGCTGGGGAGCGCCGGCCGGGGCCGGACGTTCCTGGCTGCGGTTCCGGTGTCGCTCGCCGTGGCCGCCGGGCTGGGCGGCCCCCTGGCCTACAGCATCAACACGGCGGCCACGGCGCACACCGGTGCGCTGCCCTCGGCCGGCCCGGCGGTCGCCGCCGGGTTTGGGCCCGGCCGGTTCGGGCCCGGCGGCCCTGGCGGGGCCGGCGGGTTCGGCAACAGGTTCCGCGGGGTGGCCGGCGGCGGATTCTCCGCAGGCGGCGGGACCGGCGGCGGTGGGGCTGGACTGGGCGGATCCGGCGCGGGATCCACCGGCCGGGGCGGGCTCTCCGGCGGGCAGCCCGGCGGCGGCCAGTTCCCGGGTGGCTTCGGGGGCGGGCAGGGCGGTACCGGCCGGTTCCCGGGCGGGTTCGGCGGCCGCGGGTTCAGAGGTGGCGGCGGCCTCGGTGGCAACACGCAGGTCAGCAGCGCGCTCACCACGCTTCTCACGACCGGCTCCGCGGGCTACACGTGGACCGCGGCAACGGTCGGCTCGGAGAGCGCCGCCCCACTCCAGCTCGCCACCGGCCAGCCGGTGCTGGCGATCGGCGGCTTCAACGGCACCCACCCCACGCCCACCCTGGCCCAGTTCGAGCGGCTCGTCTCCGAGCACAAGATCCATTACTTCGTGGGCCAGAACCGGTCCAGCTTCGGCGGCGGGTCCGGCGCCGCCACGGACATAGCCTCGTGGGTCGAGGCTCACTTCACCGCGCAAACCGTCGGTGGCGTCACCGTCTACGACCTGACCTCACCGTGATCACGCAGGGCTGGCCGCCCGTTCGGCCCGGGCCGCCGCGCCCGCGGCGTCAGCCGCCCGCGGTCTCCGCGGCCTCCGCGGCCTCCTTCTGCTCGACGATCTCGCCCTCGATCTGGATCTGGATTTCCTCGCTGACGACGAGCCTGCCGTCCAGGATCGCGTTGAAGCTCAGGCCGAAGTCCTTCCTGTTGATCTTGGTGGTGGCGCTGTAGGCGATCCGGTGCCCCATCATGCCCGCGTCGTTGAACTCGCCGTACTTCACCACGTCGAGCGTGACCGGATGGGTGTTGCCCTTGATGGTCAGGTCACCGGTCAGCGTGTAGTGGTCCTGCCCGGCCGGCTTGATGCTGGTGCTCTTGAACGTGATCACCGGGAACTTGTCCACCTCGAGGAAGTTCGACGAGCGGATGTCGTTGTCCCTGATCCCGTTGTTGGTGCGGATGCTCGCGGTCGAGATGCTGGCCTCGACCGTTGCCGTCTCCGGGTGGTCCGGGTCAATGTCGGCGGTCGTGCTGACCTCGTCGAAATAGCCCCGCACCGTCATCATCCCCAAGTGCTTCGCGGAGAATTCGACCTGGGTGTGGTACGGGTCGAGCTGCCAGTTTCCCACGGGGATCTCCTTGCCTCTCATCACGGATCCCCCCCACCCACACATCGTAGCGATGTGGAGGGTCTCCTCCGGAACTGGGGCCGGCCTGAATCCTGCAGCCGCAGAACGAATCGCGGCTGCCGGGTTAGCTTTAGATGAAGGGCGCGCCGGGCCGGATGAGCCAATGGGCGCGCTGTCGAGGTGGTGGTGGCCGTGGCACCCTCATCCGGCGCGACAGCGACGGTGCGCCTGCCCGATCCACGGCGCTCATATGCGGTACTGATCGGCAGCAGCAGGTACGGGTCGGCCGAGCTGAGCGACCTGCCTGCGGTGGCGCGCAACCTGGCCGGGCTGGCCGAGGTGCTGACCGACCCGGCGCTGGGCGGCTTCCCGCCCGACCGGTGCATCGTGGTACCCGACCCGGCCAGCGCCCGGGCCGCGGGCCGCACGCTGTGTGAGTACGCCGCCCGGGCGGAGGACACCTTGCTGATCTACTGGGCCGGCCACGGCAGGCCCGGGCCCGGCGATGAGTTCCACCTCAGTGTGACCGGCGCGGCCGGTGGGCCGCCCGCCGATGCCCTGGCGGTCGGGCACGTCCGGGAGGCCCTGCTGCGCAGCCCCGCGGCGCACCGGATCCTCATCCTGGACTGCTGTTTCGGCGGGGGCGTGGTGCCGGTGACGGGCGTGACCTGGGCGCTGCTCGGCCAGGCCGCCACCGAGGGTGCGGATGTGCTCGTCTCGGCGCCGCCGAGTCCCGTCTACTTCTCCGGGCCGAGGGAGACGTACACGGCGTTCACCGGCGCGCTCATCGCCATCATGCGCAACGGAATAGCAGGCGGACCCGAGTTCCTCACGCTCGGCACCATCTATGGCCAGCTGCTCTATGCCCTGGCCAGCCGCGGCCTGCCGCGCCCCCAGCAATCCGGAACCGGGACCGCCGGCCAGCTCGCCCTGGCCCGGAATCCCGCATTCGACCGCCGGCCACAGGATGCGCGCCCGGACGTGGGCCACCAGCCGCCACAGGCCGCCCGGGGGCGGCGCCGGCTGACCGCCCTGGCCGCCGCGGCCGTGCTCGCCACCAGCATGCTCCTGGCTGCCGTCGCGCAGCGCCAGGCCGGGCACGCGCCGCAGGCCGACCCGCGGCCGGCTTCGGCCATCAGCTTCGGCCAGGCATCACTGAGTGAGCCCGTCTCCTTCACCGTGGATGTCACCCCGGCGGCGGTCCTAGACCCCGCCACCAGGGCCCAGGCCATCGGCCACATCAATAGCAGCCTCGACCAGCAGCTGACCGCCCGCCACCTGCTGGGCCGGAGGGTTGGATTGGTGCAGGTTTTCGCCGCCGGGGCCATTACCGGGATTGCGCGGTCGGAGGGCGCAGCACGTTTGGTACTCCAAAGCCTCCAGCAGCGCAGCCGCATATTCGCCGCGGCAGGCGGCCAAAGCTTCTGGACGGGCACGGGTGGCTACTTCACATTCCAGATATACTTCCTCCGCTGATACGGAGGGCTTTAGCCTGATCCCGGGCATGCCGGCATGAAGGAGCGCCCGCAATGGCCAGTCACCATGGCGGGGTCGCCGGAGCGATCGGTTTAGTCCTGGTCCTGGCCAGCGCCGGGTGCGGCCTGCAGGATGCCGCCGGAACCGGCGCCGCGCACCATCGCGGGCGGTGCTCGCCGGGAGCGCACACGCTCTCGGCGCCCGGCTCCCACGTGTACCCGGAGACCGGCAACGGCGGGTACCGGAGCCTGCACACCGACGTCCACCTGGTCTACGACGCCGCCAGCAACCGGTTCCTGGCGGGCAACCACGTCACCCTCACCGACCGGGCCACGCAGTGCCTGACCAGTTTCAGCCTCGATTTCGAGCGACGGTCGGTCAACGCCTCGGCCGGGCCGGACCTGGGGGTGACGTCGGTAACCGTGAACGGGCGGCCGGCCGCGTTCCGGTTCGTGCAGCCGACCTACCCCGGCGACCCGCACGGGCAGAACGACCCCGACCCGCGGGCCCACGAGGCGTCGCAGCTCAACCCGGTGGGCGGGCCGGACCACAATCCCCTGCCGCCCGCCTGCACCCCCGAGCTGACCTCCACCAGCGCGGCGGACCAGAACTCCAGGAACGGCACCCAGTGCCCCGCCAACAAGCTCGTCATCACGCCGGGCGCACCGATCGGGGACGGGGCGGTCTTCTCGGTCACCGTCGCCTATACGGGCAGGCCCGGGGTGCATAACGACGGGGACGGGACGACCGAGGGATGGTTCCGGTCGAACCAGCCGAAGGGCGACGGCGGCTTCGTCACGACCGAGCCCGTCGGCACCGAGGACTGGATGCCGCTCAACGACTACCCGGCCGCGAAGCCGGCCTACGACTTCGACGACACCGTCGCCGCCGGGAAGACCGTGCTCGCCAACGGCGTGCTGGTGTCCCGGACCCACCATCCGCCGGGCAGCCAGTTCCCGTCCGGTTCGGTGACCTGGCACTGGCATTCGCCCGCGCCGGTCGCGAGCTATCTGGTCGAGAACAGCGTGGGCAACTACGACCTGACCGAGCGGACCATCGGCGGGATCAAGTTCTACCAGGCCCAGGCCAGCTCGCTGAGCGCGGCGCGGAAGGCCAGGAACCGCGCGATCATGAACAAGCAGCCGGATATCACCCGGTTCGAGAGCATGTTCAACGGCCGCTTCCCGTTCACCTCGGACGGCGTCGTCGTCGGCAGGCCATCGGCCTCCTTCGAGGAGGAGATGCAGACGATGATCACCTTCGCCGGCGGCGTGATCGACACCGACACCCTGTACCACGAGAACATGCACCAGTGGTGGGGCGACCACGTGAGCGAGGCCAGCTACAACCTGACCTTCTTCAAGGAAGGCATGGCGACGCTCGGCGAGTTCCTGTTCGCGGCCAGGACCGCCCAGGCCCAGGCGGGCGGGCCGGGCACCAAGGCCGGGCGGCGGGCGTTCCAGCGCAGCCTGGTCAAGCAGTTCAACACCACCTACGCCAGCAAGGGCACGTTCTGGACCGCCGCCCCGTCGAACCCGACGCCGTTCGGCCTGTTCAGCGGGTCCGCGACCTACGACCGCCCGGGCATCGCCTACGTCGCGCTGCGCCAGATCCTGGGCCACGCGAACTTCACCCGGGCGCTGATGGGTATCCAGCGGCGCTACGGCGATGGCGCCATCACCGAGGCCCAGCTCGAGGCGGGGTTCCACCGGTGGCTGCCGGCCCGCAGCGCGGCGTGCAGCAGCAGGCTCGGCGAGTTCTTCCGGCAGTGGTTCGACACCGCCTACAAGTCCGGCGGCGGTGCCAACCGGCCCAGCATCACCGGCCCCGGCCTGGCCGGGCCCGGCTTCTACACCGGAGGCTGCACCAGGTAGCGCCACGGTGCATGGCCGGGGGTGCTAGGGGAGTCGGAGAACTCGCGCATCAGCGCGGACCGGGACTTGGCCCCGATCACCTGCTTGACGACCTCACCGCCGATGAAGACGCTCGTCGTCGGGACGAGCATGATCCCCTATTGCGGTCACGCCCGGCATGTCCGGGCGCCTGAGCCGCCGGCCCCGCGGGTATGGTGAGCCGCGTGGCCAAGATCGCGCCGGCTTAGGGGCGAGGGATGCTCAGCATCTCGTTCAACAGCGTCCTGATCATCGCGGCGGTCGCGGTCCTGGTCCCGCTGGTGCTCGGCCTGGTGCCGCGGCTGCCGGTACCCGAGGCGGCGCTCGAGGTGATCGCCGGCATCCTGATCGGCCCCGCGGTGCTCGGCTGGGTGCGGATCGACGCGCCGGTCCAGGTCCTCAGCGCTCTTGGTCTTGGCATGCTGCTCTTCCTGGCCGGGCTGGAGATCGATATCGAGCGGCTGCGCGGGCCGCTGGCGCGGCTGGCGGTTTCGGCGTTCGCCGTCTCGGCCGTGCTCGCGCTGCTCTGCGCCTACGCGTTCCGGCTGGCGGGCCAGGCCAGGCAGCCGCTGCTGCTGGCGATCATCCTCATGTCGACGTCGACGGGGCTCCTGCTGCCGCTGCTGAAGGACGCGGGCGAGGGATCAACAAGTTTCGGCCAGCTGGTCATGACCGCGGCGGCCCTGGCCGAGATCGTGCCGATCATACTGCTGTCGCTGTTCTTCTCGGTGACATCCGCGACGCCGGGGGCGCAGGCGGTCTCGCTCGCGATCTTCATCGCCCTGGTCGCGCTGTCCGGGACCGCCCTCGTCTGGGTGCGCCGGCTGGAACCCGCGGGGCGGCTGCTCAACCGCCTGTCCGACAGCAGCGCCCAGCTGCGCGTGCGCGCCTCGCTCACCCTGGCCCTCGCGTTCGGGGTGCTGGCCTACCGGTTCGGTTTCGCGTCGATCCTCGGCGCGTTCGCCGCCGGGCTGCTGGTGCGGATCGTCGATCTCGCCCGGGGCTCACCGCACCCGCAGTTCCGGGTCAAGCTGGAGGGAATCGGCTTCGGCTTCCTGGTCCCCATCTTCTTCATCTCCACCGGCGTCGCGTTCCCGCTGAAGGCCCTGTTCGCCAACCCGGCCGCGCTGGCCGAGGTGCCGCTGTTCCTCGCCGCCCTGCTGGTGGTGCGGGGACTGCCCGCGCTGCTGTATACGCGTTTCGCCGGCCGGCGCCGGGCGTTGGCCGCCGGCCTGCTGCAGGCGACCACGCTCACGTTCGTCATCGTCGCCGCGCAGATCGGGCTGGCCGACGGGAAGATCACCCCGACCGCTGCCGCCTCCCTGCTCACCGCGGGGCTGCTGTCGGCCATCCTGTTCCCGGCCGCGGCACAGCGGCTGCTGCCGCGGGCGGCCACGCCGCAGGCCGCCGACGTCACGGACACCGGCTGACCCGTGGCCCGTGGCCGGCCGGTGGCCGGGCGCGGGCGGGGGTAGGGAAGGCTGTGCCCATGAACAGTGCCGCACCCGGATTGCCGGTGGATCCGCTCGACGTGCTGCGGGAGCGGCGCAGCGCGAAGTGGCAGACCTACCCGCCGGATGTGCTGCCGCTAACGGTGGCCGAGATGGACTTCGCCCTCGCCGCGCCGGTGGCGGAAGCGCTGCGCGAGGCGGTCGACCGGTCCGACACCGGGTATGCGATGGCCACGCCGGGGCTGGGCCGGGCGCTGGCTGGCTTTGCTGCCACCCGGTGGGGCTGGGAGTTTGATCCGGCCTCGGTGACGGCGGTGATCGACGTCGGGGTCGGGGTCGTGGAGCTGCTGCGGCTGCTGGCCCGCCCGGGTGACGCCGTGGTGATCAGCCCGCCGGTGTATCCGCCGTTCTTCGACTGGGTGGCCGAAGCCGGGGCCAGGCTGGTGGAGGTCCCCCTGGCCCACGACGGCGCCGGCTGGCGCCTCGACCTCGCCGCGCTGGAGACGGCCTTCGCCGCCCGCCCGGCGGCCTACGTCCTGTGCAACCCGCACAACCCGGTCGGGCGGGTACACACCGCCGGTGAGCTGGCCGCCCTGGCCCGGCTCGCGCAGGACCATGGGGTCACCATCGTCAGCGACGAGATCCACGGTCCGCTGGTGCTGCCCGGCGCCACGTTCACGCCGCTGCTGACCGTGCCGGGTGCCGCCGAGGTCGCCGTCAGCGTGCTGTCGGCCAGCAAGGCCTGGAACCTGGCCGGCCTGAAATGTGCAGCCGTGGTCACCGCCGCACCACGCATGGCCGCGCTGCCCGGCCGGTTCCCGGCCGACACCCGGTGGCGCATCGGGCATCTCGGCGTGATCGCCGCGGTCGCCGCGTTCACCGCCGGGGAGCCCTGGCTCGATCGGCTCCTCGCCACCCTCGGCCACCGCCGGGCCCGGCTCGGCGAGCTGCTGCGCCAGCGCCTGCCCATGCTGACCTGGGACCCGCCCGAAGCGACCTTCCTGGCCTGGCTCAACTGCGCGGCCCTTGGCCCCGGCAACCAGGCCCGCGACCTGTTTCTCGAGCGCGGCCGCGTGGCACTCGAGCCCGGCCTGCGGTTCGGCGCCGTCGGCAGCGGTTATGCGCGCCTCAACTTCGCCACCAGTAGTGACATCCTTGACCAGGCGACAGCACGGATGGCGACGTCCGTCGCCTGACCCACACCAGCAATGCTTCTGCGAGGCCAGCCGTGACGATCAAGCGAGTCAGTTCCGGTCCGGGGCTCCCGGCCGGTTTTCCGTTCAGCCTGGCCAGCGAGGCGAACGGCATCTTGTTCATCAGCGGGATGCCGGCGCTGGACGCGGCCGGGAAGTTCGCGCCGGGAACCTTCGAAGAGGAGGCCGACCGCGCCTGGGCCAACATCGCCGCCATCGCCGCGGCGGCCGGCTACACCGCCGGCGACCTTGTGTATGTGCAGGTACTGCTGGGCGACATCGGGAACTACGGCGATATCAATGACTGGTGGCGCAAGCGGTTCCCCGACCCGGCCAGGGCACCGGCGCGGCTGACCTACCAGGCGGGGGCGCTGCCGTTCGGCGCGAAGATCGAGTTCCAGGCGGTAGCCGCCCGCAGCGTCACAGGGTGATCCATCCGGTCAGCACGTCGGTGCCGTCAGAGGTGTGGTACCGCAGACGGAACGGGCTGGCCGGGATGGGATGGATGGGGAACCAGCCGAGCGAGTCCACGCCGACGGTGGCGGCCACGCCCTCCCGCGTCTGGATCTCGATCGTCCCTTCGCCCGCCGGGACGACCTGGCCGTGCAGCGATTCCCCGCTGACCTCCAGCTCGATGATCAGATGCGCGGACGTGAAGGTGAGGGCGCGGATCGACGCCGTCTCGGCCCGCACGCTCGGCACGAGGTCACGGGTGGAGTCGTAGGTCAGGCTCGCGAGCTCGGCGTCGATGTTGCGCCATGCGTAGGCACTCTTGCCCGCCTCGACGAATTCCGGCGGGACCGCCCGTGCGGCCCGCACTGCTTCCTTCAGCGCCGCGAATAGCTGATCGTCGTCAGCCCAGCTCTCAGGCACGCTGCCCACCTCCGGCATCGCTGGTCCTCGTGTCATGGGTCTCGCCGCCAACGATCTCGTGATCGCTGAACGTAGCGAGGTATGGCGAGCGGCGCAGCCGTTCCAGGCAGCGTCCACGCTGGGGGCCGATGCTTCCGATGGGCACAGACAGGGTGGCGCTTATCTCGGTGTAAGAGAGCGGCGGGTCGCTGAGCAGCATCGACAGCAGCTGCCGGCACCGGGCCGGAAGGTCGGCGAAGGCCGCGCGCAGCGCGGCATTGAGCTCCGCGGCGAGGATCTCTTCCTCGATCAGGGCGTCGGCTTGGTCTGGGGACACCGGGCTATCCTCTGGCGAGCTGGTCAGGTCGTATCGGCGGGCCGCCCGCAAGACGCGCAGGCATTCCCGCTGGGTGGTGGTGGCCAGCCAGCCGGGCAGCGCGGCGGACACGCGCAGGTTCCCGAGCTGCTCCACCAGGAGCAGCCACACGGTCTGGCCGACGTCGTCGATATCGGTGCGGTTCAGCTGGTAGCGGTTGCAGACCGACCACACCAGCGGGGCATAGCGCACCACGAGTTCGTTCCAGGCGTGCTGGTCGCCGTCGCGGGCCCGTTCGACCAGCCTGATGACTGATGGATCGTCGCGCATGAGGTGTCCCTGCGAGCATCGGTTAGCGGGTCAAGATGGCGGGCCGGATGCCGTGACCGGGACCGGCCCGGGCCGCGGCCGGGCGGCTCCGCCGGCACCTGGCGCGCGGGCCGGCGCCCTCGGCCGGTGCGGGCTGCAGCCACACTGACTACCCATACCTACACTCCTGCCCAGTCGCGGGGGTTGCGGCACCTTAGTCAGGAGGAGGGGCGCCGGAGCCCACCTGATACAACAAGGGGGCGACGATATTCGCGCGGTGCGCGACCATCCAGCCGTGAGGGAGGCCGTCATGAGTGTGTACAGGGTCATCGACATCATCGGGACGAGCAGCAACTCGTGGGAGGAAGCCGCGGCGGAGGCGGTGCGGACCGTGCGCCAGACCATCCGCGACGTCCGCGTCGCCGAGGTGGTCAAGCAGGACATACACCTCGAAGAGGATGGCGGCATCATCTACCGGTCGAGGCTGCAGGTCTCCTTCAAGTACGAGTCCGACCGCTAGCCCGTCCCGGCGGCCCGCCACCGCCGCTTAGCGGGTGCCGACCGCGGCCAGCAGTGCGAGCAGGATGGTCGCCACGGCGAACACGCCATGCGCCGCCACGATCAGGGCGGGCGGGTGCCGGGCGGCCGGCGGGCCGGGGCCGGCCGCGCCGGCTGCCGCGTTCGCGCCAGGTACCGCCCCCGTTCCCGCGGTCGCGCCCGCGGGAACGGCCTGAGCGGCCGGGACCGTTGCGGCCGGGAGCGTCGTGGCAACGAGGGAGCGCTCGGGCAGCCAGAGGATCAGCAGCGCCATCCCGAGCCCGGCCACCGGCAGCAGGAGCAGGCAGCCGACCCAGGCTGCGGCGGCCAGGCCGGTGGCCAGGTAGGCGCCCCACACCAGCAGCCCGGCGACGGCCAGCCCGAAGTGCATGAAGATCAGCGAGGGCGGGCGGCCGGCCTTGCTGAAGCGGGCACGGCGGAACCCGCCGCGGGTGATCCACCTGGCCATCATCCAGGATCCGAGACCCACCGTGATCAGCCATGAGATGAGGGCGGCGTAGCCGAGAGATGGGCCGCTGGCCTGGCCACCCGCCGGGACGGCCGCCGGCGGGCCGCGCTGCGCCGGGACCGTGGTGACCAGCTGGCCCAGCAGCGGGCTCAGCTCCCGCGCGCGGGCCCGCCGCTGCGCCTTGCCGTGCACGTTGCTGGTCATCGCGTAGAGCGCCTGGCCGACCGCCAGGTTGACCTGGGCTCTGGTCAGGCCCCGGCAGGCGGCCGGCAGCGAGGTGACGGTGACGTGATGCTGGATGGCCCTGATGCCGAACTCAGCACATGACTCCACCGACGGCCGTGGCGGCCCCGCGGGCCGCTGGGCGCACCCGGCGGCCAGCAGCCCGGTGAGCATGACTCCCGCCGCCGCGCAGGCCCAGCTGGCGCGGCTCCGCCGCGCCGCCGGCCGCATCCTCACACCGCCGTCTCTAAGCTGTCCGGGGTGCGCACGGCGATCTCGCCGCCGAGCCGGTAGCCGCCGGTCAGGCCGAGATTGTCGCCGCTCCAGAACCGGCCGGCGTCAAACCAGCTCGGATCGCGCTTGCCCGGCAGAAGCCCCATCGCCTGGTAGGTGATCGCCAGCACCTCCGCGCAGTAGGCGGTCTCCAGCTTGGTGTCGCGGGTCTGGAGCTCGGTGTCGCGGGTCTGGAGCTCGGTGTCGCGCGTCTGGCGCCGGATGGCCGGGGCGCGGCCGAGCAGCCACCGCGACGCGAGCCGGGTGGTGGAGGGGAAGGGGGTGCCGTCGAGCCGCGCGATCGTCCGCAGGACGGCGTCCTCCATCTCGCGGGTCACCGCCGGTTCGAGCTGGCGTAGCCACGCCCGCTGGCCATACCTGGTGGCCCAGACGGTGACCGCGTCGCGCAGGTCGTGCAGCTGGACCCCACGGTGGCGGGAGCCGGACCACAGGTCGGGCAGGGACCGGCCGAGCTCGGCGTGCCACATCAGCGGCGGCAGGTCATCGATGACCACCGACATGCCTACGTGGTTGACCGGGCTGTTGGTCGCCACCCGGATCGCCCGGTCGGCTGCCGAATGCCCGCGGAACAGCCACACGTCACCGGTGCGGGCGAGGTCCAGGGCCTGCTTGAGGTCAATGTTCGCGGCGGGCATGCTCTAGCCTAAGCAGATGCGCTGGTGGAAAATGCTGGGACTGGCAGGCTTGGCCGGTGTCGCCGCCACCGGCGTGGTGATCGCCCGCGCCGAACGGCGCCGCCGCGCCTATACCCCGGACGAGATCCGGGAGCGGCTGCACGCCCGGCTCGCCGAGGCGTCGCAGGCCAGTTAGCCGCCGCGCGCGTGAGCGCGCCGCGGGTGATGGGCCGATCCGGGGGAGAAGATGCGCGATGCTGCTCGAACGACCGCTGGCGTGAGATGGCTGGGCAGCCGCTTAGTGAGCACGCGCTGCGGGCGGCGCGCACGTACGGGGCCGCGGCCGATCACTACGGCCTGCCCTCGCTGGGCTTCTGGGACCGGTTCGGCGCGGCCACGGTGTCGCGGCTGCGGCTGACGGCCGGTGCCAGCGTGCTCGATCTGTGCTGCGGCGCCGGGGCATCGGCGATCCACGCCGCCCACGCGGTCGGCCCGGCCGGAGCCGTGCTCGGCATCGACGTGGCGGCGCCGTTGCTGGAGCTGGCCCGGGACCGGGCCGCCCGCGAGGGCCTGGCCAACATCGAGTTCCGCCCCGGCGACGCGATCGCCACCGGACTGCCGGACGGCGGCTTCGACGCGGTGGTATGCGTCTTCGGCGTTTTCTTCGTGCCGGACATGGCGGCGTTCGTGGCGGAGATGTGGCGGCTGGTCCGGCGCGGCGGTGTGCTGGCGGTCACCACCTGGGGCCCGGGCCTGTTCGAGCCGACCAACAGCCAGTTCTGGGAAGCCGTCCGCGAGGTCGAGCCGTCGCTGTTCAAGGCGTTCAACCCGTGGGGACGAGATCACCACCCCGGAGGCCCTCGCGGGCCTGTTCTCCCGCGCCGGGGTGCCCGGGCCGGCCGTGGTGGCCGCCGCCGGCCAGCACGAGCTCGGCCACCCGGACAGGTTCTGGGACATCGTGCTCGGCACGGGATACCGGGCCACGGTGGACGCCCTCAGCCAGGAACAGCGCGACCGGGTGCGGGGATGGCTGCTGAGCGAGCTGCGATCGCGCGCCGTTACCGCCGTGCGGACGGACGTGGTCTTCGGCACGGCGCGGCGGCCGGGATGACGGCGGGTGAGGCAGGGCGGCGGAGCGCGCCAGCTGAGGCTAGGCACGCAGCCCGGGCGGCCTGGTGCCGATGACGACGGTTGCGTTCAGCCGGGCGGAGTGGGTCACCCGCGGGATCAGCCCGTCGCGGCCGACGGCCTCGGCGGCCCGCGGTGCCTGGCGCTCGCTCGTCTCGACCAGCAGGTGACCGCCGGGCGCCAGCCAGAGCGGCGCCCCGGCGGCAACGCGCCGCAGGACGTCAAGCCCGTCGGCACCGCCGTCGAGCGCCACCCGCGGCTCGTGGGCGCGCGCCTCGGCGGGCAGCAGCCCGACGTCTCCGCTGGGCACGTACGGGACGTTCGCGGCCAGGATGTCCACGCGGCCCCGCAGCCGGGCTGGCAGCGGACGGTAGAGGTCACCCTGGTATACCTGGCCGCCGGCGGCGGCGACGTTCCTGCGGGCACACCGCACCGCGGCCGGGTCGATGTCGGCGGCGTGCAGCTCGACCTGGCCGAGCGCCGCGGCCAGCGCCGCGCCCACCGCGCCCGAGCCGCAGCACAGGTCGACGACAACCGCCCGCTGCCCGGTGGAGTCCGGCCCGGCGGGGTCCGGCCCGGCGGGGTCCGGCCCGGTGGGGGCGGCGGCCCGGCGGACGAGGGCGGCGGCCCGGCGGACCAGGAACTCGGTGCGGCGGCGCGGTACGAAGACGCCGGGGTCCACCGCGATCCGCAGGCCGCAGAACTCGGCCCAGCCCAGGACGTGCTCGAGCGGCTGGCCGGCGGCCCGCCGGTCCACCATGGCGGCCAGAGCGGCCGGTGTCCGCGCCGCGGAGATGAGCAGCCGCGCCTCGTCCTCGGCGAAGACACAGCCCGCGGCCCGGAGCCTGGTGACGGCGGCCGCCCGGTCATGACCTGACGGGAAGGGCGATGAAGCTGACATATTGGTGACCCAACGTTACCCGAGCGGGCCGGTGGCCCGGCGTGGCGCGCTCGCCGCCCGCACCCGGCGTCGCCTCCCCCGCCATCCGCGTCACCACTGCCGGCCCGCTGGTTGCCGGTGTGCCGCTGCGGCTGCTCAGCGCCGGCCGGATCTTCCCGGACGGGACGGCCGAGCTCACCTACTCGGTGGCGTGAACACCGGGCTGCGGCCAGCTCGGGGTTCACCCGGCCCGCCGCAGGCCGGGGCCCGGCCTTGAGCGCCGCGACGGGGACCCAATAATGTGCGGTCATGCCCTCTGTCTGGCCGGGGCGCTCGTACGAGGACTGGCGAGCGACCTGCGACACGCTGCACGCCCATACCCAGGTGCTCGGCAAGCTGGCGGCCAAGCTGGCCCCGCCCGAGCCGCAGCTTCAGCATGCGGCGCTGCGGCTGACCGCGCGCGGGTGGGAGACCGCCCCGCTGCCGGCCCAGGATGGCAGCGGGGCCCTGGTCGTCGCCCTCGATCTGCATCGTCACGAGGCGGTCGTGGAGCACAGCGCCGGGCGGGAGCAGCGCATCGCGCTCACCCCCGACCGGGCGGTCGGCGAGGTGACCCGCGAGGTGCTGGCAGCGGTGCGTGACGCCGGCGGCGAGGTGACGATCGATCCCACGCCGCAGGAGGTGCCGTGGGACACCCCGCTCGACACCGACGACGAGCACGCGCGCTACGACCCCGGCGAGGTCGCCGACTACTTCGCGGCAGCGACCCAGGCCGCGCTGGTGCTCGCGGAGTTCCGTGCGTCGTACCGCGGGCGGAAGACCCCGGTCAACGCGTGGTGGGGCTCCTTCGACCTGGCGGTGAGCCTGTTCTCCGGCGAGCCGGCCGACCCGCCCTCGAACGACTTCATCATGCGCAACTCGATGGACGCGCAGGAGGTCGCCGTCGGCTGGTGGCCGGGGGACGCGCGCTACGGCAAAGCCGCGTTCTACGCTTACGCGCACCCGGCGCCTGAGGGCTTCGGGAACGCGGCCCTGTCGCCCCCGGCCGCCCGGTGGGAAGGCTCACAGGGACTGTTCGTGCTGGACTGGGCCGACGTCATCGCGTCACCGGACCCGCACGCGACGGCGCTGGAGTTCGCCCGCTCGGCGTTCCGCCACTCGTGCGCCGTGTGCGCGTGGGACCCGGCGCTGGCCGCCAGCGCCGAGGGAAAGCCGCCGCCAGTGGTCTGAGGGCGCGCCGCCGCCGGTGGTCTGAGGGCGTCAGTCCTTGCGGCCGGTGAGGGCCAGGCTGGCGCCGATGCCGATCATGACCAGGCCGCCGGCCCCGCCGACCAGCTCCAGCCGCCGCGGCGAGCGGGCGATCCAGGCCCGGGCCGTCCCGGCGGCCACCGCCCAGGTGCTGTCGCACACCACCGCGATGGCGGCGAACACCGTCCCGAGCAGCAGCATCTGCAGCGGGACATGGCCTGCTGAGGCGTCCACGAACTGCGGCAGCACGGCGGCGAAGAAGACGATCGCCTTCGGGTTGCTCACGCCGACCACAAAGCCGTCCCGCAGCAGCACACCGGTGGTCTTGCGCTCCACCTCCGCGTGCAGGGCAGCCCCCAGCGAGTGGCGGTGCCGCACCGCCTGCACGCCGAGGAAGACCAGGTAGGCGGCGCCGGCCAGCTTGATGACGGTGAACAGCGCCACCGAGCGCTCGACCACGGCGCCGACCCCCAGCGCCACCGCCGCAACCTGCGCGTAGACGCCGATCTGGCCGCCGACGGCGGAGCTCACCCCGGCCGCCCGGCCCAGCATCAGGGACCGGCTGATCACGAAGAGGACGTTCGGCCCGGGCACGACGATCAGCGCGAAAGAGATCAGCGCAAAGGCGAGCAGGTGACCGGCGGGAGGCATTCCTGCAGCCTATCCCCGACCGGGCCGGGCAGCCCCCCGCCGGCAGCGGGGGTGAGGCAGGAGGCTGCCCGGTGCTTGCCCTGCTCTGGCGTCCCCCTCAGCCGCCGGTGAGCAGCGGGTCGGTGGCGAGGCTCTCGTCGCCCTCGAGCAGCGCGGGCGCCCGCTCGAGCACCTGCGGCCGGACCGCGCCCAGCACGAGGGCGTAGATCACGCCGACGGCGATCAGGCCGATCGTGAGCCACGGCAGGACGTTGTACGGGCTTGGCTGGCCCGGCCGCAGGTCGCCCCAGATGGGGATGGCCAGCACGATGGCGCCGATCACCGGGGTGACGACCCACAGCCAGACGTTCTTGTGGATCCCGCGGCGGCGGAACTTCACCCACTCCACGATCAGCGCGACGTTCGCGACCAGGTACATGATGATCAGCCCGAGGATGCCGAACGTGCCGAGGAATCCCGAGGCCGTCGCGGGATCGGTGAAGGCGGTGGAGACGACCCCGATCAGGATGCTCGGCGCCACGAACGCGACGGCGGCCGCGGCGGGCGTGCGGAACCTGTGGCTCACCCCCGCCAGCGCGTGGCTCCACAGCCCGCCGCGGGCGCCGGCGAAGATCACCCGGGAGGTCTGGGTGTTGGCCGCCACATAGGAACTCGTCACGCTGGACAGGAAGACCCAGGTGATGAGCGGCGCCACGAACGCGGCGAACGCCTTGGCGGCGGTGTGGAACGGGTTGGGGTCAGAGGCCAGCGCCGCCGCGTGACCGACCCCGAACGCGGTCACCAGCGCGTACGAGCCGATGACGTAGATGATCCCGCTGACCAGCACCGCGCCGAGCACCGCGAGCGGCACGTTGCGCCGGGGGTTGCGGGTCTCCTCGGCCAGCGGGGCGGCCGCCTCGAACCCACCGAAGGCCAGTACGGCCAGGCTGAACGCGAGCAGCACGTCCTTGGAGCCACCGGGCCAGGTGAACGGGGTCGAGGACAGGCCGCTGTTCCCGCCCCGCACCAGGATGGTGAGGCTGAGCGCGAGCAGCAGGACGACCTCGAACACGTACAGGACGACGGTCACCCGGACGCCGAACTTCAGCCCGACGATCACCGGCGCCACCACCAGCGCGCCGTAGAGGATCGTGACGATCTGGGTGATCCCCCAGATGTGCGGGTTGCCGAGCACGTTCTGCACGATGTAGCTGCCGACGAAGATGTAGATGCCGCCGAACGCGATGATGTAGCCCAGCACGGTGATCACCCCGACCGCGACCGCGACCTTGGTGCCGATCGAGCGGGTGATGTAGGTGATGAAGGACCCGGCGCTCGGGTAGACGCCGGCGAACTGCGCCAGGCTGCTGGCCGTCGCGCCCATCCCGACCATGCTGATCAGGAAGATCAGCGGCGCGGAGGCGCCGGCCAGGGCGACCATGACGCCGGTCGTGAAGAACAGGTTGAACGCCGGAGCCACCTGCGCCAGGCCCGGCATGATCACGCCGAACAGGCCGAGCTGGCCGCGCTGCAGTTTGTCTGGGGATTGTTCGGTGACGGCCATCGCTAGCCCTTTCCGTGCTGCTTGACGAATTCCAGGAAGGCCTGGTTGAACTCGGCTGGGTACTCCCACAGGCAGGCGTGGCCGCCCCTGGTGGTGGCCCATTGCGATCCGGGGACCTGCTCGTGCAGCCGCCGCGACAGCGAGACCGGGATGAGGATGTCCTGCTCACCGGCGAGCACGAGGGTGGGGACGCCGATCTGGCCCAGCCGCGACGTGGTGTCGTGCTGCTGGATCACGGCGAGCTGGGCGAGGTAGGCGTGGAGCGGCTGGTCCATGTAGGCCATCGCGGTCTCGAACTCCGCCAGCTCCTCACCCCGCTGCTCGAAGAAGGGGACGGTGAACGCCCACAGGGTGACGTCCCGCATGACGTATGGGACGCCGAGGACCGGCGCCATGCCGGCCCACATGTCGAACATCCGGGAGCAGAACGGCCCCGGCGCGGCGTAGGTGCAGCCGAACGTGGCCGACCGGAGGTCGGCGCCGTAGGCCAGCGCGTACTCCTGGGCGATCATGCCGCCCATGGAGACGCCCATCAGGTGGAAATCGGTGATGCCGAGCGAGTCGACCAGCGCCTTCGCGTCGTCCGCGAGCATCCGGCTGGAGTACGGCCCGGCCGGCTTGGAGCTCGCGCCGATGCCACGGTTGTCGAGCCTCAGCACCCGGTACCCGGCGGCCAGGAAGTCCTCGACCTGGAACACCCACGTCTCCAGGTCGTCGGCCAGGCCGTTGATGAGGACGATCGTCTCCGCGCCGTCGCCCTCCAGCTTGTAGTTCACATCGATGTCATTGATCCTGGCTACCGGCATCGGCTTCCCTTCCTGATCGGACCCGGATTCTCGCGTGCAGCTCCCTGAGCAGGTCCTCGGTCAGCGAGAAGTGCCTGGCGGCGAGGCTGGCCGCCATGGCGGGATCGCCGGCGACGATCGCGTGGGCCAGCTCGGGATGCTGGTGCAGCGCGCGCCGGCGGACCTCGGGGCTGTACGGTTCGGCGTCGAAGCCGAGGCTCACCTCGCGCCGGATGCGCGCGCTCAGCCCGGCCAGCCGGGTGTTGTGCGCCGCCCGCGCGATCGCCTGGTGCAGCGCCGCGTCGGCCAGCCGGGAGGCGTCCCGGTCGGCGGCGCCGGCGTATGCCGCCACGGCGGCGTTGATCGCGGCGATGTCGCCGGCGTCCCGCCGGGCGGCCGCGGTCCGCGCGATCAGCTGCTCCACGAGCTGGCGGAAGTCGAGGATCTCGGTGAGCTCCTCCCAGGCGGGCAGGAGCGTGCGGCGGATCATCTCGTCGGAGTCGGCGCCCTGCCCGGTCTGGACGAACGTTCCCCCGCCGCGCCCGCGCCGGGCGGTGACGTAACCGGCGGCCTGCAGGCGCTGCAGCGCCTCCCGCACGGTCGTCCGGCTGACCTCCAGCATGGCCGCCAGGTCCCGCTCGGCGGGCAGCCGCTGGCCGGGGACGAACTCGCCGAGCGCGATGGCCGTGACGAGGCGCTCGGCGATGCGCTCCCCCGCGGTCCGCAGCGTGATCGGGGCCAGCAGCGCGCCGAAGGGCTCATCGGCGGCGGTCATCTGCGCGCCTCCTGGCCCAGCGGCTCGCCCGGCAGGCCGCCGGCGGCGAAGAAGCCGGCGATGAACCTGGCCAGGGTCTGGGCCCCGCGCACGATGCTGGCCAGCTCGACCGCCTCATCGGCGGCGTGGATGTTGCGCGCCGCGGGGCCGTAGGCCAGGGCGGGCACGCCGAACCGGTTGAGGTAATACCTGGCGTCGGTGGTGCCGCCCATCACCGTCCGCTCGGGCGGGCCGCCGTGGGCGCTGGCGTGTGCGTCCGCCATCGCGTTCGCCAGCGGGTGGTCGCTGGCGAGCAGGTAGCCCTCGGCGCGGAAGCCCGTCTCGCGCAGCCTCGGGGGGTGATCAGCCAGCCAGGCGTCGCCGGCCGCGGCCCGCTGGACCGCGGCCTCGACGCGGCCGAACGCCTGGTCCGCCGTCCACCCACGGGGGAAGCCGACGCGCACCCGCAGACGGGCCCGGGCGGGCACGCTCGACGCCCAGTCCCCGGCGGTGATCACGCCGACGTTGATGTTGTAGGGCCGGGCGACCTCGCGGAAGGCCGGGTCAGCGGCGCCGGCGTTGATCTCCTCCTCGAGGCCCGCCAGCGCCTGGAGGATCACCGGCAGGTACCGCACCGGGTTGACGGCGCGGTCGGCCGCCTCGGCGTGCGCGGGGACCCCCTCGATCTCTATCTCGGCCCACAGCACGCCCACGCCGCCGAGCAGCAGGCCAAGACCGGTCGGCTCGAGCAGGACGGCAACGTCGCCGAGCACGCCCGCCTGGCACGCGGCCAGCGTCCCGTTGCCGGTGCACTCCTCCTCGATGACGGACAGGAAGCCGAGCTCGCCCGAGATGGCGCCCGGCATAACCCGGCGCAGCGCCGCCACGGCGAGCAGGCCCATCGCGAAGCCTCCCTTCATGTCGCCCGCGCCGCGGCCCGTCATCCAGCCGCCGGAGGTGGCCGCGGCGAACGGGTCATCCCGCCACACCGCCGGCTCGGCCGGCACCACGTCCACATGGCCGTTCAGCAGGAGTGACGGCGATCCGCCCGGGCCCAGGCGGCCCCAGACGTTGGCCCGTCCCGGGTAGGGGGCCTGGGCCACGCCCGCGCCGGGCAGCGCCGCCGTCCCGGGTGGTATCGGCACCGCGGCAACGTCGAACCCGAGCCTGGCCAGCTCGTCCGCGACGATGCGCTGGGCCGCGGCCTCCTCGCCCACCGTGCTCCGCGCCCCGATCAGCCGCTCCAGGAACGAGAAGGCGCCGTCGGCACCCGCCCGGATCGCGTCGTCGACCGCCTCGAAGCCGGACGGCACGCTCACCATCGCCGCGCTCCTTGGTCTAAAGGACTGATCTTCAGACCATATTGAGAGGCCGGGAGCAGGGCGTCAAGACCCCTATTTCCCGGGCCGGGCGGCTCTCGCCTACCCTGGCCGCCCGGGCGGCCAGCCTGTCCAGGACGCGGCGGCGCCTGGCCCGCCGCTGGCCGCGGCGCCTGGGCCACCCTTCACCGCGCCGCTGGGCCCACCGGTCATGGCGCCGCCAGGGCCGCCTGTCATCGCGCCGCCCGGGCCGCCTTCATGCCTTCGACGAAGGCCACCCAGGCCTGGCGGGTGAAGACCAGTTCCGGGCCGGCCGGGTGCTTGGAATCGCGGACCACAACGGCCCCGGCCACTGGCGCCACCTCGACGCACTGGCCGTTGGCGCTGCTGTGGCTGCTCTTGTGCCACCGCACTTGTGGCGCGTCCGCCTCACCCACGCCGCACCCCCTCGGGCCTACATTTGCGCCACGAGACCTGCTATCAGCGATCTCGCAGCGTCGGGGCTATCCGCTACTGCGCGGAGATGCTCGAATACAAGTTTATACCGGCGGACATCGCTTTCTTCTTCCAGAAAAAGCTCGCCGGCCATGCTGTCGATATAGACCACATCCGGAATGGCCGCCTCGGCGAACTGCATGAAAACGAAGGAACCAGGCATGCCCGCGTGTGCTCCGGCGCCGAACGGTATGACCTGCAGCGTGACCTGGGGAAGCTCGGCCGCCTTCAGCAGGTGCCGGAGCTGCCCGCGCATCACCTCCCGGCCGCCGACCTGGCGGCGGAGCGCGGCCTCGTCGACGATTCCCCAGAGCTCAAGCGGGCGGTCGCCACGCAGGACGTCCTGCCGTTCCATCCGGACCTGGACCCGCCGCTCGATCTCATCGCGGCTGGCGGACGGGAACCCGCCGCGGATCACGGCCCGGGCGTAGTCCTCGGTCTGCACCAGGCCGGGCACGTACAGCGACTCGTAGTTCCAGACGCCGCGCGCCTCCCCCTCGAAGCCGATATAGGTGGTGTACTGCTCGGGCAGCACCGCCTGGTAGGCGTGCAGCCAGCCCCGCTGGCGGGCGTCGCGAAGCAAAGCGATCAGTTCGCCCTGATGCGCCCCCTCGACCCCGTACAGGGCGAGTAAGGTACGGAGCGTCCTGGTCTGGGGCCTAACCCGGGCGTGTTCTATGCGGTAAAGGGTGGCCACGTTGATCCCGGTTCGCTCGACGATCTCGTCCCGTGTTAACCCGGATGACGTGCGCAGTAATCGGAGCTCTGCCGCCAGGCGGCGGAGCCGGACGGTTGGTGTCTGGCGCTCGCCGGGCATCGCCCTGCTTCCCAAGTTAGTTCCAGATGCGAATGCATCATTGCATGTTCGCCCTAACCAGGGCACTGTTGGCTGAGACACCGTTGCACACGGCCCTTCCCGGAGGCGCCCGATCCAGTCGGCCGGCCAGTTGCGGACCACCCCCGCGGCATTGGACGAGGAGGACGCGCCACTGATGGCGACGGGAGAAGGAGTCGGTACTTCCGCCGCGTATGCCCTCGACCCGGAGCAGACGCCGCATACCTACCTGGAGCTCGGGTCACTGCCGACTGCCGTGCCCTGTGCGCGGCTGCACGTCAAGCATGTGCTGCGGGAATGGCGGATGTCCCAGCTGGCCGACCCGGTGGAGCTGGTCGTCGCCGAACTGGTCACCAACGCGATGCAGGCATCGGCGGGCCTGACCGGCAGCCAGTTCGCGGGGCGCTGGTCCCCGGGGCTGCCGCCGGTGCGCCTGTGGCTCGCCTCGGATGGCCAGCACGCCGTGATCCAGGTCTGGGATGCCAGCGAGCGGCAGCCGGTCCGGGAGGCCGTCCCGCTCGACGCGGAGACCGGGCGCGGCCTGATGCTGGTCGAGTCCCTCTCCGACGAGTGGGGTTCCTACACGCCGGAAGCCTCCAGCGGCAAGGTGGTGTGGGCGGTGATCACCAACGGCGGGACGCCGGTGCCCTAGCCGTCCCTGTCATCCGGAACCGGCGAAAATCACCGTCACCTGCTTGAACCCCAGCGCGTGCAGCATGCCGGTGAGCATGCTGCGTGTGTTCGACCGCGCCTGGGCCAGCAACGGGCTGCGGCTGGCCGCGGCCTGAATCCTCTGCTGGGCCTGGATGTAGACCTGCTGCTGGCTGTTCGGGTTGCTGGAGAAGAAGTTGCCGATCCGGTTCAGGAGCCCCTGCTGCTGCGCGAAGACATAGGACCGGCGGACGTTGAGCGTGGCGGGCTCGAGCTGGGGCTCCGGCAGCCGGACCGTCACCGCGGTCCGGCCCGGCGACACCCGGAGGTCCCGGCCGGCCAGATGCGAGAAGTCGACGAAGGCGATGACGGAGCCCTGGCCGACGAACAGCGTGTCCGTGCCCTCGATGAAGGGGGGCAGGAACCTCGTCCTCCGGGACAGGTCCACCACCACCTGGAACGACCCGCTGGCGGCCTCGTACCGGCTCAGAGAGGTGATCGACTGGAGCAGGGCCGGCTCGTTGCGGACGGTGGTCGACTCCGCGAACGGGTTCCGGAGCTGCGGCAGCAGGTGCACCGCCGAGAACACCAGGACCGCGGCGATGACCGCGGCCACCGCCACGGCCAGTACCGCCACCCAGCGCAGCACCCGGGGGCCCTTGCGCGGGCCGCCCGCCGGGGCCGCTCCCCCGCCCTGGCCGCTCATCTGGGTCACTCCCCCGTCCAGGCGGTCGCTCATCTGGATCACTCCCCGTCCGGGCGGTGCGGGCGCGGATGCGCGGCCCGTACCCCCACGACTACCCCCCCGGCCGGACTCCATGCCGGGTCCCGGGCCGCCGGGGCGGCCCGGGGGTGCCTCAGCCCGGCTGTTCCGCCACGCCACCGGTCCCGGCCCGCACCGGTCCCAGCCGTCCCGCGCGGCACCAAGCCCGGCCCGTACGGCGTCCACCCAGCAGTCCCGCCGCCGGCCCTGGCCCGCACGGCCGCGCGGCCCAGCAATCCCCGGCGGCTATCCGCTGTGGTGCTTCAGGAAAGCCAGCGTCCGGCTGTTGAACTCCTCGACGTTCTCGTAGAGCGGTGCGTGGGAGCAGTCCTCGAAGATGGTGACCTCCGCGCCCCCCGGGATCCCCTTGGACAGCGGTTCGGCGAAGCGGGTCGAGCACACGGCATCGTGGCGGCCGAACGTGATGAGGGTCGGCGCCTGGATCATGCGGAGCGCGTCGTGGGCGTCGTGGGTCAGCGCCGCCCCCGACTGGCGCATGAAGGCGTCCACCGGGGCCATCGGGCGGCCGCGCACGAAGTCGGCCAGCGAGTCGAGGTACTCGGGCCGCTCGGCGTAAAGCCCCGGGGTGAAGCACCAGGGGAAGATCCCCTTGATCACCATGTCGGTGACGTTGCCCAGCCCCTCCGCCATGACCCGCCAGCTCTCGACGACCGCCCGCAGGAACGGGTCGCTGCGGTCCCAGGCGCTGTGCAGGGACAGTGACTTCACCCGGTCCGGGTGCTTGGCGGCCAGCCACATGCCGGTCGCCGCGCCGAGGGACAGGCCCGCCACATGAGCGCGTTCCACGTTGACCGCGTGCATGAACGCGGCGATGTCGTCGGCGAAAAGCTCAGTGGTGTAGACCCCGTCCGGCTTGCCGCTCAGGCCGGCGCCGCGCAGGTCGACGGTGAAACAGGTGAAGTGCTTGGCGTACTCCGCCACCTGGAACGCGTAGCACGCCTGGTCGATCGCGAGGTACGGGATGAGCACGAGCGGCTCGCCCTCGCCCTGGACCTCGTAGTAGATATCGATCCCGTTCGCCTGGACGGTGGGCATGTGCAGCCTCCCCAATGCCTGGACTGCCGCCGGCACAGCGGCGATCTGATCATCGCATCCGGTGTGCGGCGGCGGAACATCGGAGCAGGTGGCGGGGAACAGCACGGGCGGGGGCCTCATCTGGCGACCGGCGGGCACGGCCCGGCGGCTAGTCCAGCAGGTTGCGCGCCGCCCCGAGCAGGGCCGATTCGGCCTCGGCGATGCGGGCCCGGCGGCCGGCGTTCCAGCGCTGCTCCGCCGCCACCCGCCGGCGCACGTGCCGCGCGTGCTCCCGCACCCGCCGGGGGCTCGCGCCGCCCGGCGCGTCCCGGGCGGCCACGGCCGAGACGGGATCACGCGTGGCGGCGAGCGCGTCCGCCATGTCCGGCGCCGGCCCGCCGGTGGTCTCCTCGGCCGCGGCGCTGAGGAGGCCCGCCGTCAGCTCGGTCTCGCCGCGGCCCTCCGCGGCGGCGACGGCCCGGCCGACGATGCGGTAGGCCGTGCGGTAGTCGAGCCCGAAGCGCACCGACAGCTCCTCAGCCAGGTCCGCGGCGGTGGTGAAATGCCTGGCCGCCTGCTCGCCGAGCACGCTCGTGTCCGGGCTGAGGCCAGCCAGCACCGCGGACCCCAGGCGGACCAGCCGCCCGGCCAGGTCGATCGCGCCCGCCACCTCGCCATAGGCGTAGAGCCAGTTGTCGGTGCGGGCGGAGGGGGTCAGGCCGGTGGCGAGCAGTCCGGTGAGGCGCCCGATCAGCGTCCCGGCCCCGCCCCGCAGCACCGCCAGGGCGTACGGGTTGCGCTTTTGCGGCATCAGCACGCTCGCCCGGCACAGTGAGGCGTCGAGCGTCACGTAGCTGAACGCGGGGCTGGCGAAGATCTCGAGGTCCCCGGCGAGCTGCCCGATGCTCGCCACCGTCAGCGCCGCCGCGGTGACGGCGTCGCCCAGGGCATCGACCGACCACATCGCGTCGCGGGTGTGCGGGCCGACGGAGCCGAACCCGAGCCGCCGGGCGAGGCGGGCGCGATCCAGCGGCAGCCGGGTGCCGCCCGACCCGCCGGCTCCCGCGGGCGAGACGTCCGCCTGGCCGTATGCGGCCCTGATCCGGCCGGCGTTCCGCACCGCCTGCTCGGCGAACCCGCCCAGATAGTGACCGAAGGTCGACGGCTGCGCAGGCTGGAGGTACGTGCTGTCGGCCCATATGGTCGCCGCGTGCTCGCTGGACAGGCGGGCCGCCGTCCGCGCGAAGACCGCGACGTCGGCGTGCAGGCCAAGGAGCCCGTCCCGCAGCGCGAGCCGGAACGCGATGCGGCCGGCCTCCCGGCGCGTGCGGCCGAGGTGCAGCCGGCCGGCCGCCTGGCCGAGGGCACGCTCCAGTTCCCGCTCCCGGCTGTTGTACGCGTCGCCGTACACCGGGTCGTAGGGGAACTCCGCCGCCGGGGAGTCCAGCAGGTCGAGCAGGACGGCGCAGACCGGTGCCGCCTGTTCGCGCCGCAGCGCGCCGCACTAGACCAGCTCGATCAGGTGAGCCAGATCGGCGAGGGTCAGTCCGCGGTGGAGCAGCGGCGCGTCGGCGA
>DATINY010000336.1:0-3123 GCA_035473755.1 Streptosporangiaceae bacterium
AACGAGGAATTCATGGACATGAGCTGCTGCTCTCAATCCACCAGGCTCTTTGCGCCGAGTGTTCTGAGGGGGGTCATCGATTATCATCGACGTGTTATATTGATCGCAAAGGGTGCGCAGGAGCAAAATACCTTGGGCGCCCCCGGTGGGGCACCCTGGCCCGGTTCGTCGTGCTCCGGGCCCGGCTGGCCGGGGACCAGCGGTCCGGCGCCGCGGTGGCGCAGCTGGAAAGAGCAGCAGACGATCTCAGCGCGGCCGGGTGGCCCGCGGCGGCCCTCGAATCCCGGCTGCTGGCCGGCCGTCTGGCCCTGGAGAAGGGCTGGACGAAAAGAGGCCGCCTGCAGCTGCAGCAGGCCAGCCGGTACCGCCTCCACGGTCCCGCCCTGTTCCGCGCCCGCGCCTGGTACTGCGAGGCCCTGGCCCGCCGGGCCAGCGGGAACCGCCGCGGCGCGGCGATCGCGATCCGCACGGCAGTGCGGATACTCGACGAGCACCGCGCGGGGCTCGGAGCGATCGACCTGCGCGCCTACGCGTCCGGGCACCGGGCCGAGGCCACCGCCCTCGGACTGCGCATGGCCGTCGAGGACGGCCGGGCCGCCCGGGTGCTCGAGTGGGCCGAGCAAAGCAGGGCCAGTCACCTTCTGCTGCGGCCGGTGCGGCCACCCGATGACCCAGAGCTCGCCGCGGCCCTCACCGAACTCCGGGCCGTCGTGGCCGAGATCTACCGGCGCAGGGGGACGGATCGCGGCATCGCCAGACTCGTCCGGCAGCAGATCGTTCTTGAGCAGCACATCCGCGATCACCATCGTCAGCAGCGGAGCAAGGAGCCCTTCCAGGCCGCGGCGCCGGTCCCGCCGTCAAGGCTCGCGGCCGCGCTGGGGGAATCCGCGCTGGTCGAGTTCATCCAGCTCGATGGCCGCCTGACCGCCGTCACCGTCGTTGCCGGGCGCATCCGGCTGTGGCGCCTGCGGCCGCTGGCACACATCCGCGACCACATCGAGCGGGTGCCGTTCGCCCTCCACCGGCTGTCTCGCCGCAACGTGAACCGGGCCAGCCAGGAGGCCGCCGTCACCATGCTCCGTCACGCGGCGAAGCACATCGACGAGGTCCTCTTCGGCCCGCTCGCCGGCGAGATAGGCGACCGGCCGCTGGTGCTGATCCCCACCGGCGCGCTGCAGTCCCTTCCGTGGTCGATCCTCCCGTCCTGCACCGGGCGCCCCGTCACCGTGTCACCGTCGGCGGCCCTGTGGTGCACCGGCCTTCGCCCCCGTGGCACCGGCGGCCACACCGTCGTGGCCTCGGGACCCGGCCTGCCGGGGGCCCGTTCCGAGGCCGAAGCGGTCGCGGCCATCTACCGGACCACCGCGCTGGTGGACGCCCAGGCGAACGTGGCGGCGGTCACGGCGGCGCTCGATGGGGCCGATGTCGCCCACCTGGCGGCGCACGGGCGCCTCCATCTCCGCAACCCGCTCTTCTCCTCGCTCGGGTTCGACGATGGGCCGCTGACCGTGTACGACCTGGAAGTACTGCACCGGGCGCCTCAGCTGGTCGTGCTCGCGGCGTGCGACATCGGGCGGCCGGTCGTCCCCGCGGGTGATGAGCTGCTGGGTCTGAGTGCCGCCTTCATCGTGCAGGGAACCAGGCAGATCGTCGCGTCCGTCACCCCGATACCCGATGCGCAGGCCACGCCCCTCATGATCGCCTTCCACCGCGCCCTCGCCGCCGGGAACAGCGCTTCCGTCGCCCTGGCCGAGAGCCAGCGTCAGCTCGCCAGCGAAGACACCGTGGCCATGGCGACGGCGGCCGCGTTCGTCTGCGTGGGGGCCGAGTACTCCCTGCCTCCCGATCTTGACCCGGAGCCGAAGCCCGTCACGCCCGCGGTGATCAGCGCATCGAGGGTGTCCAGGTCCACGGCATAACGTGGTGTCATGGACCGGTTTGCCGTCGGCAGCGAGTATGCGGGCCATCTCACCGATGCCGACCTCGGACTGCTGGCCTCGGTGGCCGCGGACACCGGCCCGGCGGCGGACGCCTTGTCACTGCGCAGCGACCCGGTGGCGCTGCTGCGGCTGCTGGAGGACCCCGGCGCCTTCCGCGCCGTGCTCGGCGCCCCGGGTGAGCCGGTGCCGGCCTCACCCTTCCTGGTGTTCGCGGTGTCGGTGCAGCGGGCCGCGGCCGAGCTGGCGTCGGCGGGCCACGTGCCGGAGCGAACGGGGCCACGTCAGCGGGTGCCGTTGTTCGATGCGCCCGCCCTGCGGGACTTCCTCGCCGCTCCGGCCCGGCGGCTGTTCCTGGCCGAGCTGCTCGCCTCGTTCACCCGCGTTGCCAGCGGCCGTTACCGGGCCCGGGTGGGCGGGCGGATGCGGACGCGGCGGTTCAGCGAGCTGGACCCGGTCCGGCTGGCGGGCCTGCTGGAGGCCGTTCCGCCGGCCGAGCGGCCCGGCGTATACCGCAGGCTCGGCGACGTGACGCTGTTCCTGACCGGGGTGTTTCCCGACTACGCGACCGCCCACGCCCTCGGCCCGGTCAATGCCGCCCGCCTGCTGCGCGCCGCCCGGCTGCCCGCCTCGCAGCAGGACCGCCTCGCCGGCCCGCCCGGCATCGAGTTCTGGGAGCACCTCGGTGCCCGCTGGTACCGGGCCGCCCGCGATCTGGCACCGGTTGCCACCGCGCGGATCACGGTCGTCGGCGAGGTGGCCGACCGGTTCCGGCAGGCCCGGCGCGTGCTCAACCACGTAACCGACCAGTACCTGTTCCCCTCGGGCAATCCCTGGTTCGCGCGGCCCGGCGCCTAGCGGGCCCGGCTCCTGGCGGGGCCCAGCCAGGAGCAAATGTGCTGGATCGCCCGGGCTGCGGCGCGGCGCGTGGCTAGGCTGGCCGATCTGTGATGGACTCCTTCAGCCTCTGGAATGGATTGGGAAGACCGCGGATGGGAAGCTCAGCTCTCGCCGCCCGCCGGAGCGGCACATGCTCACCGGCGCCGCGGCTCATCCCGGAAGGAGACCCATGCCCAGCATGACCCACGGCGCGGGTGACCAGACGTTCACGAATTCTCCCCGCGCCCGCTCCGCGAACTGCGCCCACCTGCACAGCGCTTTCGGCCCGGGATGCCCGTACTGCGCG
>DATINY010000337.1:0-19282 GCA_035473755.1 Streptosporangiaceae bacterium
CCGGCCACCTTGTCCACCGGCCCGTGCCCTTCGGCCAGCGCGCTCACCACCGCGGCCAGCGCCTGGCCGTCCGCCAGCAGCGGCGTGATGTCCTTGAACACGACGCCCGGCTGGGGGTAGTCGGCGACGTCCCGGACCCTGGCCTTGATCAGGCCGGCCAGGGCGCTGTCGGCCGCGGTTTCCTCCCCCGGCACGGGAGCTACCGCCGCTTCTTCTTGCCGCTGGGACGGCGCCTGGCCGCGCTGGTGCGCCGCGGCTGCTGACGCGGGCCTGGCCGCTGCCCGCCGGGGGTGGCCCCGCGTGAGGAGGTCCGGCCCGCGGGGACGGGATCGCCCGCCGCGGCGGCGCCGGCGACCTCGTCGCCGGCCACCTCGTCGCCGGCCGGGCCGGGTCCCTCGTCCGGGCTGCCGTCGTCCAGACCGCTTCCCGGTGCCACGCCTGCGGCCGTGCCGTTCCGGGCTCCCGCCCTGGCGGCTTCGCGCTTGGCGGCGCGCCCGCTGGACGCACGCTGGGAGACCCGCTTGGCGAGCGCCTTGTACTGCGGCTCGCGCTCCTTGAGGTCGGCCAGGACCGGGGTCGCGATGCAGATCGAGGAGTAGGTGCCCGACAGCATGCCCACGAACAGCACCAGCGCCAGGTCCTTCAGCTCGCCCGCGCCGAGCAGGCCCGCGCCGATGAACAGGATCGCGGCCACCGGCAGCAGTGCGATGACCGAGGTGTTGATGGACCGGACCAGGGTCTGGTTGAGCGCCTGGTTGGCGGCCTGGCTGTAGGTGGCGCGGCCGGAGCCGAGCAGCCCGGCGGTGTTCTCCCTGACCTTGTCGAAGACGACCACCGTGTCATAGAGGGAGTAACCCAGGATGGTGAGCAGGCCGATCACCGAGGCCGGGCTGACCTGGAATCCGAGCAGCGCGTAGACCCCGACCGTGATCACGATGTCGTGGACGAGCGCGATCAGCGCGGCGGCGGCCATCTTCCATTCGAACGCGATCGACAGGTAGATGACGATCACTACCAGGAACGCGATCAGCGCCTGCAGCGCCTTCTTGGAGATCTGGCTGCCCCAGCTGGCACCGACGTACTGGACGCTGACCTGGTCCGGTGTGAGGTGGAACGAGCGGGTGATCGCGTTCTCCACGCCGTTCCGCTGGGCCGGGGTCAGCTGGTGGGTCTGCACGGTCCAGCTGGCGGTGTGCTTCTGGGGGTTGGCGACGTGCTGGACGATGGCGTCGCCGCCGCCGCCGGCCCCGCTCACTACGGTCCGCACCTGGGAGATGGAGGCGGTGCCGGCCGGGAACTGGAAGACCGAGCCGCCCTTGAAGTCGACGCTGAAGTTCAGCCCGAAGACGGCCAGGGCGATGATGCTGACCGCCAGGATCACCCCGGAGATGGTGTACCAGAGCCGCTGGCGGCTCACGAACTCGACCGAGACCTCGCCGCGGTAGAGCCTGCCGCCTATGCCACCCAGCGCCGACATCACGCCTCCTTCGCCGGGGTCTGCCGGGCCGGGACCGGGGCCGCCGTGCGGCGCGGGGTTCCTCGCCATGGCGCCCGGGCCCCAAGCCGGGCGGGGTCGAGGCCGGACATCGGGTGCCCGCCGCCGAAGAACTTGGTCCGGGCGAGCAGCGTCATCACCGGGTGAGTGAAGGTGAATACCACGATCACGTCGATGATGGTGGTCAGGCCGAGCGTGAACGCGAAGCCCCGGACGCTGCCGATCGCGAAGTAGTACAGCAGCGCGGCGGCCAGGAAGGACACCGTGTCGGAGACCAGGATGGTCCGCCGGGCCCGGCCCCAGCCGCGCTCCACCGCCGCCCGCAGCGAGCGCCCTTCCCTGACCTCGTCGCGGAGGCGTTCGAAGAAGACCACGAACGAGTCCGCGGTAATGCCGATCGCCACGATCAGGCCGGCGATGCCGGCCAGGGACAGCGCGAAGCCCTGATATTTGCCGAGCACGACCACCGACAGGTAGGCGATCAGCCCGGCGATCACCAGGCTGCACACCGCGACGATCGCCAGGCCCCGGTAGTACAGCAGCAGGTAGATCACCACGAGCAGGAGGCCGAGGGCGGCCGCGATCAGGCCCGCGTCGAGCTGGTCCCGGCCGAGCTGCGGCGAGATCGACTGGACCGACTCCTGGGCGAAGGTCAGCGGCAGCGCACCGTAGGACAGCTGGTTGGCCAGGGTGGTGGCGTCGGTCTGGCTGAAGCTGCCGCTGATCAGGGTCGAGCCGTTGGTGGTGGGGGTCTGGACGTAGGGGGCGGACACCACCACCCCGTCCAGCACCACGCCGAGCCAGTTCGGCGGCGCCTGGCTGCCGGTGTACTTGTCATACATCCGGGTGGTGAGGTCGCCGAACTGCTTGGTCCCGTTGCCCTTGAAGTTGAGGTTGACGTCCCAGGACGTGCTGGTCGTCGACGGGGTGGCGCTGGCGGAGGCGATGTCCTTGCCGACCACGTAGGCCTTGTCCAGCGCGAACTTGTACATCGTGCTGCCGATCAGCCCGCAGGACACGGTCTGGATGCCGCGGACGTTCCACTGCTCGTTGCTGTAGCCGACCGCCTGCTTCCAGTCCTTGTCGGCACAGTTGAGCTTGTTGAACTGCGCCTTGACCGGGGCGCTGATCAGGGAGGGGTCGCCCTCGGCCTGCTGCCAGGTCGTCGTGGCCGAGGTCGGGGCGGGCGACGGCGTGGCGCCGGCGGAGGCGGCCGGCGAGGCCGCGCCGCTGGCCGACGGCGATGGGCTGGCCGCGAGCAGGGCGCGGGCGCGGCGCGCCAGCTCCTGTGGCCCGCCGCTGCGGCCCGCACTCCCCGCCGCCTGGGCGGAGGCGCTGGGGGTGGCCGAGGCGCTGGGAATGGCGCTCCCGGCGGCGCTGGGCGAGACGCTGGGCGCCGGGGTCGGGCTGGCGGGAGCCGGGGCCGCGGCCGCGGCCGAGTTCGGGGCGGCCAGCAGCACCTGGCGGAACTGCAGCTCGGCGGTCTGGCTGACCAGGTTGACCACCTGCTGCGCGCCCTGGCCGGGCACCGAGACGTTGATGATGTCGCTGCCCTGCTGCTGGACCTGGGCCTCGGTGGTCCCGCTGGCGTTCACCCGGTTTTCCATGATCTGGATGGCCTGCTGCATGTCGGCCGCGGTCGGGGGGCGGCCGCCGGGCTTGACCGCCCGCAGCTCCACGGTTGTCCCGCTGGTCAGGTCCAGTCCCAGGTGTACCCGGAAGTTCTTGGACCAGCTCGCGGGGCTGGCGATATCGCTGCCCAGGATGGCCAGCACCAGCACCACGATGAGCGCGGCCAGCACGGCCAGCGCCCGGCCCGGCCGTGAGGCGTTACTGCTTGGGGGAGCCACTTCTCGCCCGTCCTTCGAATCTCATGCCGGTGAGCCCATCGGCGGCGGCGCCCCGCGGTCAGGTTGTGGCGGACCCGTCTTCGGTGGCGTCGGACGGCGTCCCGGTCCCGCCCTTGGCGCCCCGGGCCGGCCCGGACCCGTCCACCGACTCATCCTGGTCGGCCGCGAAGTCCCCGGGACTGTCGGGCACCACGCCCATGATCGACCGCCGCATGTATCGCACGTTGACGCCCGGGGCGATCTCCAGCACCACGTCGTCGCCCTCCACCGAGACCACGGTGGCGTACATGCCGGCCGTGGTGCGGACCCGCGAGCCGGGCATGACCTCGCTCTGCGTCTGCGCGGCCTGCCGCTGCCGGTTCCGCTGCGGCCGGATCATCACGAAGTAGAGCAGGGCGAACAGCGCGACGATGATGATCGGGAACAGGTAGGGGTTCCCCTTTGATGACGTGGACGTGGCCGCGAGAAGATAATGCATCTCGGGGGCTTCCTTCCCGTTGATGTTCTGCGCCGGCTCACGGACTTGAGCCGCGGGCGCGTAGGCCCCAGCACCCCACAGATGGCGCTTAAAGGGGCCAACTGCCGAAGTGTAGCGGCGCACGGATGGCGCACCAACAGGCTATGGCCTGTTGCGACTGATCGTGACATCCTCGCGACCAAACCCGCCAGTCCCCGGCGTGCCGCGTGACGGCCTGATTCGCCAATTCTGCCCTACTCGAACAGGCTGCCCGGCGCGGCCAGGCCGGACAGGCCCGGGGCCGCGGGCGGGGGCAGGCCCAGGTGCTCCCATGCCGCCGGGGTGGCCACACGTCCCCGCGGTGTCCGCGCCATCAGGCCCGCCCTGACCAGGAACGGCTCGGCCACCACCTCCACCGTCTCCGCCTCCTCCCCCACCGCGACCGCGAGGGTGGACAGCCCGACTGGTCCGCCACCGAACCGGCTGACCAGCGCGCCGAGCACCGCCCGGTCGAGGCGGTCGAGGCCCTGCTCGTCCACCTCGTACAGCTCCAGGGCGGACCGGGCGACCTCGCGGGTGACCACCCCGTCGCAGCGGACCTCGGCAAAGTCGCGGACCCGGCGCAGCAGCCGGTTGGCGATCCTCGGCGTGCCGCGCGAGCGCCCGGCGATCTCTTCCGCGCCGTCGTCGCGCAGCGCCACCCCGAGCAGCGCCGCCGACCGGCGGACGATGATCTCCAGCTCGGCGGCCTCGTAGAAGTCCAGGTGGGCGGTGAAGCCGAACCGGTCACGCAGCGGCGCCGGCAGCAGGCCGGCCCGGGTCGTCGCAGCCACCAGGGTGAACGGCGCGATCTCCAGCGGGATCGCGGTCGCGCCGGGCCCCTTGCCCACCATGACATCGACCCGGAAGTCCTCCATCGCGAGGTAGAGCATCTCCTCGGCGGGCCGGGCCACCCGGTGGATCTCGTCGATGAACACCACCTCGCCCTCACCCAGGGTGGATAGCACCGCGGCCAGGTCACCCGACCGCTCAATGGCGGGCCCACTGGTGATCCGCAGCGGCGCCCCGAGCTCCGCGGCGATGATCATGGCGATGGTGGTCTTGCCGAGGCCGGGCGGGCCGGACAGGAGCACGTGGTCGGGGGGCTTGCCCCGCCGCAGGGCACCGGTCAGCACCAGCGACAGCTGCTCGCGGACCCGGCCCTGCCCGATGAAGTCGCTGAGCCGCTTGGGCCGCAGCGCCCCCTCGATCATCCGCTCATCGGCGCCGGCCAGCGGCGAGACGAGCCGCTCCTGCTCCGCCTGCGACAGCCGGTCAAGCTCGGTCTGGGACAGCCGGTCCATCTCGGCCTGGGACAGCTCCGGCGCCGCCCGTGCCGCCTCCTCCGCCGCCGCGTGCGCCTGGCCTGAGCCTGAGCCGGGCCCGCTCACGCCCGGCTCAGTTTCCGCAGTGCCGCCCGCAGCATGGCCGCGACGTCCACCTCGGCCCGCGTGCCGTCCGCGGCGCCGCCGTCGCCATTCTGGCCGCCGTCACCGTTGGCGCCGCCCCCCGTGGGGTCGCCGCCGTTCGAGCCACCGGCGCCGCTCGCGGCCTGCACGTCGGCCGCCACCGCCGCGATCGCCTGGTCCGCCTCGCGCGCCTGCCAGCCCAGGTTGAGCAGCCCGGCCCGGACCTGGTCCCGCCAGGGCTCGGCGCCCGGCAGCCCGGGCCCGGCGGCGGCCAGCTGGCCCTGCTGGGCGCGCCCACCCGCCACGCCGGGCGGGCCAAGGCGTCCGGCGAGTTCCAGGACGATCCGTTGCGCGCCCTTGCGGCCGATGCCGGGGACCCGGGTCAGCGCGGTGACGTCCTCCGCGGCGACCGCGCGGCGCAGCGCGTCGGGGGTGAACACGGCCAGCATCGCGAGCGCGAGCCGGGGCCCCACCCCGCTGGCCGTCTGCAACAGCTCGAACACGTCCCGCTCATCGTCGGCGGCGAAGCCGAACAGGGTGAGCGCGTCCTCCCTGACCACCAGCGAGGTCGCCACCCGGGCCCGTTCCCCTGGACGCAGCGTCGCCAGCGTGCCCGGCGTGCACTGGACCAGCAGGCCGACGCCGCCGACCTCGATCACCGCGCCCTCCGGCGCGATCGCGGACACCCTGCCGTCCAGGTGCGAGATCATGCCCGGCGTCCCGCCCCGGCCGCGGCCGCCAGGCGGCGCTGCATCCCGCCGCGCCACAGATGGCAGATGGCCAGCGCCAGCGCGTCCGCGGTGTCGGCGGGCCGGGGCGGGGCATCCATCCGCAGCAGCCGCATCACCATGGCCGTGACCTGGTCCTTGCCCGCCCGGCCGCTGCCGGTCACCGCCGCCTTCACTTCGCTGGGAGTGTGCAGCGCGACGGGAAGCCCGCGCCGCGCGGCACAGACGATGGCCACCGCGCCCGCCTGCGCGGTGCCCATCACCGTCCGCACGTTGTGCTGGCTGAACACCCGCTCCACCGCCATCGCGTCGGGCTGATGCGCGGTGAGCCACTCCTCGATCCCGGCCTCCAGCGCGAGCAGGCGCGCGGCGATGTCATCCCCGGCCGGGGTGCGCAGGACGCCGACGGCGACCAGGGTGGGGGCCCGGCCGGGGGCCCCGTCGATCACCCCGAGCCCGCAGCGGGTAAGCCCGGGGTCGACGCCGAGCACCCGCATGCCTCACCATCCCGGCCGGTCTCCGTAGCGAACATGTGTTCGGTGCGACCCTACCGGGCAAGGGCGGCCCGGGCCGCGAGGCGCCGCGGCGTGTCGCCCAGCGGCGTCAGCCGAGCTTTTCCATGATGTCGTCGGAGACTGAATAGTTGGCGTAGACGTCCTGCACGTCGTCGGAGTCCTCGAGCGCCTCGATCAGCCGGAAGACCCGCTTGGCCTGATCCTCGTCCAGGTCGATCTCGACGGTGGGCAGGAACGCGGCCTCGGCCGACTCGTACTCCAGGCCCGCATCGGTCACCGCGGTCCGCACCGTCACCAGGTCGGTGGGCTCGCTGATCACCTCGAACGACTGGCCGAGGTCCATCACGTCCTCCGCGCCCGCGTCCAGCACGGCGGCGAGCACGTCGTCCTCGGTCACCCCGTCGGCCTTGGGGACGAGCACCACGCCCTTGCGGTGGAACAGGTAGGAGACGGAGCCGGGGTCGGCCATGGACCCGCCGTTGCGGGTGAGGGCGGTCCGGACGTCGGCGGCGGCCCGGTTCCGGTTGTCGGTGAGGCATTCCACCAGCACGGCCACCCCGCCGGGGGCGTAGCCCTCATAGGTCACCGTCTCGTACTGGGCGCCCCCCGCCTCCAGGCCGGCGCCGCGGCGGATCGCCCGGTCGATGTTCTCGTTCGGGACCGAGCTTTTCTTCGCCTTCTGCATCGCGTCGTACAGGGTGGGGTTGCCGGTCGGGTCGGCGCCGCCGGTGCGCGCCGCCACCTCGACATTCTTGATCAGCTTGGCGAAAAGCTTGCCGCGCCGGGCGTCGACGACCGCTTTCTTGTGCTTGGTCGTCGCCCACTTCGAATGGCCACTCATGTCCGTTCCCTCACCATGTCAACAAACAGCCGGTGGACGCGCACGTCACCCGTCAGCTCAGGGTGGAAGGAGGTGGCGAGCAGCGGCCCCTGCCGGACCGCGACGATCCTACCGGTGGCCGGATCGGTCCCCAGAACCTCCACCTGCGCGCCGGTCTCCTCCACCCAGGGAGCGCGGATGAAGACCGCCCTGAACGGGCCGCCCGGCAACGGGACGCCGGCGATCCCGGCCAGGCTGATGTCGCTCTCGAACGAGTCCACCTGGCGGCCGAACGCGTTCCGCCGCACCGTCATGTCGATCCCGCCCACGGTCTCCTGGCCGGCCACGCCGTCCAGCAGCCGGTCCGCCAGCATGATCATCCCGGCGCAGGACCCGAACACGCACATCCCGGAGGCGGTCCGCTTGCGCAGCGGGTCCATCAGGTCGAAGATCACCGCCAGCTTCCACATCGTGGTGGACTCGCCGCCGGGGATGACGAGCCCGTCCACGCGGTCGAGCTCGTCCGCCCGCCGCACCGTGACCGGGCTGGCCCCGGCGGCCGCCAGCGCCCGCCCATGCTCGGCCACGTCGCCCTGCAAGCCGAGCACCCCGATGACCGGACCCGATCCCACGAACAACCTCCGCCACCTGATCGCCTGCGTGTGCCCCGTGTGCCCCGTGTGCGCCGGGACGGCCGCGGCCGCCCGGCCGGCGCGATCCCGGTTCAAACACCTGCCATGCTGCCGGAATTCCCTTACCGGCCGGCGCCGCCCGCCGCCGCGCCGCCCGGGTCCTCCCCGCCGTCCGGCCGCGGTCCGCGGCCCGGCTCTGGCTTGCCGCCCGGCTCCCGTCCGCCGCCCGGTTCCGCGGGGCCGCCCGCGGCGGCGCCTGGGCCCGGCCCGGCGGCAGGAGCGCCAGGGCCGCCGGCCAGGCCGAGGTGACGCTCGATGGCGGACAGCCGTTCGTCCATGGCCTCCAGCCGCCGCATGAGCTCATCCAGCGGCCCCGGCACGCGTGACCGGCGGAGCGGGCTGGGAAGCTCAGGGCCCTCGCCGGTCCCGGGCGGGGCGAGTTCGATCACCTTGTCCCGCACCCGGCTCAGGCTCCCGCCCAGCTTGACGAGCACCTGGGCCGCCACCCCCTCGCCCTCCCCGACCAGGCCGAGCAGGATGTGCTCGGTGCCGATGTAGTTGTGTTTGAGCTGCAGCGCCTCCCGCAGCGAGAGCTCGAGCACCTTCTTGGCGCGCGGGGTGAAGGGGATGTGGCCGGATGGCGACCGCTTGCCCCGGCCGATGATCTCTGTCACCTGCTCGCGTACCGCGTCCTGGCTGATGTCCAGCTCCCGCAGCGTGTGCGCCGCGACGCCGTCGGAGTCCCGCATCAGCCCGAGCAGCAGATGCTCGGTGCCGATGTAGTTGTGGTTGAGGTCCCTGGCTTCTTCCTGCGCGAAGACCACGACGCGCCGCGCCCGCTCGGTGAACCGCTCGAACATCTCGCTCCCCTCGGGTGGGGCGGTGACGGTCCACGCGGGCCCAGGCGGGCGAGGGCCGCCGGGGTCGTTACCAGCCGCGGCCGGCGTAATGCTGCTCGGCGGGCAGGGTGTCCAGGTTGATGCCGACCATGGGCTCGCCCAGCCCCCGCGAGACCTTGGCGACCACGTCCGGATCGTCGTGGAACGTGGTGGCCTTCACGATCGCCGCCGCCCGCTGCGCCGGATCGCCGGACTTGAAGATCCCCGACCCGACGAACAGGCCCTCCGCGCCGAGCTGCATCATCATCGCCGCGTCGGCCGGGGTGGCGATGCCCCCGGCGGTGAACAGCACCACCGGCAGTTTGCCGGCCCGGGCGACCTCGGCGACCAGCTCGTAGGGCGCCTGCAGGTCCTTGGCGGCGGAGTAGAGCTCGTCGGTGCGCACCGCGGCGAGGCGCGCGATGTCGGCCGAGATCTGCCGCATGTGCCGGGTGGCCTCCACCACGTTGCCGGTGCCGGCCTCGCCCTTCGACCTGATCATCGCGGCGCCCTCGGAGATACGGCGCAGCGCCTCCCCCAGGTTGGTCGCGCCACACACGAACGGCACGGTGAAGCCCCACTTGTCCACGTGATGCGCCTCGTCGGCGGGGGTCAGCACCTCCGATTCGTCGATGTAGTCGACCCCGATGGCCTGCAGCACCTGGGCCTCGGCGAAGTGGCCGATCCGGCACTTGGCCATCACGGGGATGGACACGGCGCGGATGATCTTCTCGATCATGTCGGGGTCGCTCATCCTGGCGACCCCGCCCTCGGCGCGGATGTCCGCCGGCACGCGCTCCAGCGCCATCACCGCGACTGCGCCCGCGTCCTCGGCGATCTTCGCATGGTCGGCGGTGACCACGTCCATGATCACCCCGCCTTTGAGCATGTCGGCCATGCCCCGCTTGACGCGCGCGGTCCCGGTCGCGGCGGCAGCACTGCCCTCGCGGGCGCCGGGGATGCTGGCGGCACTGCTGACTGACACGATCAACCTCACAGACTCGTTAGGCGGGCTCACCTCCATGGTAGGCGCTCGCCGGCCCACTTACCCGGGCCGCCCGCGACGCGCTGCGCCCGCGGGTCAGGCCACCGGCCCGGGTGCATCCCCGCCGCTGGTGAAGTGGAGCATGTCGGCCCCGGTGCCCTCGGCTCCCCCGGTCACGAGCGAATCGTCGATCTCGAAGAACTCCGGCAGCGGCGCGCCCCCGGCCAGCCTGAGCATGCGGACCAGCCAGCGGCGGCGCGCGTCGCGGGTGACAGCCACCGCGTCGTTGTAGAACCGGCGCGCCAGGAACACCTGGTGGGCCGCGGCCTCCAGCTCGGCGAGCAGCTCGTCGCCCCGGCCCAGCTCGGCCAGGGCGGCGCGGAAGCCGGGCTGGCCCAGCGCCGCCCTCAGCGCCCGGGTCAGGTCGCTCTCGGCCAGCTCGTTCGGCTCACCGGCGGCCCGGGCGTCGTGTGCGGCCCCGGCCAGCAGCAGGCTGGTCGCCGGGTCAAGCAGCCCGCAGGCGGCGAGTTCCAGCGCGACCGCGCTGCGCCGCAGCAGCGCGGCCTCGAGGGACGCGCGGGCCGTTTCCACCCGCGTGTGCAGCCGGTCGAGCCGGCCCGCGCGCCAGGACACGTAGACCCCGATCAGGATCGCGGCGGCGATGACGATGATCGTGACGGTCAGCGGGCTCATGGCACCACCTCCACCTTGCCGGCGGCGGGCATGACGGCCTGGTACACCTTGACCACGTCCCGGGCCACCACCGGCCAGTCGTAGGCCCGCACCGCCTCGCTGGCCGCCGCGGACAGCCGCGCGCGCAGCGGCGGGTCGTCCAGCAGGCGGCCCGCCGCCGCCGCCAGGTCCGCGGGGTCGCCGGTGGTGAACAGCTCACCCGCCCTCCCGCCGCGCAGCACCTGGCGGAAGGCGTCCAGGTCGCTGGCGACGATGGGCGCCCCCGCCGCCATCGCCTCGGCCAGCACGATGCCGAAGCTCTCACCGCCGGTGTTCGGCGCGCAGAACACGTCCACCGAGTGGTAGACCCGGGCCTTGTCCTCCTCGCTCACCTGGCCGAGCAGCACCACCTGCTCCCGCAGCGGCGCGGGCACCCGGTCGGTGACGTCGCCGGCGTCCCCCGGGCCCGCGATCAGCAGCCGCAGCTGGGGCCGGCCGGCGGCCAGCGTCTCGAACGCGCCCAGCAGCACGTCCAGGCCTTTGCGCGGCTCGTCCATCCGGCCCAGGAAGCCGAGCGCGCCACCGGTGCCGGGCCACCCGGGCAGCGGGCTCGCCTTCTCGTACCTGCGGACGGTGACTCCGTTCGGGATGAGCACCGCGTCGCCCCCCATGTGCTCCACCAGGGTGGTACGGGCCGCCTCGGACACGGCGATCCGGCCGCTGATCTTCTCTAGCGCGGTCTGCAGCACCGGGGAGGTCGCGTGGATCAGCCGGGAGCGCGGCATGGCGGTGTGGAAGGCGGCCACGATCGGCCCGTCCGCGACCCAGCACGCCAGCAGCGAGAGGCTGGGCGCGGCCGGCTCGTGCACGTGCAGCACGTCGAAGTTGCCCTCTTTGACCCAGCGGCGGACGCGGGCCGCGGACAGGAACCCGAACGCGAGCCGGGCGACCGACCCGTTGTAGGGCACCGGCACGGCCCGGCCGGCGGGCACCACGTAGTCCGGCAGCGGCGTGTCGTCGTCGGCCGGGGAGATCACCGATACCTCGTGGCCCAGCTCGATCAGCGCCTCGGCCAGATCCCTGATGTGCTGCTGCACCCCACCTGGCACATCCCAGGTGTACGGGCAGACGATGCCGATCCTCATGACGGCCCGCCGCCACCAGGGCCGCCCCCGCCGACGCCGGCGTTCAGCTCCTCCCCCGGGCCGGCGGCCGGGGGCAGCCGGGCCGAGTCGAAGTCTTCGGCGAAGACCCGCTGGAGCATGTGCCAGTCCTCGGGGTGGGCCGCGATGCCCTCCTCGAAGTTGCGCGCCATCTGCTGCGTCATGGCGGCGATCTTGTCCCGCCGGCTTCCCTCGGCGGGCACCGGAACCTCCGGGTAGATGTGCACGCCCCAGCCACGGCCCTCGAACCACAGCACGGCCGGCAGCAGCGCGGCGCCGGTCTGCACGGCCAGCGCCGCCGGGCCGCCCATCATCCGCGCCTTCTGCCCGAAGAACTCCACCTCGATCCCGCCGCCGGTGACGTCGCGGTCGGCGGGCAGGCAGACCATCCCGCCGGCGCGCAGCCGCTGCGCCAGCACCCCGAACCGGCTGTTGCCGCCGGTCGCGGGCAGCACCTCGAAGCCGAGTGACTCCCGGAAGGCGAGGAACCGCAGGAACACCGATTCGGGCTTGAGCCGCTCGGCGACGGTGGTGAACTTCCCCGCCCCGCGGGCGATGAGCCAGGCGCCGGCCACCTCCCAGTTTCCCGTGTGCGGCAGGGCGAAGACGACGCCGCGCCCCGCATCCCGCATCTCGAACGCCGCCTCTTCCCCGTTCCCGACGCTGACGGTGCCGGCCAGGATCTGCTCCCGGCTGATCACCGGCAGCCGGAACACCTCCATCCAGTAGCGGGCGTAGGAGCGCATCCCGGCCCGGGACAGGGCCCGGAGCTCCTTGCCGGACGCCTGCGGGCCGATGATCCGGCGCAGGTTGGCCTCCAGCCGCTGCACCCCCCGCCCCTGCCGGCGCCAGGCGATGTCCCCGGCGAGCAGGAACGCCGAGCGCGCCCAGGATTCGGGCACACGGCAGGACAGCGCCCAGCCCAGGGCATAGGCGCGGTCCACAAACCAGTCCCTGGCCGTGGCCAGCGTGCCCCTCATCGCGTTCCTCCAGCCGGTGGTGGGGATGTCCCGCCCTGATCTGCCGTACCCTGCTCCGCCGTGCCCGGCGCGGTGACAGCAGCTTGCCCCGGCCGGGTGGCGGCGTGCACGGCGAGTACCCGCTGGCCGAACGTCACCGCGCTCAGCACCGCCAGCACCCACAGCCCGATGGCGAGCACGTAGAGGACCCCGAGCCCAGCCAGCCCGGCCGAGGTGAGGCCGATCACCAGCCGCTCGCCGCGCTCGGCGATGCCGACGTCACAGCGCACCCCCAGGCCCTCCGCCCGGGCCTTGGCGTACGAGACCAGGAGGCCAGCCACCAGGCAGAACAGGGCCACCACGGCGAGCACCCCCTGGCCGGTGCGGGCCAGCCAGACCGCCAGGCCCGCGAACACCGCCGCGTCCCCGACCCGGTCGAGGGTGGAGTCCAGGAACGCACCCCAGGCGCCGCTGGTCCCCTTTATCCGGGCCAGCACGCCGTCGAGCAGGTCGGCCAGGGCGAAGAAGGTGCACACCAAGGTGCCCGCGAACAGGTGCCCGGTGGGGAACAGCCACAGCGCGCCGGCCACCATCCCGCACGTGCCGGTGATGGTGATCGCGTTCGGGGTGACCGGGGTGCGCGCGAGCGCCTCCCCCACCGGCGTCAGCAGGCGGGTCAGGTACGGGCGCAGCGCGTTCAGCATGGCGGTCCGAATCCTAGTGGGCCCAGTTGGGAAAGCCATGGCTGCGGTTCGCCCAGGAGGCTCCCTGACGGTCTCCGCCGCCGGGGCCCGGGGGCCCGGCGATTCCGGCTCAGGGGTTGTGGTGCGGTGGCCGTGAGGTAAAGGCTGGCCATGACGCAGCCGAACGGAGCCTGGCAGGAGGCAGATGATGACAGACAGGAAAGGACCGGCCGCCGCGGGCGGTGCACCCGCGGCCGACCAGCACAGCAGCGTGCGCAACGTGGTGCTGGTCGGCCATTCCGGGGCGGGCAAGACCACGCTGGTGGAGGCGCTGCTGGTCGCGACCGGCACCATCCAGCGGTCGGGCCGGGTGGAGGACGGCACCACGGTCAGCGACTTCGACGAGGTGGAGATCAGGCAGCATCGGTCGGCCAACCTCACGCTCGCGCCGCTGATCCATGCCGGGGTCAAGGTCAACCTGCTCGACACGCCCGGATATGCCGACTTCACCGGGGACCTGCGGGCGGGCCTGCGCGCCGCGGACGCGGCGCTGTTCGCCGTCGCGGCGACCGAGGGCGTCGACGGGCTCACCCGGATGCTGTGGGAGGAATGCGCCGCCGTCGGCATGCCGCGCGCCGTCGTCATCACCAAGATCGACCATCAGCGGGCCGACTTCGACCAGGCCCTGTCCGCCTGTCGCGCGGCGTTCGGCGACAGCGTCGCCCCGCTGTATCTGCCGGTGAGCGACGCCAAGGACGAGGTGAGCGGGCTGATCGGGCTGCTGTCCGGGCGCCTGTTCGACTACTCGGGCGGCACCCGCACCGAGGCCGACCCCGATCCCGCGGACGCCGACCGGGTGGCGGAGCTGCGCGGCTCGCTGATCGAGGGAATCATCCAGGAGAGCGAGGACGAGTCCCTCATGGACGCCTACCTCTCCGGCGAGGAGCTCGACGTCAAGGGCCTGATCGAGGACCTGGAGAAGGCGGTGGCGCGGGGCAGCTTCTACCCGGTGCTCGCCTCCTCCAGCCCGCACGGCATCGGCATGGCCGAACTGCTCGAGGTGGTGACGCAGGCGTTCCCGGCGCCGGGCGAACACCCGCTGCCGGCCGTGACCACGCTGGACGGCAAGCCCGTGACCGGCCTCGGCTCCGACCCGGACGGGCCGCTGCTGGCCGAGGTCGTCAAGACCACCGCGGACCCCTACGTGGGCCGGGTGAGCCTGGTCCGGATGTTCTCCGGCACGTTGCGGCCGGATGTGGGGATCCACGTGTCCGGGCACGGGCTGGCCGTGCGGGGGCACGCCGACCATGACACCGACGAGCGGGTGGGCGCGCTTACCTCGCCGCTGGGCAAGCAGCAGCGGCCGGTCCCGGCCTGCCCGGCCGGCGACATCTGCGCCGTCGCCAAGCTGACCAGCGCGGAGACCGGGGACACCCTGTCCAGCAAGGAGCAGCCGCTGCTGATGGAGCCGTGGGTGATGCCGGAGCCGCTGCTGCCGGTGGCGATCACGGCCAAGTCCAAGGCGGACGAGGACAAGCTGTCGCAGGCGCTGGGGCGGCTGGTGGCCGAGGACCCGACGCTGCGGCTGGAGAATAACGCCGAGACCCGCCAGCTGGTGCTGTGGTGCATGGGCGAGGCGCACGCGGATCTGCTGCTCGACCGGCTGAGCTCGCGGTATGGGGTGGCGGTGGAGACGACCCCGCTGCGGGTGGCGCTGCGGGAGACGGTCGGGGGGAAGGCCCAGGGGCTCGGCCGCAACGTGAAACAGACCGGTGGCCACGGCGAGTTCGGGATCGCCCACATCGAGGTGGAGCCCTTGTCGTCCGGCAGCGGGTTCGAGTTCGTCGACAAGATCGTCGGTGGGGTGGTGCCCCGGCAGTTCATCCCCTCGGTGGAAAAGGGCGTCCGCGCTCAGATGGAGCAGGGAGTCGCGGCGGGGTACCCGATGGTGGACATGCGGGTCACGCTGTACGACGGCAAGGCGCACTCGGTGGACTCGTCCGACATGGCTTTCCAGAAGGCGGGCCGGGCCGCGCTCAGGGACGCCGCCGAGAGGGCCAAGGTGCTGCTGCTGGAACCGGTGGACGAGCTGTCCGTGCTGGTGGACGACGACTACGTGGGCGCGGTCATGTCCGACCTGTCGTCGCGGCGCGGGCGGGTGCTCGGCACCGAGCCGGTGGCGGGCGGGCGGACCCTGGTCAAGGCCGAGGTGCCCGAGCTCGAGCTCACCCGGTACGCGATCGACCTGCGGTCCATGTCCCATGGGACGGGCTCGTTCACCCGGTCCTACCTGCGCTACGAGCCGCTGCCCGCGCACCAGGCCGAGAAGGTAGTGAGCGCCGCGAAGGAAAGGTAGCGCCCGCGGTCAAGAGGTGACCGCCCCGGGCTGACCGCCCTGGCTCAGGGTCGGTCGCCGCCGCCTGGCCAGGCCGGCCGGCCCGGCCAGGCGGCGGCGACTATCTCGCGGGTCTCGCTCAGCAGCTGGGGCAGCACCTTGGTGGCGCTGATCACCGGCAGGAAATTGGTATCCCCGCCCCACCGGGGCACGACGTGCTGGTGCAGGTGCGCGCTGATGCCAGCCCCGGCGACGTTGCCCATGTTCATGCCGATGTTGAAGCCCTGAGCGCCGGAGGCGGCGCGCAGGGCGGTCATCGCGAATTTGGTGTGATCGGCCAGCTCGGCCGTTTCGGGCCCGTCGAGCTCGGTGTAGTCGGCGACGTGCCGGTACGGGCAGACCATGAGATGGCCCGCGTTGTAGGGGTACAGGTTCAGCACGGTGAACACCAGCGAGCCGCGGGCGACGATCAGGCCCTCGGCATCGTCCAGCCGCGGGATCTGGCAGAACGGGCAGCCCTCCGGCCCAGTCCCGACGACCCGGTTCTCGCCCTTGATGTAGGCCATCCGGTGCGGCATCCACAGCCGCTGGAACCCATCAGGCACACCAGCCCCGTCCTGCGGCACGGGCTCCTCTGGCACCGGGTAGGCCATGGATGCAGCATAGGTCCCCGGGCGGGCCCGCTCGCGGCCGATGCCGGTCAGGCCCGGATCCGGCGGTTCACTGCCTGCGTCAGGCGGCGGCCAGCTGCCGCAGGCGAAGGGCGTTGATCTTGCCGATCTCGGTCGCGGCCACCTCGAGCTCGGTGGCCGGATCGTGCGCCATGCGACGGCGCAGCTCGGCCAGGATCTCATCGGGCCCGCGGCCGGTGGCGCAGATCAGGAACACGTGCCCGAACCGGTCCTCGTAGGCGGCGTTCGCCTCCCGCAGCGCCTGGACCACGCCGGGATCCGAGCCGACCCCCGACTGTTCCTGCCGGGACTGTGCGGACAGGCCCCGCTCCCCGATCCGGGGATGACCGGCCATGGCCGCCTCCAGCTCACCCGGCTGCCGGGCGGCCCAGGCGGCGTCCGCGGCGGCCAGCAGGTCATCCACGGACCCGAAGGGCCGCTGGCCGGCCACCCGCTGAGCCCAGCCGGGCGCGCTGCAGGACCCGAGCAGGACCTCGATGGCCCCGCCGTCCGGCAGCGCGTTGAGCCGCGCGAGGCCGGGCATCGCCGCGTCATCTTCCGGTCCGCGCCTGTCGTCGGCCATGCCGTCACCGTAGCGCCATGTTGACTGCTTGTTGAGGCATCGGATTGGCTGCTTGCAGCGACATCCCGCCGGGGTCACAGTCACCCGGGTTGCACGCCACCGGGCCGAGGGACGGACGGTATGGCTGACTATGAACTGGTGATCCGTGCTCGCCGGGCCGTCACCCTCGACGGCATCCGGCCTGCCACGGTGGCCATCCGGGACGGCAAGATCGCCGCGCTCGCCGCTTTCAGCGACGCCCCCGGCGCCGTCCGGGTCGAGGAACTGCCCGGATCAGAGGTGCTGCTGCCCGGCGCCGTCGACACCCACGTCCACGTCAACGAGCCGGGCCGCACCGAGTGGGAAGGCTTCTCCAGCGCGACCCGGGCTGCCGCCGAGGGCGGGGTTACCACGCTGATCGACATGCCGCTCAATTGCCTGCCGCCCACGACCACCACCGGCGCGCTGCGCCGCAAGCGGCCCACCGCCCGCGGCGGCTGGGTTGATGTCGGCTTCTGGGGCGGCGCCGTCCCCGGCAACCTCGGGGAACTGGCCGGGCTGCACCGCGCGGGGGTGTTCGGCTTCAAGGCGTTCCTCGTCGATTCCGGGGTGCCGGAGTTCGGCCACCTCGATTCCGCCGGTCTCGACGCCGTCCTCGCCGAGATTGCCCGGCTGGACACGCTGCTCATCGTGCATGCCGAGGATGCCGCCGTCATCGCGGCGGCTCCGAGCCCGGCCGGCCGGTCCTACGCGGGCTTCCTCGCCTCGCGGCCGCCGGCCGCCGAGGACACCGCGATCGCGCGCCTGCTCGCCGCGGCCGGCCGCCACGGGACGCGCGTGCACATCCTGCATCTGGCGTCGGCGAGCGCCCTGCCGGTCATCGCGGCAGCCCGGGCGGACGGGGTCCGGGTGTCGGTCGAGACCTGTCCTCACTACCTGACGTTCTGCGCCGAGGAGGTCCCCGACGGCGCGACCGAGTACAAGTGCTGCCCGCCGATCCGCGGCTCCGCGCACCGGGACAGGTTGTGGGGCGGGCTCGCGGACGGGCTGATCGACGCGGTGGTATCCGACCATTCACCCTGCCCGCCCGGCCTGAAACAGAAAGCCAGCGGCGATTTCGCCGCCGCGTGGGGCGGGATCTCCTCGCTCCAGCTCGGGCTGCCCGCGGTGTGGACGCAGGCGCGCCAGCGCGGCCACAGCCTCGCCGACGTGGCGCGGTGGATGGCCGCCGGGCCGGCCGCCCTGGCCGGCGTGCCCGGCAAGGGGGCGATCGCCCCCGGCTACGACGCCGACCTCGTGGCGTTCGACGACGCGGCAACGTTCACCGTCGACCCCGCCCGCCTGTATCACCGGCATCCGGTGACCCCCTATGCGGGCCGGACGCTCACCGGGGTCGTGCGCCGCACCTGGCTGCGCGGCCAGCTGGCCACCGCGGCGCCGGCCGGGAGGCTGCTAGCCCGGCAGGCTGATCGTGCCGACGGCTGACCGCGGGGCGGGCGGCGGCATTGGCACCAGGAATGCGCCGGGGCCCAGTTGTCGAGATTCCCGCGGAAGTGCCGGAGCAGGACCAGCGGTAACCCGCCCTCGCCACCGCCGGTCAGGGCTGGTTACCCGCGGACCTTTTTCACCTCATCTGAGGTCAGCCGGGCAACGACGGCGGCCCGTGTGGCCGGATCGAGCGCATCAAGCTGGTCCTCGATGTTCTCCACGGCAGCCCCGGCCTCTTGATGTTTTTCGCGCAGCAGATAGGCCGCGGCGGCGAGCGCCACGGCGGCGGCGGCCAGCAGCGCCGCCCGGATAATCCGCGTCGATGAGCCCATTCACGCACGTCCTCTCATATGCCACCGATGGCCGTCACAGCTGGTTCGCTGTCTGCGATGACGGCCTTTCGCTGCGGCTGTGCGGCGCGCGTTCTGCCCGCGTGCCTTGGCCGCACCCGTCCACCGCACCATCTGACCGATCTCCATGACGCTTCACACCGTTCCCCGTCACGGTGCCTTACGGCCTTTTTCCCGCACCGCCTGACCCCGAATCTTCCGCAGCTATGGCAGATGACGGGAACAGGGACACCGCCGGGGCCGCTGAGGGGCCCAGCTCCCCCAGCGCACCGGCGTCGTGGCTGGAAGCCACGCGGCGCGCAGTCTGAAGGCCCCATCCCTGGACGGGGGATGAGGCCTGTCTAAGAGCTTCTGACCTGGGCTCATACCTGGTGGGCGATACTGGGATCGAACCAGTGACCTCCTCGGTGTGAACGAGGCGCTCTCCCGCTGAGCCAATCGCCCGGCGCCAGGGCCGGGTCCACCGCCCACTGGCCACCACAGACTAACGCATCCGGGCCGATCGACGCTTCGGTCACCGCGCCGCCGGGGCGGCGGCCCGCGCCGCATGCCGCAGCGGCCAGCCCGGCCCGAGCCGTCACTGTGTGCGAC
>DATINY010000338.1:0-5774 GCA_035473755.1 Streptosporangiaceae bacterium
GCGCAACAGGCGATCAGCGCGGGATGCCGGTCGACGGCCCCGTTCCATACCCGGCGGGCCTGGTCGTAACCGGGGTCCGACGGGTCAACAACCCTGCCCCGCAGGCGGGCCTGCAGGTCCGCGCCGATTTGTGCCGTAGCCCCTCCGCCGGTCCTAGCACTCCCGCTTGTCATGGCGCCCCCCCTTGTCATGGCATTCCTGCTGGTCGTGGCGTTCCTGCCAGTGATGAGATCTCTATCGGTCATGGCGCTCCCGCCATGGCGTGACGTGTGCCTGGCCGCGACCTCCGCCGCGCGGCGACATGCTCGGCGACCATGATCACCGGGATGTTGGTGTTGGCCGAAGGGATCTCGGGCAGGATCGACGCGTCAGCAACCGACAGGCCGTCCACGCCGTAGACGCGGGCGTCCGGATCGACGACCGCCCCGGCGGCCGGGTCGAGCCCCATGGCGCACGTGCCGATCGGGTGGTGGTAGGTCCAGGCCGAGTTCCGGATCCACTCCGTGGCGACATCGTCGCGGGCGATGGCCTCGGGGGGCGGCCCGAGCCGCCGGCCGCCGGTGAGGCCGGCCAGCGCCGGGTGACGCGCGGCTTCGTCGGCGAGCCGCAGGCCTTCGAGCAGCCGCGGCAGGTCGGCGGGGTCGCGGAAGTAGCCAAGGTCGATCCCGGGCGCGGATCCCGGGCCGGCGTCGCGTAGCCAGACCCGGCCACGGGAGGCTGGCTTGAGCAGGGCCGCGGCGATCGTGCAGCCCGCCCCGCCGCCGGCCGCCGGGTACGGCCCGCACACCACCAGCTGCAGGTCCGGCGGGCCGGCCCGCCGCGCCAGGCTGCTGTGAGCGGTCGCGACCAGCTGAAAGATCGGCGGGTCGCCGTCGGCCGGTACGCACTGCAGGTCGACCGCGACCGCCGGATGGTCGGCGAGGTTGGCACCGACGCCGGGGAGGTCGGCCACGACGGGGCGGCCGAGAGCGGTCAGCTCGGCGGCGGGACCGATGCCCGAGTGCAGCAGCAGGGCCGGCGACACGTACGCCCCGGCGCAGACGATCACCTCGCCCGCTGGCACCACCTCGTCCGGGCCGGTCAGGGCCACGCCTTCGGCCCGGCCGCGGCGGGTCACGATCTCCCGTGCCGTCCGGCCGGCCGTGATGGTCAGGTTGGGCCGGTGCCGGGCCGGTTCGAGATAGGCGATGGCCGTGCTGATGCGCCGCCGGTCCAGGCAGTTGACCGGCAACGGGCCCACCCCGACCGCTCCGGGTGCATTGTGGTCATCGATGCGCGGGAAGCCGGCGGCGGCGATGGCCTCCTCGGCCGCGGTCGCCAGGCTGGACCGCTGTCCCCCGAGATGCCTGTGGATCGGGACGGGGCCGCCCGCGCCATGGTGGTCCGCGGCGCCGAAGTCCAGGTCGCGCTCAAGACGCCGAAAGGCCGGAAGGATGTCGGCGAACCGCCACCCGGGCAGCGCCCAGCCGTCGTAGTCGGCCGGATGCCCGCGCAGCGCGAAGGTGGCGTTCACCGCCGACGAGCCGCCGGTAACCTTGCCCCGCGGCAGGCTGAGCAGCGGCGCGCCAGCGGCGCCGGTGCCGCGCAGGCCCCAGTCGTGCGAGGCGGTGCTCGTGCCGTGTGTGCCGTCGGCCAGATCGGCCGGGACTTCTGCTGCCGGGTAGTCGGGACCCGCCTCGACCAGCAGCACGCGGCAGGCCGGGTCCTCGCTCAGCCGTGCCGCGAGCACACATCCGGCGCTGCCCGCGCCGACGATAACAACGTCATATCCGCTGCTCATGGCCGCGTCCCCGATCCGCGCACGGTAAGGACCCTGGCCAGCTTGCGCTCGCTTGCATCCATGACGGCGAACCCCTCCCGGTCGCGCGGCGCCAGACGGCCCGACCTCTGCACTCTTGCTCGCTGAGCGCGGGGCGGCTAGTTCGGAGTTCGAACCGCCCCCGGCGGGCTGACGCCGCCGGGTTCCCGGCTGGCACCACTGCCATCAGCAATATCGTCCGGGCGGTAAAGCCCCTATCGCCACAGGAGATACTCCCGGCTTGTGGCCACCGTGCATTTCCCTAGGGTTTTCCCTGTATCTTCTTCGTGACCCGAACATCGGCAGGAGATCTGGCGTGCTGCGACTGGCCTGGTCACATAGATAGGCTGCCGGGCTGCTGCCGTCTCGTATTGATATTGCTGCCTCTGCCTTGCCTCGCAGATCGCGGGGAAGCAAAATTAAGGAAAGGTTCCCACCGCGCTGGCGTGGGCGGTGACCTGCCGCCGTAGCCTGTAAATCGGGGACGGGGAAGAGTGGGAAGCCGAAGGGGAGCTCCAATGATCGCATGGATATCGGCGTTATTCGCTGGCCCTTTGCTGGCCGGTTTCGCTGTCTACCTCTGGCGCGGGGCGCGCCGGGACCGCCGCCTGGCCCGCGAGCAGATCGCCGAATGGCAGATACTCACCGAGATCGAACGGCTTGAGAATCTGCACTGATCCCGGCCAGCGCATTGCGACCTGAGGATCCCTCGTTTCCTGGACACCAGCCCGGGGCTGCGCTTCTCAGGACGCGTGCTCGCTGATGTCGGTGATGGAAGTGCTCGCGGCGGCCAGCTGGAGGAACGCTACTGCCTGCCCGAATGTCTCCCCGGTGGTGTGGCCCGCCAGCTGAGCCTGGTACGAGCGGTACCGCGTCATCTCCCACGCCCGCCCGCGTGGGCCCAGCGAGGTGAGCACCGGCTCGGGCATCGGCTTCCACGTCCAGCCCGTGATGCGCCCCCGGTCGGCGCCGGGTCCGGACGGGCTGGTTTCGATGAATTCGGCCAGGCCGGCTTCATCGCCGATCCGGTTCCGGACAAAACGCAGCCCGGCCAGGATGTCATCGATCACCCGGCGCCGTGCGGGGGTGAGGCGGGCGATGGCGCCGTCGTAGGCGCTCTGGTGATGGCGCACCAGCGTGGCGTCGACGATGGTGACCCACCACACCGACTCGCCGATCACCGCAAACGCCCGTGGCCGGTCCCACGACCTGGCCCTGGGCAGCCGTTCGGCCGTGTCACTCATCGCGGTGATCGACCACAGGAGCGCGGTCGCCCCGGCCGCGGTATCGCCCATATGGTCGCGGTTCCATGCCACCCGGCAGGGAACAGAGCAGAACCGGGCGTGCTCGCGGCGCGGCGCGAACCCAGCGCCGCACTGCTCACAGATCCGCTCGTCGTCCATCGGCCAATGTTACGCCCGTGGCTACGGCGGTGCCGAACGCGACGGCGCCACCGGCTGGCGCCGGAAGGGCCACCGAGCCGTTGCACCGGACCGGGTTTTCAGCCAGGTCGCCGGAGACACCCAGCGGGATCTAAGGAAGCCGGCCCAGGATCAGGCCCGTGGCTGGCTACCTCAGCTCGACACCACCGCGTGCCCGCCACCATGAAGCACGACCTTTCTGACAGTGCCTTGTGGTCCGCGATAGCTCAGTGGCAGCGGGAAGTATCGCCACCGGCCCGGGCATCCGATTGTCGGCATGGCTGACGGGACGTGAGGCGCGATGGCCGCGGGCACCGTGAGTGCCACGTTCGATGCGGGGCAGCACAGCGGAGGGCGGGACCGCCCGGGGTCGCGCAGCTGCCTGGGCGGCCGGGTGCTGACCAGCGCCGGCTACGACGACTCGATCCGGTGGCGGGAAGGCGACCGCCTGGAGTGGCTGTTCGAGCGCCGGTGTGACTGGCTGCGCCGGCAGGGCCGGGGCAGGCACCTCGCGGTGGATGCGATGGACGGGACGCTGAGCTACCTGGGCCTGGACGCGCGAGCGAACCAGCTGGCGCGATTTCTGGTCCGCCAGGGCGTCCGGCCGGGTGACCGCATCGGGCTGCTGTCCGACCGGGCGGTGGACGGTTATCTCGGCATGCTGGCGGTGCTGAAGGCCCGCGCCGCGTACGTGCCCCTCGATCCCAGCTACCCCCCGGACCGCCTGTCCTACATCGCCGCCGACGCCGGGGTGCGGATGGTGCTGTCACGCTCGCATCTGGCGGAGCGTGCGGCGCCGCTGGCGGGCACGGCCAGGCTGCTGTACCTGGACGAGGCGATCGAGCAGATCGCCAGGCAGAGCTGGGACCGGCTCGGCGCCGGCGAGGCCGGTGAGCCGGCCGACGACCTCTGCTACATCATCTACACCTCGGGCTCGACCGGGCGGCCGAAGGGGGTCGCGATCGAGCACGCCAGCATCTGCAACTTCGTCCGGGTGGCGGCCGAGGTGTACGGGATGCGCCCCGGGGATCGCGTCTACCAGGGCATGACGATCGCGTTCGATTTCTCGGTCGAGGAGATCTGGGTGCCGTGGATGGCGGGCGCGACGCTCGTGCCCAAGCCGGACGGGGCCCGGGTGCTCGGGCGGGAGCTGCACGCGTTCCTGCGGGACCGCCAGGTCACCGCGATGTGCTGTGTGCCAACCCTGCTGGCCACGCTGGACGAGGACCTGCCCGGGCTGCGCTTCCTGCTGGTGTCCGGCGAGCCGTGCCCGCAGGACCTGGTAACCCGCTGGCACCGGCCCGGCCGGCGGTTCCTCAACGTCTACGGCCCGACCGAGGCCACCGTGACGGCGACCTGGACGGTGGTGCATCCCGGCCGGCCGGTGACGATCGGCGTCCCGCTGCCGACCTACTCCGTGGTGGTGCTCGATCCCGACCGCGACCGGGCGCTGCCGCCGGGTGAGATGGGGGAGATCGGCATCGCGGGGGCCGGGCTGGCCCGCGGCTACGTGGGCCGCCCGGACCTCACCGAGCGCGCCTTCGTGCCCGACTTCCTGGGCATCCCGAACAACCCACGGGGCAGGATCTACCGGACCGGCGACCTGGGACGGCTGAACGCCGAGGGCGAGGTCGAGCATCACGGCCGCATCGACACCCAGGTCAAGATCCGCGGGTACCGCATCGAGCTGACCGAGATCGAGTCGGTCCTGCTGCGGGTGCCCGGTATCGCGCAGGCCGTGGTCAGCACCTGCCAGCCCGCGCCGGACGTCGTGGAGCTGGCTGCCTACTACAGCGCCCGCCGCGACACGCCCGCCGTGGACCCCGGCCGGGTCTACGCGGAGCTGCGCGAGCGGCTGCCCGCGTACATGGTCCCGGCCTACCTCGAGCAGCTGCCGGCCATCCCGGTGCTGCCCAGCGGCAAGGCCGACCGCAAGAGCCTGCCCGCGCCGAGCGGGCCCCGCCACCTGTCCACCCGCGGCGACCACGTGGCCCCGGCGGCCGGGACGGAACGGGCTCTGGCCGAGGTGCTGGCCACGGTGCTGGCCGTTGACCGGGTCTCGGCCGATGGCCATTTCTTCAACGATCTCGGCGCCAGCTCGCTGCTGATGGCCATGTTCAGCGCCGCGGTCCGCGCGCGTGGCGACCTGCCACCGGTGTCGATGAAGGACATCTACCTGCACCCGACGGTGCGCCTGCTCGCCGCCGCCATCGGGGAGCCCGGCCTCGCCCGCGAACAGGCCCGGCCCGGCCCGGCCGGCGGCCAGGCGCCGGGGTCGTGGCGGGCGCCGGGAGCCCCGCCCGAGGTGGCTCCCGCCGCGCGGGGCGCGCTGGCGTATGCCCTGTGCGGCACGCTGCAACTGCTGGCGTTCGCCGCCTATGTCGCCGGTTTCTCGCTGGCGGTGAACGCGGGGGCCGCCTGGGCTGTCGCGGGCAGCGGGGCGCTCGGGATCTACGCGCGGCTGGTGGTCTTCGGCGGGGGAGGGCTGCTGGCCATGGGCATCCTGCCGGTGCTGGCCAAGTGGCTCCTCATCGGCCGCTGGAAGCCGCGGCGCA
>DATINY010000339.1:0-33372 GCA_035473755.1 Streptosporangiaceae bacterium
CGTTCGACATGGTGATGCTCAACGATCTCGACCGGTTCCACCTCGTGATCGACGTGATCGACCGGGTGCCGGGGCTCGCGTCCTCGGCCGGCCACCTGCGGCAGCTCATGACCGACGAGCGGATCAGGTGCCGCGCCTACACGCGCAGCCACGGCGAGGATGCGCCGGAGATCCGCGACTGGGCCTGGCCGCATTAGGGAGGGCTGACACTGGTGCGTGTCCTGGTGGTCAACGCCGGATCCAGCAGCCTCAAGCTGCGCGTGCTCGACGACTCCGACAAGGTGACCGGCACCGCGGATCTGCCCGCACCGCGCGGCGAGGCCGATGCCGCGGCGATCGGCTCAGCGCTCGCGTCACTGGGCGACGCCGACGCCGCCGGCCACCGGATCGTGCACGGCGGCACCTCGTTCACCGGCCCGGTCCGGATCGATGACGGCGTGCTGGCCAGGCTGCGGGCGCTGACCAGCCTGGCCCCGCTGCACCAGCCGAAGTCCCTGGCCGCGGTGGAGGCGGTCCAGCGCGCGCGGCCCGGCCTGCCCGGCGTGGCGTGCTTCGACACCGCGTTCCACGCCACGATCCCGGCCGCGGCCGCCACCTACGCGCTGCCGCGCGAGTGGCGCCAGCGCTGGGCGCTGCGGCGCTACGGATTCCACGGGCTGTCCCACGCGTACTGCTCGGGCCGGGCGGCGGAGCTGGCCGGCGCGGCCGGTGCCGCCACGCTACGCATCGTCACCTGCCACCTGGGCGCCGGTGCATCGCTGGCCGCCGTGTGCGGCGGCGTCTCGGTCGACACCACCATGGGCTTCACGCCGCTGGAGGGCCTGGTCATGGCGACCCGTTCCGGATCGGTCGACCCGGGCCTGGTGCTGTGGCTGGCCGAGCAGGCCGGCACGCCGCCCGCGGAGCTGGCGGCCACGCTGGAACACCGGTCCGGGCTGCTCGGCCTGGCCGGGACCGCGGACATGCGCGAGGTCGTCGCCCGCGCCAGTGTCGGCGAGCCGGACGCACGGCTCGCGCTCGACGTCTACACCCACCGGCTCCGGGCCAGTATCGCGGCCATGGCCGCCGCCCTGGGCGGCCTGGACCTGCTGGTGTTCACCGGCGGGGTGGGCGAGAACTCGCCGGAGGTCCGGTCGGAGGCGGCGGCCGGGCTCGGCTTCCTCGGCATCCGCCTGGACCCCGGGCGCAACGCGGCCGACGGCGATCCCGCCGACCGGGAGATCGGGCACCCCGGCGCCCCGGTCAGGTCATTCGTGGTCGCCGCCCGGGAAGACATCCAGATCGCCGCCCAGGTCCGTGCGGTGCTGGCCGGCCCGGGCCGCCCCTGACGCGGCCCCACCCCCCGATCTCCGGCCATCGTTACAGGTGGGGCAGCCGGAAACCGTTGAAGTACCACAGGGCGGCGGTGTACCAGAGCACGACGACCACCGTGACCAGCGTCCCGCCCGCCACCGGCAGCGCCCAGCCGGGCAGCCGCTTGCTGCGGACCAGCAGGATCTTGGCCACGAACGCCCCGTAGAGGAAGCAGCCGGCCAGCGAGTGCACCGCGAGCCGGGGACTGCTCAGCTGGACCCCGTAGGCGTTCAGGCAGTGCAGCGCCACCGGGATGGTGACGGCGATGAGAACGACCCCGTTCACCCGGTGGGCCGGGCCCACCCACCGGGGCGGGGCGGGCGCGAACGGCAGCTTTCGGTATAGCCACAGGGCGAGCACCACCTGCACCGCGGCCAGGCCGAGCGTGACGGTGGCGAGCCACGATTTGAGCGCCAGCGCGCCCAGGGCACTCTGGCCGAAGATGGTGGTGGCGTAGTTGGGCTGGTGCACCCGGCCGATGATCACCAGCACCACGGTGATGACGGCCGCGAGCAGGATCGCCAGGCCCAGCCGGACGGCTGCCGACCCTCCGGCCCGCGTGACGTGAGGCCCGCCGGGCCCATGATCAGCCGCCATCTCACCCTCCCCGCCGGGTGCGTGCCCCCTCATGATCCAGCATCGGCACGGTGCCGACCAGACGGTGCCGACCAGACGGTGCCGGCCAGCACGGAGCCGGCCAGCACGGCGCCGCGCCGCCCCGTGTTCGTGGCTGAGCCATCATGCGTGGTGCACTGGCAGCGGGAAATACGCGCGGCTAGAGTGGCTCCCCGTGACGGGAAGGGACCTGAATCAGGTCGTTGAGGCGGGATGGGCGTCCGCGCTGGCACCGGTCGCGGACCGCATCGCCGCGATGGGCGATTTCCTGCGGGCGGAGATCGCGGCCGGGCGCCGGTACCTGCCCGCGGGCGAGAACGTCCTGCGGGCGTTCAAGCAGCCTTTTGCCGATGTGCGGGTGCTGATCATGGGCCAGGACCCCTATCCCGCGCCCGGCTGCGCGGTGGGGCTGAGCTTCTCGGTCCCGCCCGAGCTGCGCCGGCTGCCGCCCAGCCTGGTCAACATCTTCCGCGAGTACACCGAGGACCTGGGCTACCCGCAGCCGGCCACCGGCGACCTGTCCACCTGGACGGAGCGCGGGGTGCTGCTTCTCAACCGCGTCCTCACCGTCCAGCCGGGAAAGATCGGCTCCCACCGCGGGAAGGGCTGGGAGGAAGTGACCGAGCAGGCCATCCGGGCGCTCGCCGCCCGGGACACGCCGCTGGTCGCGATCCTCTGGGGCCGGGACGCGCGCAACCTGGCGCCCTTGCTCACCAACGTGCCGATCATCGAGTCCGCCCACCCCAGCCCGAACTCCGCCGACCGCGGGTTCTTCGGGACGCGGCCGTTCAGCCGGGCCAACCAGCTCCTGGAGGAGCAGGGTGGCACGCCCGTCGACTGGAAGCTCCCCTAGCGGCTCAGGGCACCTGGTAGATATGAACCGCGTACGGCCCGAAGTCATCGGTGATGGTGCTGCCGGAGATCGGGACGGTGCGGTTCTCGCCGTAGACGGTGGCCGATGCCGCCGAGCCGATGCCCCTCAGCCTGATCGCCTGATGGCTAACCGCCCTGGGCGACAGGTTGAGCACGAAAAAGTAACTGTGGCCTGCTGAGCTCCGCCAGGCCACCTGCAGCGGCGCCGGCGCGCTCGCGCCCAGTGACGAGGGGTTGATCGTGCCCTGCAGCACGCTCGCCAGTTTGGTGATGGTGGCGTCCTGCCTGGTCATTTCGGCGGCCACCGCCGGGGGCGTCACGTCGTAGCTGAAGTGGGGCGTGACCCGCACGGGGAAGTAGAAGATGCCTCGGGCACCATGAATGATGGCCTCCCAGACCTCACCCCGGAACTGGCTGGGGGTGATGACGGGGTTCCCCGCGGCGTAGGCCCCTGACTCGATGAACACGAAGACCGGCTTGCTCCCGGCCAGCTGGCGCAGCTGGGTGACCTCCTGCCCGATCACCCCCAGGTCATTGCCCTGGCCATTGTTAACCGGGTAGAGGTCGGAGGTTATCCAGTTGGCGCCCCTGACGTACTGGTGGTACCAGGAGGTGCCGCCAGCATCGGTCTTCACATCGTGTTGGTTGAACTGCCCGTTGAAGTTGATGTACACCGGCAGCCGCGGGTCGATGCGCTTCCATGACCGGTAGGTCCGCTGGACCTTGGCAAAAGGTATCTGGGTCGTTACATCGTCAGGCTCATCGGGCAGCGCCCAGGCCAGCAGGTTCTTGTCGCCCACGTCGCTGGCCGGGTTGCTCGCCGGTGCCCGGATCTCATACAGCCCGTCCCGGATGGCGGCCTTGTTCCAGGCCGTCTCGCTGTTTCCGTCCGGGACGACAACCATGGTGTTGACGCCCCTGCTCTTCCACAGCCCGAAATTATCCGGGGCCTGAACGTAGACCCCGATGGGGAACAGGCGGGCCAGCGCAGCGGCCCCCCCGCTCAGCGCCGGCGCGCCGCTGGCGGCGCCCCCCGGCGCGGCGGTGGCCTGGGCGGTGCCGCCCGGCGCCGCGGTGCCCGACGAGCCACCACACACGGCCACCAGTGCTACGGTCATGCTGGCGCCCAGACAGGCCCGCAGCACCCGTCGCGCTCCCCCGCTTCCCTCAGTCATAGCTGCTGAGAATAGCCCTCGCGCGGGCCCCGGTTCGCCGGAAGCAGGCAAGCCACACGGCGCATGTCAGCGGCGTCTTTCCCTGCTCCAGATCACGCCCGGCCCGGGTCGCCGTCGGCGGCTCCGCGCCGGTGCCCGGGCTCCGCCCGGGGGAATGTTGCGCGGTCAACTATCGTTGGCGCGGGGGAGACGTTCCAGATGCGGAGGAGTGGTCATGCCAGCGGTCACCGTCGAAGACATCCTGGTTCTGCCGCGCGTCCCGGAGCCCGACCCCACCGGCGCGGCCGACCGCCCGGTCGCGTCGGTCACCACGGCGCCGTCCGGGTTCGAGGGAGAGGGCTTCCCGGTCCGCCGGGCCTTCGCCGGGGTGGACCTGGCCCAGCTCGACCCGTTCATCCACATGGACCAGATGGGCGAGGTCGACTATGCGCCAGGTGAGCCGAAGGGCACCGCCTGGCATCCGCACCGCGGCTTCGAGACCGTCACCTACATCATCGATGGGATCTTCCGTCACCAGGACTCCAACGGGGGCGGCGGGCGGATCACCAACGGCGACACGCAGTGGATGACCGCCGGCGGCGGCATCCTGCACATCGAGGAGCCCCCCGAGGAACTGGTCATGAGCGGCGGGCTGTTCCACGGGTTCCAGCTCTGGGTGAACCTGCCCCGCACGCTGAAGATGACCAACCCCCGGTACCAGGACATCCGGGCCGGCCAGGTTGGGCTGCTGTCCTCGGCCGACGGCGGCGCGCTGCTCCGGCTCATCGCCGGGGACCTGGCGGGCTACCGCGGCCCCGGCATCACGCACACGCCGATCACGCTGCTCCACGCCACCGTCGCGCCCGGCGCCCAGGTCCGGCTGCCGTGGCGGCGTGACTTCAACGCGCTCGCGTACGTGCTGGCGGGCTCGGGCACGGTGGGCGCGGAGCGCTGCCCGGTCCGCACGGGCCAGCTGACGGTGTTCGGCCCGGGTGATGTGATCACCTTCTCCGCCGACCAGCGCCAGGACGGCCCGGGCCGGGAATTCGACGTGCTGCTGCTCGGCGGCCAGCCGATCCGGGAGCCGATCGCCGCCTACGGGCCGTTCGTGATGAACACCAGGGATGAGCTCATTACCGCGTTCGAGGACTACCAGGCCGGCCGCCTCGGGTCCATCCCGGCGCAGCGCAGCACGCTGCCCGACGAGCCGCACCCCGGCCACGACGTCCTCTGACCGCCCGCGCCGCGCGGGGCTGACCGGTCAGTGGCGGCCGCTCGTCACCCTTCGGCCTGGAGATAGGAAATCGCGTTCCGCGGGACGGTGATGCGCGGCGGGGCGGCACCCGCTACCTCCGCCGCCTCACGGTGGGGTGGAGGCCCGCCGGGCGTGACCTAATCCGGCTGGGCGGCCAGCCGGCGCAGGGCGGCGCGCGCGATGCCGGGGTCGGTGGTCGTCCAGAACGGCGGCAGCGACGCCCGCAGGAAGCCGCCGTACCTGGCGGTGGCCAAGCGTGGGTCCAGGATGGCCACCATGCCCTTGTCGTCCGTTGTGCGCAGCAGCCTGCCCGCGCCCTGGGCGAGCAGCAGGGCCGCCTGCGCGGCGGCCACCGCCATGAAGCCGTTCCCGCCCCGGGCGGCCACCGCCCGCTGCCGGGCCGAGGCGAGCGGGTCATCCGGCCGCGGGAACGGGATCCGGTCGATCACCACCAGCTGCAGCGAACGGCCCGGCACGTCCACGCCCTGCCAGAGGGACAAGGTGCCGAACAGGCAGCTCGTCTCGTCATCGATGAACTGCCGGACCAGTTCGGCGGTGGCGTCATCTCCCTGGCACAGCAGGGGCTGGCTGATCTGCCCGCGCAGCTCGTCCGCCGCCTGCCGGGCCGCCCGCATTGACGAGAACAGCCCGAGCGTGCGGCCGCCGGCCGCCGCGATGAGCTCACGCAGCTCAGCCAGGTAAGACTCGGGCAGGCCATCGCGGCCCGGCGGCGGCAGGTGGCGGGCGACATACAAGATGCCGGCGCGCCGGTGGTCGAACGGGGACCCGACGTCCAGCCCGGACCAGGCGAGGCCCACCCGGGTGGCCGGGCCGCCGCCGGTGGCCTCAGCGCCGGCGGCTGCCTCACCGCCCGCCGATGGCCTACCGCGGGCGGACGGTTCACGGCCAGAGGGCGGCTCACCGGCGGCGGATGCCTCACCGGCGGCGGATGCCTCACCGCCCGCGGATGCCTCACCGCCGCCGGATGGCAGGCCCCACTGCCGCGCCAGCGGCTCGAACGACCCGCCCAGCGCCAGCGTGGCCGAGGTCAGCACGACCGTCTGGCGCCGGAAGAGACGATCGGCCAGCAGCGTGCCGACCTCCAGCGGGGCGACCCGCAGCGTGGGCGGCCGCCGGCTGTCGGGGTCGGCCGGGCGGTCCATCCACACCACGTCGCGCCGCGCCGCGACGTCAGGGCCGAACGCACCCAGCACCCGGTCGGCCGTCCCGCCCACGTCATCGAGCGCGGCCAGGGCGGCCCGCCCCGCCGCCAGGCGTTCGGCATCTTCCGCGCTTCCCCCGCCGCTGGCCCGCACCTGTGCGGCGCAGGCGCCGGCCGTGTCGCGGACGACGGCGAGCGTGCTGGCCAGCGGGGCGGGCAGGTCGTCGATGCGCCCGGCCGGGATGTCGGCCAGGACCCGGTCGGCCGCCTCACCCGCCTCCCGCAGCGGGGCGGCCTCGTCGGCCGACAGCATCCGGCCGGCCCGGCGGGCCGCGGTCTCCACCGCCGGGGCCGACAGCTCCGCGGATGCCACCGAGGTGACCCGGTTCACCAGGTCGTGCGCCTCGTCAATGATCACCACGTCGCGTTCGGGCAGGACCGGGTAGTCCTCCAGCGCGTCGATCGCGAGCAGCGCGTGGTTGGTGACGACGATGTCCACCCGCGCAGCCGCCTCCCGGGCGAGCTCGGCAAAGCACGACGAGCCGAACGGGCACCGCTGCGCGCCGAGGCATTCGGTGGCGCTCACCGAGACCTGGCGCCAGGCCCGGTCCTCCACCCCGGGCACGAGCTCGTCGCGGTCCCCGGTGGCGGTGTCCGCCGCCCATTCGGTGAGCCGCCGCATCTGCCGGCCCATGGCCGAGACGTCGGCCGGGTCGAACAGCGTCTCGCCGGGCTCGTCGGGCGGGCCGGTCCGCAGCCGGTGCAGGCACAGGTAGTTGCGACGGCCCTTGAGGATCGCGAAGGTCGGCTCGCGGCCGAGCAGCGGCTCCAACGCCGACGTCAGGCGTGGCAGGTCGCGGTCGATCAGCTGGCGCTGCAGGGCGATCGTGGCCGTCGCCACGACCACCGATGAGCCGCGGCCGATGGCATGCGCCGCCGCCGGGACGAGGTAGGCGAGCGACTTGCCGGTCCCGGTCCCCGCCTGCACGGCGAGATGCTCCCCGGTCCCGATCGCCCGCCAGACCGCCTCCGCCATCGCGTCCTGCCCGGGCCGGGCGGTGCCCCCGATGCCGTCCACCGCCGCGGCCAGCAGGCCGGTCACGGGCGGCGGCGCCCCCTCATCCGGAGACGCGGCATCCACGGACGCGGTCGGGACATCCGCGGACGCTGTATCCCGCGAGGGCTGGGGGGCGTCGCCGGGGGGCACGTCTGGAACGCTACCGCGCCCCCCGGACGCCGGGGCGGCGCCGCGCGCCGCTGACGCACCGCTACCGATGCACTCCAAGCTTCGGCAAATACAGGGATTTCCCCGTTGCTCGGCCCGCGGACGGCACGCAGGCTCGGGCTGGACGGGAGACCAGAGATTCCGCGCGCCAGGAAGGGCGGCGCCCGGCCCGGCCGAAGGGCCCGGCGCGCGGAAAGCGGTGCGGCGCCGCCACGTTCCTCACGCTGCGATGCGGAGGAGCGGAACGCCCCTGGGTCATTCGGGCCGGCGGGACGCCGGCCTTGAATGACGCCCGCAGGCGGCTACGTAGGGTAAGTGGAGCATCACTGGAAGGGGGCCATCATGTTAACTGCCAAGATCGGCGCCGGGATCGGCCTGGCCGCGGCGCTGCTGCTCGGCGCCAGCCCGGCGCTGGCCGCCGGCTGGACCGTAGTCCCGGCCCCGCCGACCGGGCAGAACGCCAACCTGCGGGGTGTCAGCGCGCCGTCGGACACCAGCGCCTGGGCGGTCGGTAACTCCGGCGGCGCCGCCAACACCGGCCTCGGCTCGCATGCCCTGATCGACCACTGGAACGGAACCGCCTGGTCGCAGGCGACCGTGCCGGCCATCACCGGGTCGGTCAACCTCCAGGCGGTCAGCTCCAGCGGCGCCAGCGACTCCTGGACCGTCGGCTACCAGCGGCCGCAGCGCTACACCTTCGTCCCGCTCGCCCTGCACTGGAACGGCAGCGGCTGGGCCACCTCGTCCAGCTTCGCCACGGCGATGGGCGGCGGCACCTACGCCGTCGGGGTGGCCGACATCAGCCCCACCGACGCGTACGCGATCGGCGACAACACCCCGGCGGCGAGCGGTGAGCTCGCGCAGTGGAACGGCACGACCTGGAGCAGGGTGACCTACCCGCTGCCTACCAGCACCGGGTTCCCCAACACGCTCAACGCGGTATCCGCCGACGGCCCGAACGACGTGTGGATCGTCGGCTCCTACATGATCCAGGTCAGCGCCACCAACCTGCGGTACGAGACGTTCTCGGACCACTGGAACGGCAGCACCTGGAGCGTGGTGCCGATGCCGCTGGTCAGCGGCTCGGACACCCTGCTGGCCTATGAGTTCAGCTCGGTGGACGCGATCAGCCCCACCAACGTCTGGGCCGTGGGCGGCAGCGGCGACCACGTCATCGGCATCGGCGGATCGCCCAGCAACACCCTCATCGAGCACTACAACGGCACGGCCTGGAGCATCGTGCCGAGCCCCTCGCCCGGCACGAATAACGCCCTGACCGGCGTCACCGAAAGCGCCCCGAACAACCTGTGGGCCGTCGGCTACGGCACACCGGCCGGGGCGGCCTCGGCGCAGACGCTGACGCTGAACTGGAACGGCACGGCCTGGGCCACGGTCACGAGCCCGAACCAGGGCAGCCCCAGCGTGCTGACGTCGGTCTCCACCGCACCCGGGAACGCGATCGTGTGGGCCGCCGGATACAGCGGCACCACCGGATCCTTCAACCCGCTCATTCTGCAGAACGGATAGCAGGCCACACCGCCCGGGCCCAGTGGCACGCGGCGAGGGGTGGCCACGGGCGCGAGCCTAAGCGCGCGCCCGTGGGTATCCGCAGGCCGGCCGCACCTGCGACGATGAACCCCATGACCGAGCCACATCCGTCGGCGGCCGCCTTCCGCGCCGCCCGTGACCTGCTGCTGCGCCACCGCGACGACTACGCGGCCGCCAAACGCGAATTCTCCTGGCCCACGCTGGAGGAGTTCAACTGGGCGCTGGACTGGTTCGACGTGATCGCGGCCGAGCACCCTGGCCGGCCTGCTCTGCGGATCGTGGCCGACGGCGACGCTGCTGCCCAGCTCACCTACGGCGAGCTGGCTGCCCGGTCCAGCCAGGTTGCCAACTGGCTGAGCGAACTCGGGGCCCGCCGCGGCGACCGGCTGCTGCTGATGCTGGGCAACATCGCACCGCTGTGGGAGGTCATCCTGGCGGCGATGAAGCTGGGCATGGTCATCATCCCGGCCAGCACGTTGCTCGGCACGGCCGACCTCGCCGACCGGATAGCGCGCGGCGACGTCCGGCACGTGGTGACCGAGGCCAGCTTCGCCGCCAGGTTCGACGGCCTGGGCGGCCGCTGGACCGCGATCGCGGTGGGCCCGGGACCGGACAGCGGCGCGACTCCGGACGGCTGGCTCCCGTACGTGGACGCGGCCGACGAGTCAGCCAGCTTTTCCCCCGACGGCATCACCAGGGCCACCGACCCGCTGCTGCTGTACTTCACCTCCGGCACGACCGCCCAGCCGAAGCTGGTCGAGCACACCCACGCGTCCTACCCGGCCGGGCACCTGTCGACGATGTACTGGATCGGCCTGCGGCCCGGGGACGTGCACCTGAACATCTCCTCCCCCGGCTGGGCCAAGCACGCGTGGAGCAACGTGTTCGCCCCCTGGAACGCCGAGGCCACCGCGCTGATCCTGGGCCACGAGCGGTTCTCGGCGCCGGCGCTGCTGGGCGCGCTCGGCGAGAGCGGGGTCACCACCCTGTGCGCGCCGCCGACCGTGTGGCGGCTGCTCATCCAGTCCGACCTCACCGCGGCCGACACGGCGGCGCTGCGCGAGTGCGTCGCGGCCGGTGAGCCGCTCAACCCCGAGGTGATCGAGCAGGTCCGGCGGGCCTGGGACATCACCGTCCGGGACGGCTACGGCCAGACCGAGACCACCGCCCAGGTCGGCAACCCCCCGGGCCAGCCCGTCAAGCTGGGCTCGATGGGCCGTCCCCTCCCCGGCTACACCGTGGTCCTGGTCGACCCCGTCACCGGCGAGCCCGCGCCCGAGGGCGAGATCTGCCTGGACCTGTCGGATCGCCCGCTGGGGCTGATGACCGGCTACCGGGGCGACCCCGAGCGGGACGCCGAGGCGATGAGCGGCGGCTACTACCACACCGGCGACGTAGCGGCCCGCGACGATGACGGCTACCTCACCTACATCGGGCGCACCGACGACGTATTCAAGGCATCGGACTACCGGATCTCACCGTTCGAGCTGGAGAGCGTGCTCATCGAGCATGAGGCGGTCGCGGAGGCGGCCGTGGTCCCCTCCCCGGACCCGGTGCGGCTCGCCGTGCCCAAGGCATACGTGACGCTGGTGGCCGGCGCCGAGCCGTCGCCGGAGACCGCGCTGTCGATCCTCGCCTACGCGCGGGGGCGGCTGGCCCCCTACAAGCGCGTGCGGCGGCTGGAGTTCAGCGAACTGCCGAAGACGATCTCCGGCAAGATCCGCCGGGTCGAGCTGAGGGAGGCCGAAACCGAGCGCCTCGGCCCAGGCGGGCCCGCCGCTCCCGGCATGCGTGGCAGCACCGAGTTCTGGGAGGAGGACTTCCCCGGCCTCAAGAGCTAGCCCGGATTGTCCTTTCTGGCCACGGCGCAGCGACAGTGAGCGTATTCTCCCTGGTTATGACCCCGCGTTGTTGATCACCCGGCCTGGCGGCTGGGGACGCAGCGAGCGGGGGTTCCAGCTTTGCTTTACCCATCGTGGGCCGGTTGTGAGCGCAGCCGGGACGCGAGCGCGGAACCGGCCGACGCGCCCGCTCCCGGCCATCCGGCCCCGCCATGTAGCCACCGTCGACCGGGATCCGGCAGCATTCAGCGACGCCGAGGCGGGAGACGGTCATGACCATTCCCGCCGGGCGCGAAATATACCGGAATGTGCACCTCATGACGGTCTCAGGCGTCCAACATCTGGATGATCCACGGGGGTTGACAAGGGAGTCATTCGCTCCGCCGGGAAACCGGAAGAAGGGTGGATCATGAACCTTCAGGCCTTCACCCGCCGTGCTGTGCCAGCGATCATGGCGGCCGCGGCCCTCGGCGCCGGGCTCACGGCCTGCGGACCGGCCAGCACCCCCCAGCCGCCGGCCTCATCCGCGCCCGCCACACCGACGACGGCCGTCGCCGCGTCCGCGACGCCGACGTTAAGCGCAGCCGAGCTGCAGTTCGTCTCCGACGCACGGAACGTCCTCACCTTCGGCAGCAATGTCACGGACGCCAGTGTTGCGTCCTTCGGGCAGCGCGCCTGCCGCAACCTCCAGGCGGGCACGACCCTGGCGGACGAGGTGCAGCCCGCCCGGCGGGTCTTCCCGGCCCTGTCCAAGGGAGACGCGATCCAGCTGATCAGCATCGCGGAGAAGGACCTCTGCCCGGCTGAGTCGGTCCCGCAGCAGGTGACCTACGTGGCCACCGGCAGCAGCGCCGATGTGACCTACGGCCCGTCCGGGTCCGGCTACCAGGGCACCGTCCCGCTGACGGTCACCAAGCCGCTGGTCGGCAACCCGCAGTTCTACTCGATGAGCGTGCAGCTGAAGGCCAGCGGCTCCGTGACCTGCGCGATCAAGGTGGATGGGGTGACCATCGTGTCCGCGTCCGCGTCGGGCAGCACCAGCGTCGCCAGCTGCGCTATGGGCCAGGACCTCAACGGGAGCTGGCAGCAGACCAGCCTCAACGGATGAGAAGCCGCGGGCTCGCGCTCCCCTGCCCGCGGTCAGGCGGTCACGTCGGTGCTGGTGAAGCGGGCCCAGGCGATCGAGCAGAAGATCACCGCATAGAGGCCGAACGACAGCAGCCCGTGCAGCAGGTCCGAGGTGAGGATCGGGGTGCGGAGCAGGGAGTCGAAGAACAGCCACCAGTGGCTGGGCAGGTAGGGGTGCACCGCCGCGAACTGCGGGATGTTGTCGGCGATCTCGCTGACCACGGCGAGCACCAGCACGGTGGCGATCGCGCCGATCGGGTGCTCGGTGAAGGTCGACACGGCCAGCCCGATGGCCCCGAGCGCGGCCATGGCCGCGGCCACGTACAGGGTGACGAAAAGCACCCGCAGGAGCCCCTGCCCGAGCGGCACGGTATTCCCCGACAGCAGCGTCACCGGGCCGATCGGGAACAGCGCGGCCCCGGTGGCCAGCGACGCCGCCACGACGACGCAGCAGGCGGACAGCCCGAACACCACGATCGCGGCGTACTTGGCGGCGATCAGACGCGTCCGGCCCACGGGCACCGTGAGCAGGTACCGCAGCGTCCCCATCCCGGCCTCCCCCGCCACCGAGTCGCCCGAGACCACGGCGACCGCCAGCGGCAGCACCAGCGCGATCATGAGGGTGATCGCGATGAACGCCAGGAACACCCCGTTGCCGGCGAGCTGGCTGATGAAGGACGACCCCGCATCGCCGCCGCCACCGCCGCGCGGGGCGGCCAGCCGCAGCGCGATCCCCAGCAGGACCGGCAGGGCGGCGAGGGCCGCCAGCAGGGCCAGGTTACGCAGCCGCCGGAAGACCAGGCGCAGTTCCGAGCGGAACAGGCGCAGCCACCCGGGCACGGCGCCCGGCGTCCTGGCCAGCTGGTCCGCAGGCCGCGCCCCTCCGGCCGCGGGGACCGCGGTGGCCTCAGCCGTCGACATCGAACCCCTCCCCGGTCAGCCCGACGAACAGGTCCTCCAGGTTGGGCCGCGGGGTGTCCAGCCCGGCAACGCCGACGCCGGCCAGCACGAGTTCGCGGCAGATCCGTTCGGGAGACTGGTCCGCGAGCTGGGCACTGACCTCACCATCGGCCGACCGGATGTCGGCCAGCCCGAGCGCGGTCAGCGTCGCCGCCGCCTCACCGGGCTGCGCGGTGCGGATGACGACCCGGTTGCTGCCCCGGCTCCGGAGCTCGTCCAGCGTGCCCTGGAACACCAGCCGCCCAGTCCGCATCACCCCGACATGGGTGCAGATCTGCTCCACCTCGGCGAGCAGGTGGGAGGAGACGAGGACGGTCACGCCGCCGGTGGCGATCTCCCGGATCAGGCCACGGACCTCGCGGGTACCCTGCGGGTCCAGGCCGTTGGTGGGCTCATCCAGGATGATCAGCTCCCGGGGCCGGAGCAGCCCGGTCGCGATCGCCAGGCGCTGCTTCATGCCCAGCGAGTACGCCCGGTACCGCTTCCTGGCCGCGCTGAGCAGCCCCACCCGGTCCAGCGCCGCGTCGATCCGGGCCGCCGCGGTGCGCGGGTCGGCGGTCCGGTCGGCGGCATCGATCCGGGCCAGGTTGGCCCGGCCGGACAGGTACGGGTAGAAGGCCGGGCCCTCGACCAGCGAGCCCACCCGCGGCAGGACCCGGGCGGCCGCCCCGGGGACCGGCTCGCCGAGCAGGCTGACGCTGCCGCGGGTCGGATAGATCAGGCCGAGCAGCATCCGGATCGTGGTGGTCTTCCCGGATCCGTTCGGCCCGAGGAAACCGTAGACGGCGCCGCGCGGTACCGCCAGGCCGAGATCGTCCACCGCGAGCTGGCCGCCGCGGAACCGCTTGGTCAGCCCGCTGGTGGTGATCGCCGGACCCGGGGGCGGGCCCGGCGGCCCGGATGGCGCGGCGCCGGGACCGGCCTCGGGCTCGCTACCGGGCTCAGGCGCCCCGGCAGCGGCTCCGGTGCCAGCGTCGGTCCCGGTGCCTGCCGTGCTCACCTGAGCTGCGCCGCCGCGCTGTACAGCACCGACGGGGCCACCGCACCGACCAGGACGTGGCCGTTGCTGGTGATCAGGATGGAGACGAGGCTGGTCGTCACGAGCCTGCCGCTGCCCCACGCGCCGCTCACGGGCGTGGCCGACTTGAGCAGGGCGGCCAGCACCCCGGCGGTGTCAACGCTGCCGCCGGAGCCGGGCCCGCCGGCCGCCGACTGGGCGGCCTGGCCCAGCGCCCCGGCCGCGTTGCCGTGCTGGACCGCGGACAGGACGGATGCGGGCAGGACGGCCACTGACAGCCAGCCCTTGCCGACGACATTGGCCCCGGAGGCGGCGGGCGGCGCGCCGGTCCGCACGGCCTGACGGTGCGGCGTCACCGTGTGCACGCTCGCCCCGTTCGGCGGCGTGAAGGCGAAGGTGGAGGCCGGTGGCGCGGCGAAGGTGATGGAGGTGAAGCCGATCTGGAACGCGGGGCTGGCCGCGCCCCGGGCGAAGAGCTCCACTCCGAGCACGACGCCGGGGTGCTGAGCGTCAATCTCGACGACCACCCGGCCGACGAGGGAACGGCTGTCCTTGGGCGCGACCACCAGCTGGTAGGCGTCCTGCCCGGCCACCGTCGTGGTGGGCCCGGACGTGACGCTGGTGGTGGGGCCGACCGTCGTGAGCAGCCGCTGCGCGGCCTGCTGCGGGGTTAGCGGAGCCGGCATGGCGCCGGCCCCGGTGGCCGGGCTGGCCTGCACGCCGCCCGCCCTCGCCGGCAGCATGATCTTCTGCACCGAGTTCGAGCTGCTCCGCCAGACCCAGCCGGTCCCGCCGTTACGGATCACGTCGGTTTCGCCCAGGGGCACCGGCAGGGCGAGCCGGAAGTGAGCGGGGTCGGAGAACCAGAGCCTGATCGTGTGTGACCCGGACAGCATCGACAGCGGCGACGACGGGTCCTGCTGCCCCGGCAGCTGGGGTATGCCGAGCGACGCCGACTCCACCACCGTGCCGCTCATCTGCGGTGGCGTGGCCGCCTGGCTGGCCACCCCGGAGATCAGCTGGGCGGGACTGCGGGCGGGCAGGGCCGGGGAGGCCGCCGCCGCGGTCGCCATCGATGCGGCCGTCACCGCCGCCACCACGGCGACGGCTCCGGCGGGTACTGCCCATCGTGCTCGACGCGAGGTCATCGGCACGAGTTTCATGGCCACCTCACACACTCGCTCAGGCCGGGCCGGGTTACGCCCGGCTCGGGTGCCGGCCCCCCCGAATGCGACTGTTTCCGCCAGGCTACGCCAACCCACGATGTCCCCGCGTCACCCCCAGGGACTGTCCGTGGTCAGCCGCAGGGATGACGACAGCGAACGGCTGGTGGGCCGGGCCCGTTCCTACCAGCTGCCCCACGGGAGCAGCGAGGTGACGGCGATAACCGCGAAAAGCAAGGTCAGGTACGCGATCGACAGGTGGAACAGGCGCATTGGCGCGGGGTTGGCGCTGGGCTGGGCCACGCCCGCGCACGCGCCTTGCGTCACCTTGGGGTCGGCCGGGCCGGCGGCCGCGGCTCGCTCGCCGCCGTCGCCCATCCGGGCCACCCGCCGCTGGAGCCGGTGGGCCTCGAGGAGGAACCAGGCCCCGAGCCCGGCGGCGCACGCCGTGTACAGCCAGCCGGCGTACGGGGCGAGCGCCAGGGTGGTCGCGACCATGATGTAGGAGTAGATGAGGATCTTGCGAGCTACCACCGAGGGCGGCGCCACGACCGGCAGCATGGGCACGCTCGCCGCCGCGTAGTCGTCCTTGAACTTCATGGCCAGCGCCCAGAAGTGCGGCGGCGTCCAGAAGAAGATGACGGCGAACAGCACCGCGGCCGGGAGGCTGACCGTCCCGGTCACCGCCGACCAGCCGACCAGGACGGGGAAGCACCCGGCCGCGCCGCCGATGACGATGTTGGACGGGGTGCGGCGCTTCAGCCCGATCGTGTAGATGAAGACGTAGAACAAGATGGCGGCGTCGGCCAGCACGGCGGACAGCCAGTTCACCAGCGTGCCGAGCAGGATCGTCGAGGCCGCACCCAGCAGGATGCCGAAGATGAGCGCCTCGGCCGGCTTGATGACCGCCAGCGGAGTGGGCTTGGCCAGCGGGCGGCGGGAGGTGCGCCGCATCATCGCGTCGATGTCACGGTCGATATAGCAGTTGATGGTGTTGGCGCTCCCGGCCGCGAGCGCGCCTCCGGTCAGCGTCACCACGAGCAGGCGGACCGACGGGAGCCCGCGCGCCGCCAAGAGCATGGTGGGGATCGTCGTGACCAGCAGGAGCTCGATAATCCTCGGCTTAGTGAGGGCGAACAGCGAGCGCGCGACGACCCGGGCGGAACGGCGCCCCGCCAGGGCGGGGAGCGCGTTCGTCGTCGCAGGTGTCACTAGCTGCCCTCCATGCCGTCATGCCGTCCGTACCCGCCGCCGCCCGGCGCGCCGCCGCCGCCCGGCGGGTAGCCACCGCCTTGAGAGTAACCACCGTCCGGCGGCTGCGCCGACGGGGGCTGCGGGGCGGCGGGCGGCTGCTGGGCCGCGGGCCGCGGGGCACCGGCCGCATGCCTGCCGCTGCCGATGGCGCCGCCACTGGTGGCGGGCACCAGGTCCCTGTGCCCCGGCACGGCGTGTGGCCTCGTGTACTGGAAGTACAGCCACGTCGCCACCACCACGAAGATCCCCACGGGGATCGCGAACGTCATGATGGCCGCCGCCTGGGTCCAGTCACCGGTGGGCGACAGCGATAGCGCAAGGACTATCTCGTGCACTCCAGCCTCCTGCGAATCAACTCACGGTCATCTCAGACCGGGCCGGGACGGCCAGGCTGACTTGTGCTTGAGCAAACGGTCGAAATCGGCCGCTGAGGGCTCCGACTCCTCCTCGCTGAGCCACCGGGTGGCCAGTCCCACGGCCAGGATGCTGAGCGGGATCAGCGGGATCACCCACAGGATCGCCCCGCCCGCCTGCTGGTCGGAGACAACGGCGGCGACGCTCCGGCCGGACTCAAGGTATGCCGGGTAAGCCACCCCCGGGCCGTACGCGCGGATCAGCCCGAGCACCGTTCCGGACGCGGCCAGGACCAGCACGAGGGCGATCCGCCGCAGCGGCGGCAGCTGGGGCCGCAGCGGCGGTGACTCCACCAGCTGGAGCCACATCAGGATGCCCGCAGCCAGGTAGGTGATCACCTCGAGGGCGTAGACGGCGGGACTGCGCACCGCCGCGTCGAAGGGCCCGGCCAGGTGCCACACCCACCAGACGACGCAGAACATCACCGTGACCACGATCGGCAGGGCGGGCCAGCCGGGCGCCCAGTCTCGATCGGCGGCATCGCTGCCGGCCACGCGCCGGTCCCGCACGGCCAGCCCCAGGCCCCGCCTCAGCGGGAGCCACGGGGCGCCGAGCACGATGAGCGCGGGTGCGGCGATCGTGAGAATCACATCCTGGAAGTTGCGGACCCAGATGTACCGGTAGGACCAGTAACCCATCGGGGACACCACGGCGAGGACCGCCAGGAGCAGGCCAGCCTGGAAGGCCACGGCCCGGCGCAGTTGGCCGGGCGCCACGGACCGCCCCTGCCGCCCAGCGTCGGTGGCCGCGTCGCGCACCCCGAGCAGATGCGTGACGGCAGCCACCGCGTAGGCGGCCAGGGCGACCACGTTGGCCGACCAGTTCGAGACAACCACGTTCATGACGGTTGCGGCCTCCGGCAGGCAGACAGAACCCTCCGGACGACCCGCTCCTTTCCCCTCAGAGCAGGTAGAAGAGCACCCAGAACACTATCCCGACCACCGCCATGTAGTTCCACACGGCGGTGAAGGCGCTCAGGCTGGCCTGGAACCGCTGGACGGCGAACGCCTCGGTGAAGGTGGGTGGCTGCTCGACGAAGGAAATGGCCGGGAGCGTCCGGGACCTCATCAGCAGGATCTCCAGCCAGATCATCACCGCCAGGACGACCGTCAGGTAGACCGGGTAGGTGCCGGTGAAGACGCTGGAGTATCCGGAGCTGCCCGGCCAGAAGGGCAGGAAGAGCAGCTGGATGATCATCAGTGCCACTGCCGCGAGGCCGAGGATCAGCGCCGCCCAGCCTCCGCTCTGCCAGGCCCTCTTGTTGCCCGCCTTGATCCGCTGCAGCACTGCCGTCTGCAGCCCCGCGCTGATCACGATGAGGGCGATGATGATCGTGCCCATAGCCACGGACGGCTGGATGAAGCCGGAGCCGTGCCACCTGCCGTTGGAGTTCACCGAGCGCAGGTAGAAGTAGGCGAACACGAACGAGCCGAACAGGAAGGTCAGCCCGCCCATGGCCAGCCGGGAGCCGGTCCAGGTCGCGCCGAGCCCGGCCTCATGGTAGAAGCCAGCCTCCTCGGCCGTCCGGTCAAGTCCGCCCTGCGGTGCCGCAGTTGTCATGGCTATGCCTCCGCTCCTGCGCTGGCGTAAGCGGCGCTGACCACGCCCACCGGCGGGTTGAGGTCAGCGACGGGCGGTGCATCCTTCACGCCGTACTCATACGGCCCGGAGAGCACCACGGGGATGTGCGCAAAGTTCTCCGGCGGCGGAGGCGAGGACACCTGCCATTCCAGACCACGGGCATTCCACGGGTTGGCCGCCGCCTTCACCCGGGCGAACCCCGTCGACCAGATGAAGTTGATCAGGAAGATGAGTATCGACCCTCCCAGCAGGAACGCGGAGATCGACACCCAGACGTTGAGCGACTGCAGGTTCCGCGCGTACTCGAACACCCGCCGCGGCATGCCCATCATGCCGAGGGCGAACAGGGGCAGGAAGGTCGAGTTGAAGAAGAGGAACATCGTCCAGAAGTGGATCTTGCCCAGGGTCTGGTTCATCTCGTAGCCCAGCATCTTGGGCAGCCAGTAGTAGACGCCGCCGAAGAACGCGAAGATCAGGCCGCCCATGATCGTGTAGTGGAAGTGGGCCATGACGAAGAAGCTGCCGTGCTCGGTGGTGTCGGCCGGGATGTCGGACAGGAACACCCCGGAGATCCCGCCGATCAGGAAGTTGAAGTACATCCCCAGGGCGAACAGCATCGGGACGGAGAATCTGATCCTCGCCTTCCAGAGCGTGCCGAGCGCGACCAGGTAGATGAACCCGGTCGGGATGGAGATCAGCTCGGTGGTGAGCATGAACAGCGGGCGCATGTCGGGGTTGATGCCGCTGTCGAACAGGTGATGCTGCCAGACGAAGAAGCTCAGCAGCGCCACGCCGAACATGCCCGCCGCGCCGACCTTGTAGCCGAATAGCGGCTTACGGGCGAACACCGGGAGGATCTCCGACACCACCCCGAACCCGGGCAGGGCCAGGATGTACACCTCGGGGTGCCCGAAGAACCAGAACAGGTTCTGATACAGGTAGCTGCTGCCGCCGAGCTGGTTCACGTAGAACGCGGTCTGGGCGGTCCGGTCGGTGATCATCATGAAGAAGCCGGCGTGATGACCGGTACCGCGAGCACCTGGAGGAACGAGACCGTGAACATCGACCACACGAACATCGGCAGGCGGCTCCACCGCATGCCGGGCGCCCGGTAGTTGATGTAGGTCACGATGATGTTGAACCCGGCCAGGATCATCGAGATCCCCATCAGGCCGAAGGCGATCGCGTAGCTGTCCATCCCGGGGCCGGTCTGGATGCTCAGCGGCGCGTACCCGGTCCAGCCGGTGGGGAAGCCACCCCACAGGATGGCGGCCAGCAGGATCACGTAGGCGGGCGGCGTGAGCCAGAATCCCAGCGCCTCGATCCGGGGGAACGCCATCCGCTTCGACCCGATCATGAGCGGGGCGAAATACTGGCCGAACGGCCCTAGGATGACCGACGACATCATCATCATCATCATCGTGCCGTGCTCGCCCACCACCATCAGGTAGGAGTTCGCGTTCATGATGTGATACGTCGGCGACAGCAGCTCGGTCCTGATGGCCATCGCGAACAGGCCGCCGGTCAGGAAGTAGGTGATCATCCCGAACAGGTACTGGATGCCGACGACCTTGTGATCGAGCGTGTACCGGAAGTACTTGGCCATGCCGCCGGAGGGCGCGTGCTCGATGTCCGCCAGCGGCTTGCCCATCATCAGCCGGCCCAGATCGTTGAAGATCCCCATTCCGGCCAGCCAGCCGACCGTCCCGAAGAGGTATCCCAGGACGACCGGCCAGTCCCTGGTGTCGCCGAGCCCCTGCGCGAAGTTGCCGCTCGCCGACTGCACCTGCCAGCCGAGCCAGTTACCGATCAGGTAGCCGATCACCGCGCCGATCAGGCCGGTGTGCACGGCCGGCCTCTTCCACCACGCCCGGGTCTCAGCCGGACCGCCAGGTTCGCCGCCTACCGGCTGGATCCGGTCGGCGCCCGGTGTTGCTTCGATAGCCATCCGGTCACCTCTTCGTCGAAGGAGTGGTCAGTGGGTGCGCCGCCGTCGGCGGCCCGGCCCGCCTCACGGCGATACCGGATCGCCGGGGTCACCCGACTGGAGCTGGGACGGGTAGTAGTAACCGTTGGCGCCGGTGATGCCGGCCACCTTCACGATGTCCTTGCCGAGCTGCGGGAGGACCGTGGGATCGTAGGTCAGCGCGTACGGCGGCAGGTCGCGGAGCAGCCCGATGCGCGCCTCCCGCGCCTGCAGGCCTCTGGCCCACACCTGGAACGCGGCGGGGGTCACCACGCGGCCGTAGTTGAACATGGCCCCATGCCAGAGCCCACACAGTTCGTTGCAGCGGACGGTGAAGCTCCCCAGCTGCTGAGGCTTGGCGAACGCGACGTTGTTCACCCCGGGGTTGGCGTCCGCCTTCACCCCGAGCTGGTAGGCCCAGAAGCTGTGGATGACGTCCAGCGAGGTCACGTTGAACTGGACCTGCTCCCCCATGGGCAGGAAGAGCTGTGTGGTCTCCATGCCGCCGAACTGGGGGAACCGGTAGGTAAAGGCCCACTGCTGGCCGATGACCTGCACCTGCAGGGTGTTGTTCGTGTTGGGCACCCAGGTCGGTGACGGGCCTTCGCCCGCGCCCGCGCCGGCCGGGACGATCAGCTGGACCGTGCCGAAGACAAACAGCCCGAGCACGATCACCGCGGTGGCGGTGATCCAGGTCGCCTGGACCCTGGTGTTGCCGTGAATGGGCGGCCCATCCTCATCGTCACCCGGCCGGCGCCGCCAGACGATGAGGGCGTAGGCGAAGTACACCCATACGAACAGCAGGACGGGCGCGGCCAGAACGGCTATGACCGCGATGTCGAACTGCTGGCCCTGCGCCTGGTCCGACATGCGGCCGGGGGGCAGGTGCGGGTACCACACGAACCAGATGAGCAGGTCGGCGACGATCGCGAGGGGGAGCCAGATGAGGAAGATGCGCAGCCCGTGGCGCGCATCGGGGGCTGACCCGGCGCTGGCGGAGTGGCTCATGAGCCCACCACCGTCATCTGGCCGGTCATGTACCCGAGTGTCTGCATGGGACCACCGTTACCGTCGACGTATCCGCCCCCGCACGGGACGAAGCACTGCCAGCGGAACTCGCCGCCGTGGGGGGGAGTCATGAAGCTGAATTTCTGCAGCGTGAACGGACCGGACACGCAGGGCGAGCTGCCGCACAGCGACGCCGACGCGTCGGGCGAGCCCACCGGCACGAACAGGTGCAGGCTGGGGATCGCGAACGTGTGCCCCACCGCGCAGTGCGACCAGCCGTTGAGAGTCGGCGTGACATGCACCGGCCCCATCGGCTTGTTGGTGTCCTTGAACTGCTGGAAGGCCATGACGCCACCCATCGTCCCCTGCACCTGGGTCCAGAAGTTGTTCCGCGGCGGTGTGCAGCCGTCATAGGCCCGGATCGTCATGTTCACCCTGGTGTTCGCCGGGACCGAGAACAGGGTGGTGTGCACCCACGAACTCTGCAGGCTCGGGTTGGCACCGGGCTTCATCACGAAGTAGCTGACCCAGTCGGGCCTGCTCGATGAGTCGTTCTGCGGGTCTTCCTGCAGGACGACGTTGACCACGCCACCGGAGGCCGCGTGCGAGTAGTCCACCGTGGGCAGGTTGCCCACCACGAAATGCGCGACAACGTACACCGCACCGAGAGCCACCAGGGCGAACGCCACCAGCAGGGTCACGACACGGGCTGGCACTGACACCAGTCACCACCTCGCTTCTTCGCGGCGCGGGCAGCGCACACGGTAGGGGCCGGCCACGGCGATCCCCAGGACCCCAGCCGGTTATGCCTGTTACGGACCTGATCTTCTGGGCAACGCGCTGCTATCGGCAACAGTCCGGACACTGCATGACCAAATTGTCATTCTCGGCGGTGCGACAGCAGGTACCGTCTCCCTGACGGGGCGACCGCAACGACTATGAGTACTTGGTTAGCTACGAAGGGCTACCGCAGGTGCCCGCGGCGAACCCCGCCGGGCCCCTGCGGCAGCTTTTGCAATGGATTGCTTCAGGCAGGTTGACCGGCCCCCCCGGTGCGGTGGACCCTCAGAGGAACCCCACCTCGTCATGAGCTGTGGTGGCGGGTAAGGCGAGATGACACGACTGTCGATGACGGCATCTGAGCAGGCCGAGAGCGCGGGCGGCCCGCGCATCCTGCTGGTGGACGACGAGCCGCGGATCCGCGACTTCATCAGCCGGGCGCTGGAGACTGCCGGGTACGCGGTCGATGCCGCATGCAGCGGGACCGAGGGGCTGCGGCAGGCCGTGGCCAGCGAGTACGACCTGATCATCCTCGACCTGATCATGCCGGACATGGACGGGAGGATCTTCCTGGCCCAGCTGCTGCGCGAACGGCGCGAGCAGGGGGTGCTCGTGCTGTCCTGCCTCGCGGACGTGACCACCAAGGTCGACTGCCTTGAGCTCGGCGCCCAGGACTACCTGACCAAGCCCTTCTCCCTGGCCGAGCTGCTCGCCCGCGTCCGGGTCCGGCTGCGCGACGACGCGCACCCGCTGAACGAGGTGCTCAGGGTGGGCGACCTCGTGCTGGATGTGGGCCGGCTGGAGGCCAACATCGGCAACGGCCCGGTGCCCCTGACGCGGCTCGAGTTCCTGCTGCTGCGGGAGCTGATGGAGCACGTGGGCCAGTCGGTGGGCAAGGGCCAGCTGCTCGCCTCCGTGTGGGGGTACGACTTCGACCCCGGCTCGAACGTGGTGGATGTCTGCGTGCGCCGGCTGCGCTCCAAGCTCGGCTTCGAACTGATCAAGACGGTGCGTGGTGAGGGCTACCGGCTCGCCTCCTGAGGCGGTGCCCGGCCACCGCCTGCACCAGCTTGCGGCCACGCTGCGGACCCTGCTCTGGCCCGGGCCGGCCGCCGTCGGCCTGCACTGGCCCGGCCGGCTGCCCAGCCTGCACTGGCCGCACCGGCCGCCCGGCCTGCACTGGCCCGGCTGGCTGCCCGGCCTGCACCGGCCGCACCGGCCGCCCGGCCTGCACTGGCCACGCGAGGAGCCCGCGCCCCGGTGGCCGTTCGCCTGGGTCGACGTCGCGTGGGGGGCGTTCTCCATCGCCAACCTGGTGGCGATCGTGGTCTTCTCCCGCTGGGAAACGGTCCCGTTCCACTTCATCTGGATCAGCCTCACGCTGCTCTACGGGTTCCGCGTCTGGTCGATCAGGCCGACCGTGTGGGTGCTCGCGGCGGTCATGGCCACCACGTTCGCCGCCATCGGCTGGGACGTCTATCACGGCGCCGAGCCCGTAGCCGAGCTGAACGAGGTCCCGCTCATGGCGGCCATGTTCGGGATGATGGTCTGGCACGCGCAGCGCCGGCTCACGGCGTACAAGGTGAGCGCCCGGATCAGCGCCGAGAACGCCCGCCTGCTCGCCACCCAGCGCCGGTTCCTGCAGGACGCCTCCCACCAGCTGCGCACCCCGATCACCATCGCGCTCGGGCACGCCGAGTTGCTGGCCAGCGGGCTGGCGGGCAGCGGCCGGGCGGAGGAGCGCGACATCGGGGTGGTCGTCGGCGAGCTGGTCCGGCTCCGGCGGCTCAGTGAGCGGCTGCTGATGATCGCCGCCGCGGAGGACCCCGACTTCCTGCGTCCCGAGCCGATCGCGCTGGACCGCTTCACCATGGACGTGCTCCGCAAGTGGATGCCAACCGCCGAACGGCGCTGGCAGCTCGGGCGGCTCGACGAGGTCGTGGTGGACGCCGACCGGGAACGGCTCGGCCTGGCCGTGGACGCCCTGCTGGAGAACGCGATCAGGCACACCAGGGACGGTGACGTGATCCAGCTGTCCGTCCTGGCCGCCGAGGACGGGTCTGCCGCCCGCATGATCATCGCCGACACCGGCCCGGGGATCCCCCTATCGGAGCGTGATCACATCTTCGACCGGTTCCGGTCCGGGTCCGAGCTGGGCGACGGCCGCCGGACCGGGCTCGGCCTGGCCCTGGTGCGGGCGGTCGCGCGGGCGCACGGCGGCGAGGCGCTGGTGCACAGCGCCCCCGGTCACGGCAGCGAGTTCGAGCTCGTGCTGCCGGTCACGGGCCCGGCGGCCGACCTTGCCCCGGCGCCCGGCCCGGCCCCGGATGCGGCGGGCCTGACGGCCGCACTCCCCGGCGGTGCGGGCCCGGGCGACGATACTGTGCCAGCAAGCGCGCCGACCCCGCCCCGCCCGCCGGGCCCGGGGCAGTCGGCGCTGGAGGACCAATGGCGCGGCAGGACACGATGACGGCAGCGGACGCGGCGGAGCCGGCCACCGGCGGCACGGCCCGGCGCCTGGCGCACCGGCTGCGCGGTCTTGGGGCCGCCCGGCTGACCGCCCTCACCGCGGTCCTGGCCGGGGTGGCCGTGATCGTGACCCTCAGCATCACCGGCACCGGCGGTGGCGGGCCGCATCAGGCCCCGCCCACGCCGGCCAAGAACTTCAATCTCGGCGCGCTCGGCCATCCCGGGCAGCGGATCACGCTCAGCTCGCTGGCCGGCCGGCCCGTCATCGTGAACTTCTTCGCCTCCTGGTGCACGCCGTGCCAGAAGGAGACGCCCATGCTGGCCCGGTTCGCCAAGCACACGAGCGTGGCGGTCATCGGCATCGACGTCAACGACCCGGCCTCGTCCGCGCTGGCGTTTGTCCACAAGACCGGGGTCACCTACCCGGTCGCCACCGAAACGGCCATGGGCAGCACCGTCATCGCCTACGATCTGCCGGGATTGCCCGCAACCTTCTTCCTGGACTCCCACCACCGCATCGTGAAGCGCGTCTACGGGGCGGTCACCCAGGCGGAGCTGACCTCGGGGACCGCCCTCGTCAGCAAGCGGGCGAAGTGAGGCTGAGCCCATGTCCACCCCGACCCGGACCGATCCTCCGCATGTCCCGCTCCGGCACGGCGGGTGGCCGGTCCAGAAGGCGCCGCGGTGGCTGCTCGCGGCCGGCGCGCTCGTGCTGGCCGGGGCGGTCCTGACCGGGCTCGCGCATCACCCCACGCGTTCGCAGCGCGCCGCCGATATGAACACGTTCCTGACCGAAATGACCACCGACATCCAGTCGTGCGCGGGCGGGGTCAGGGAGTCGCTCACCGCGCTGCACGCGATCGAGTCGGGGGCCGAGCACGACGTGCAGACCGCGACCCACATCGCCACCTACGGCGCCAGCAACTGCTCGCCGGCGAACAACGAACTGCTCGACAACCTGACCCAGTACCAGGTCAGCGAGTCACTCGCCCGCTTCGGCCTGCCCCGGGTGGTGGATGGCCTGGTCACCTGGGCCTTCCCGGACGCACAGCTGGTCCAGACCGACGTGGCCCACGTGCTCGCGGCCAGCGGCGCCGCCCGGGTGGCCGCCAGCGCGAAGCTCCAGCGTGATCTCCGGACGCTCGACGCCCAGCGCGTGTACCTGAACAAGATCATGATGAACGCGGTCAAGGCGACATCGGCCACCGGCAAGCTGCCGCCACTCCCCGGCTGACGGCGCGGCAAGGCCGTCCGGCCCCGGTCAGGTCGCGCTCAGGCCGATGCTCTCCAGCGCCGCGGCGAATGAGTCCTCCCAGGTCGGCTGCCCAGCCCAGCGGGCCAGGCCCGATGGCGGCTTGACCCGGTCCAGCGCGGCGAGCGTGGTGCGCACCATCTCGGCCGGCCGGGCCGAGGTCACCGCGGCGTCCCCCAGGTCGAGCTCATGCTGGAGGTTGTCCCGGCCATGGCCCTGGACGACGTCGAGCAGCAGGAGCGGCCGCCCCACGGCGCGTGCCTCGGCGCAGGTGTCACCGGAACTCGTGATCACCAGGTCGGCGGCGGCCATCAGCACCGGGATCTGGTCGGTATACCCGAAGACGCGCAGCCGCGGCCGTCCTATCGCGATGGCCCGGAGCCGGCTCTCCAGCCTGGCGTTACGCCCGGCGACCGCCAGTACCTGCACCCCCGCGTCCGCCAGCGCCGCGGCGGCCTGCGCCAGCGGGCCCAGCCCCCAGGCGCCCGACATGAGCAGGACGGTACGGTCCGCCACCTCCAGCCCGAGGCCGGTCCGGGCCCGGTCCTGGGCCGGCGGGTCGAGGAACCCGGGCCGGACCGGCGACGGGACGACCTGCACCCGGGCCCGCGGCCCATACCTCCGTACCGCGGCCTCGGCGGCCGACGAGGTGACCAGGTACAGGTCCACGTTCGGGTGGACCCAGAGCCGGTGTGGGGTGACGTCGCTGCACAGGACCACGTGGCTCATGCCCGGGTAACGGTCGGCCAGCACGCTGACGGCGGACGAGGCGGTCGCGAACACCGAGACGGCAAGGTCGGCCGGATGCGCATCGAGGTAGTCGCGAAGCCGCGGCACGAGCTGCCGGCGCGCGGCCGCGTCGGCCAGCAGCGCGAGCCGGCTCCCGGGCCGCAGCGCGGCGAAATGGAACGCGTCATACAGGCCGGGTACCGCCAGCATGCCGCGGAACACCGCCTCACCCGCGGACCCGCCGCGCGGGCCGAGCAGCCGCATCGCGTCCAGAACCTGCGTGGACCAGCCCCGCCCGGCCAGCGAGGCCGCGAACGCACGGGCATGGACCTCGTGCCCCGCTCCCAGCGAGCCCGACAGCAGCAGCGCCCGCCTCATAAGCCGCTCCCTGTGCCCCCTGGGTCCGCCGCGCTCCCGGCGTCCCCCGCGCTCACCGTGGTGAGCCAGTCGAGGTAACGGCGGACGCCGACCACAAACGAGGTCTGCGGCGACCAGTCAAGCACCTCTTTGGCCCGCCGGTTGGACACACCCACCCCTTGGTAGTCGGCGGCCCGGGCGGGGATGTGCTCGATCGGCACCGGCCGGATGAGCTCGGTGACGGTGTCGGCGATCTCGCGGACCGACACCGGGGTCCCGCCCTCCAGCGCCAGCACCTGGTCGGCCGCGGCCGGGGACAGCGCCCGGACGTGCGCGTCCGCGATGTCTCCGACGAAGACGTAGTTCCGCTGCTGCTCCCCCGTCCCGGCGATGGTGATCGGCTCCCCCGCCAGCGCGGCGCGGACGAACCGGGCGACGACCAGCGCGTCCCGCATCCGCGGCCCGTAGGGGATGCCGTAACGCAGGATCGTGAAATGCTGCCCGTACATCTCCCGGTAGCTGTGCACGAGCAGTTCGGCCGCCAGCTTGGTCGCCACATAGACGTGCCCGGGCTGGGTCAGGTCGACCGGGGCTTCCTCGGTGCGCTCCCCGTTACCGACGGTCGCCCCGTACACCCAGACGGTGCTCGCCAGCAGCACCCGGTCGCATTGCTGCTGGCGGGCGGCCTCAAGCACCCGCGCGGTGCCCTCCACGTTCAGCCTGACCGCTCCCACCGGGTCCGCCGCCACGTCGTTCACGTCGGACGCCCCGGCCAGATGGAAGACAGCGGCGCAGCCGGCCAGGGCGCCCGCCAGCCCGCCGTCATCGAACAGATCCAGCTCGTAATACCGCGCGGCCGGGTTGTGCCAGCGCGGGGCGATATCGATCACATCGACCTGATGACCCGCTTGTACCAGGTGGTCCACCACATGGGAGCCGATGAAGCCACCGCCCCCGATCACCGCGACCTGCATGCTCTCCCCACTCCACGTCAGGGTGGTCCGCTACGGCAACGAACGTAACTCGTCCGAACGCAGGCCCGGCTCACCACCCAGTGAAAGCGCTCTGGACGGCAGCCACGGCGGTAAGCACCTCGTCCACCTCGCTGTCGGTCATGTCCGAATGAACCGGCAGGCAGATATGCCTGGCCGCCAGCTCCTCCGCCACCGGAAGCGGCGGGCCGGCGTACTCCGCCAGCACCGGCTGCCGGTGCAGCGGAAGATCGTAGACCTCTCCCGACAGGTATACCTGGAAACGCTGGGCCAGTTCCGACTTGAACCGTGCCCGGTCCAGGCCGGGCGGGAGGAGGGCAATGTACTTGTAGATGTTGCTCCGGCAGCCCGGCGGCTCGGCCAGCGGCTGGATCCCGTCCAGGTCGCCCAGCGCCTTGTCATACCTGGCCGCCACCGCCCGGCGCCGGGCGATGAACTCCTCCATCCGGCGCAGATGCACCAGGCCGGTGGCCGCATGCAGTTCGCTCATGCGCCAGGCCGAGCCGAGCCGCACGTGATGATTGGCGCTGAAGGCGCCCTTGCCCTGGTCACGGTAGATCCGCGCCTCCTGCGCGAGCTCCTCGGAACCGGTGAGCACCATCCCGCCCTCGCCGCTGGTGACGACCTTGGTGGGGTAGAACGAGAACGCCGCCGCCGCTCCGAACGACCCCGCGAAGCGGCCGTCGAAGGTCGCCCCGTGCGCATGCGCGGCGTCCTCCACCAGCGCGATGCCCCGCTCGTCGCAGAGCGCCCGCAGCTCATCGATCTGGGGCGAGATCAGCCCGCCGATGTGGACGGTTACGACGGCCGCCGTGCGGGGGGTCAGGGCGGCCGCCGTGGTGGCGGCGCTGAGCGCGAACGTGCCGGCCTCCACGTCGGCGAAGACCGGCCTGGCCCCTGCCTGCAGCACCGCGGCCGCGGTCGCGTAGAAGGTGTTAGCCGGCACGACCACCTCACGTCCCCGCACCCCCAGGGCGAGCAGGGCGATGGTGAGCGCGGCGGTGCCGCTGGCGACGGCCACGGCATGCGGCCCGTCCGGGGACGGGGGGCGGGGCCCGGTGTGAGCCGCGGCGAACGCCGCCTCGAATCCGCGCGTATAAGGTCCCAGCGTGAGCGCGCCACTCGCGAGCATCTCGGTGACCGCGGCGGCGATCTCCGCCTGGTCGCTGGCCGGGAACACGACACGCGCTGCTGGCACTCCCAACGGATCCCCTTCGATACGACCTGCCTGCGCCACCGGTCTTGACCAGGCCTGCACGCGCGGCACCCCGACTTTGCCATGATTTCAGCACCAGCAGGCAAGGGTACGCCGGTGTCGCGCGTGTCGCCTGTCACTGTGACATCGCGTGATCGCTGGAACTGCCGGTTGACTCAACCGTGACCCCGAAGAAGGGCAATAGCATGCATAACGGGCATCGACGGATGGCGCAGGGGGCCGCACTCGCCGGGCTCGCGGCGGCCGGGCTGGCCGTCGCGCACGCCGGGCCCGGCCTGACGGCCATCGGCCCGGTGCGGCGCCGGCTGTTCCCACGGCTGGCCGGACTGGGCAGGCCCGATCACGTGGCGCTCACCTTCGACGACGGGCCGGACCCCGCCAGCACTCCGGCCTTCCTCGACCTGCTGGCGGCGCGGCGCCTGCACGCCACCTTCTTCCTGCTCGGCTCCATGGTGGCCCGGGCGCCGCAGCTGGCGGCCGAGATCGCCGCGGCGGGGCACGAGATCGCCGTCCACGGCTGGGACCACCGGTACACGATCCTGCGCGGGCCCGGGGCGGTGTTCAGCGACCTGGCCCGCGCCAGCGACGCCGTGTCCGGGGCCACCGGCACGTCGCCCCGATTCTTCCGCCCGCCCTACGGTGTCCTCAGCTCGGGCGCCGTCCTGGCCGCGCGGAGGCTGGAGCTGACCCCGGTCCTGTGGAGCAGCTGGGGCCGGGAATGGGCGCCTGGCGCCACCCCGGATTCGGTGTTCGCCGCCGTGGTGGCCGACCTCACCGGCGGCTCAACGATCTTGCTCCACGACTCCGATTGCACCTCACCAGCGGGGGCCGCGTCGGCGGCGCTCGGCGCGCTGCCCTGGCTGCTGGACGAGTGCTCGGCCCGCGGGCTCGCCGTGGGGACCCTGGCCGACCACGGTCTCGGGTGAGGGCCTGAAGCCCTCCGCCCGGTTACTGCCCGGGCTCCGGGTTCACGTAATGTCGTATCGAGCCAAGAGCGGCCCAAATCCTGAGAAGGCGTTCAGCTTCCGTCCAGGAAGGTAGTGCTAACTGGTGACGACATCAGTGCATGCTGGCCGTGGGCCCGCCGGCCGGCCGCCTGAGACGGGACCACGGCCAGTTGCCGGGCAGAGGTGGTAGAGATGCAGGAAGGTCACGGCCCGAGCGGCAGGCCCGAGCCCGAGGGTGACGGCGGTACCTCGCCCGGCGCTTCCTGGGTGCCCTGGGCCGAGCCCACCCCCGAACCCTCCGACCAGCCCAGCCAGCCCGGCCCCGGCCAGCCCAGCTCGCCCAGTTACGACCAGCCCGGTCAGCCCAGCCCGGGCCAGCCCAGCTACAACCAGCCCGGCCCCGGCCAGCCCAGCTCGCCCAGTTACGACCAGCCCGGCCAGCCCAGCCCGGGCCAGCCCAGCTACGACCAGCCCGGCCCGGGCCAGCCCGGCCGCCAGGCCTACCCGGGCCCGGCGGCCAGCTGGAAGCCAGAAGAGCAGGAGGCGCCGGCCGGGCCGCCGACCACCGAACTCGGGACGTGGGCGATGTCGGCCGGCGGCCAGGGGACCTGGGAGCCACCCCCGGGCGGCGGCCACGGCGGCTGGGGCCCCCCGCCCGCGGGCGGGTCCGGCGGGTACGGGCAGCCCGGCGGCGGGTACGGCCAGCCCGGCGGCCCGCCGCCGGAGCGGCGCCGCAACCGCCCCCTGCTTTACGTGCTGGTGGCGTTGGTCGCGGCCGCGCTCGGCGCCGGCGCGGTGTTCGCCTTGCAGGCGAAGTCATCGTCCCCGAGCAGCAGCAGCAGCTTCTCGCCGCAGGACGTCCCGTCCCCGGCCAGCAGCAGCCCGGGCAGCGGCAACACCAACACCTCCGGCATCGACGAGCAGTCCGTCGCCACCAAGGTCGAGCCGGGACTGGTCGACATCACGGCCTCCTTGCGTTACACCGGGCAGGTGTTCGAGGGCACCGGGATGGTGCTGAGCTCGTCCGGGCTGGTGCTGACCAACAACCACGTGGTGGACGGCTCGACCGGGCTGACGGCGACCGTCGTCAGCACCGGCCGCAAGTACCGGGCCCAGATCGTCGGCACCGACGCGAAGGACGACGTCGCGCTGCTCAGGCTGACCGGGGTGTCGGGGCTGAAGACCGTCCAGGTCGGCGACTCGTCCAAGGTCACCCTGGGCTCGCCGGTGGTGGCGCTGGGCAACGCGGGCGGCGCGGGCGGGACACCGACCGTCACCAGCGGCTCGATCACCGCGCTGAACCGGACGATCACCGCGAGCGACGCCGGCTCCGGCGACAGCGAAACGCTGCACAACATGCTCCAGACCAACGCGCACATCGCCGAGGGCGACTCCGGCGGGCCGCTGGCGAACGCCGCCGGGCAGGTGATCGGCATGAACACGGCAGCGAACACCCAGTCGTTCGGCCCGCAGGGCTCGAACGAGGGTTTCGCGATCCGGATCAACCACGCGCTGGCGCTCGCCCACCAGATGGCGGCCGGGAACGGCAGCGCCTCGATCCGGATCGGCCAGCCCGCCTTCATGGGCATCGCCGTCGCGAGCAGCTCGTCGAGCGCCGCCAGCTCCGATGACTCCCCGCAGCAGCAGCTGCAGCAGCTGAACGGGACGGCGAGGCAGTTCGGCGGCGGGATCAACAGCAACGGCCGGTGCCTGGGCAACGGCGCGGGCAACCCGGTTCCCGCCAGTATCGCCCCGGCCAGCACGGGCACGCTGATCGCGGGCGCGTTCTGCCACGCGCCGGCGGCCGCCGCGGGCCTGACCGGAGGCGATGTGATCCTCGCCATCAACGGCCGGGCCGTCGGCGCGCCGAGCTCCCTGACCGGCGTGCTGGCCAACTACCACTCGGGCGAGCGGGTCTCCGTCACCTGGATGGACACGAGCGGTCAGCGTCACACCAGTTCCGTCACGCTGACCACGGGCCCGGCCAAGTAGGGCCGGGACGGGCGGTCAGGCGGCCAGCCAGGCGGACAGCTTGGCCTCGCACTCGGCGATCTGCGCGAGCGGCACATGCTCTCCGACGCTGTGGGCCACTTCGGGATCACCCGGGCCGTAGTTGACCGCGGGCAGGCCGAGGATGGCGAACCTGGCCACGTCCGTCCAGCCCATCTTGGCGCGGGGGGTCCCGCCGACCGCCGTGAGCAGGGCCGCCGTTGCCGGGTCGGTCAGCCCCGGGCGGGCCGGCGGCGCCACGTCGGTGACCTTCACGTCGAACCCGCGGAACACCGCGCGCACATGCTCGGCCGCCTGCTCCGCGGTCCGGTCCGGGGCGAAGCGGTAGTTCACCGTGACCACGCATTCGTCCGGGATGACGTTGCTCGCGACCCCGCCAGTGATCTTGACCGCGTTCAGCCCCTCGTGGTAGACGAGCCCGTCCACCTCGGGCTCGCGCGGGCGATAGGACCGCAGTGCGTCCAGGATGGCACCGGCGCCGTGGATGGCGTTGCGCCCCCGCCAGGAGCGCGCGCTGTGCGCGCGGACCCCTCGCGCAGTGACCTCGGCCCGCATCGTTCCCTGGCAGCCGCCCTCGATCACGCCACCGGTCGGCTCCAGCAGGACCGCCAGATCACCCCGGAGCGACTCCGGTGCGTTGCGGCTGAGCCGCAGGAGGCCGTTTCGTTCTGCCTCTATTTCCTCGCCGTCGTAGAAGACATAGGTCACGTCCCGGGACGGCTCGGCCAGCTGGTACGCCAGCCGGAGCTGAACCGCCACGCCGGATTTCATGTCGCAGCTGCCGCACCCGTACAGCAGGTCGCCCTCGGTGTGGGAGGGGACGTTGCCCGCGATCGGCACGGTGTCGAGGTGCCCGGCCAGCACCACCCGCCGGTCCCGGCCGAGATCGGTGCGTGCCACCACCGCGTTGCCGTCCCGGTACACGTCGAGGTGCGGCAGCCGGCGCAGCGCCGCCTCGATCGCGCCGGCCAGCGGCCCCTCGGACCCGCTGACGGACTCGACGTCGACCAGCCGCGCGGTCAGCTCCGGCGCGGCGAGGGAAAGGTCTAGCTCCACGGCGGCAGCCTAGTCTGGGGGTCATGTTCGGAGTGGACTCGGAGGT
>DATINY010000340.1:0-10995 GCA_035473755.1 Streptosporangiaceae bacterium
CCGAGAGCGCAGTGGGCTAGTCGACGCTCTCGCCGGCACGCAACCCGGCGTCAGGACCGTCCTGGTCCGCCACGGGACTTCGGCTGGCGGCTGACCGGGTCTTGAGCTCGCGCTCAATCGTCGCAACCAGGTCCGGGTACGCGCTCAGGCCCCACAGGACTTCCGGCGGAACCCCGAGGTGGCGGCTTGCTTCCGCCACCACTGGCTGGGTCATCCGCAGCGCTTTCGCCAGCATCTCGTCCCGCTTGTACGTTGGCGGCAGGTCATCAAGCGAGAGTTCGGCCGACCGGTGGAATCTTTCGTCCGGTCCGGGGAGCCATGCCGCGCCAGTTGCTGCCATGCCGATCGCCGATGTGATGTTTTCCCGGCTGGAGTCCATGAACTCCTGCCGAACTGACTTCTCGACGACTCCGGCAACGAGGTGCCGGTTCGGGACGAGCAAGACATTCCAGACGTATTCCGACCGGGCATGGCTCGGGTGGCGCAACGCGAAGTCCAGGCCGTCGATCTCCGCCCCGGGATCAAACCCGTCGATGCCGCGTTCATGCCGAGCGAATTCGTCGGCGATGACAACATACCCGAGCTGATTCTTGTCTCGTGTGCGAAGCTCTACGTACTCCCGGACACCCATGCCGCGCAGCTGTACGAGCCACGGCCCGTAGGCATCGTCGGCGAACCAGGCGTCAGGGTTCCCGTCGAAGTAGATCTCCAGCTCCTTGGTCCGCTGGTACAGGCTGGCCGGCGTCAGCAGGCGCTTCCCACCCGTCGCGGCGTTCTCCCCGATCAGCAAGGCAGTCTGCTGTAGCTGCTCAAGAAGCTGTTGCCGCCTGCCAGCAGCCGCCTCGGCCAGCGCACGCACGACGCATTCAAGGTCAGCGTCGTGCTGCGCTGCGTCCAGATCCGCAAGTTCCAGGCCGTTATAGCGGGGCAGGATGCTCTCCAGCACCTCGGCCACCACGTCCGGCTCGGTGAACCCGAGCGCTTCCAGAAACTGCCGGGCAGCGGGGAAGTCCGCTACGGTGCGCCGTACCGTGGGAACGCCCGTCACGGCCGGGCCCGGGAGATAGGCGGCAGGGTGGCCTTCGGAGTCAAACGGTGTCACGTGGCTGCCGTCTTCGAGCCGGATGATCGGCCTGGCCCGCGCGGGGCCGGGCTGTTTACCCGGGCCCGGCTCCCGCCACAGAGCGGGGCTGCGATGGAGGAACTCGTAGAAGTGCCCCGTCCACGCATCTGACTGCGCCATGAGGAATTCGCGGGTGACCCTCCCGGCCACGGCCTCCGGCGTGACTTCCTCGATACCGATCTCTTCCCGGAGGTACCGCCACAGCAGCGGCGTCCGGTTTTCGGTGATGGACTCATGCGCGAAGGCGAGCGGCTGGCCGGCTCCGTAGAGCACGCCGAGCTGATCCGGGGGGAGAAGCTCGCGAAGTCCTGCGCCGCGGGCCAGCCTCAGTTCCCCAGCGGCGCCGTAGCCGCCCTCGGCGACGGGAATGAGTTCGCCGACGGCAAGGGCCGTGCGCGCCGAGTCGAACAGCGGGCGGAACATCGTGCCGGGCTGGAATCGCGCGGGGTCGAGCGGCAGCGCCTGCAGGACATCGACCGTGAGGAGCCCGTCATCGCGGAGTTCGTTGAGCACATCGGCGAGCAGCGCGGCTGTCTCGCGCACCAGTGCCTGGTTCGATGGATCGTGCTCAGGGACGTTGTCGCGGGCTGGCGTTGTCCGGTAAGGGCCTTGGATCAAGAAGCCGAGAAAGGTCTCCTTCTGCGTAGGGAAGAACACCACCAGCGGGGAGGCATCACGCTTAACGAGCCGGCGTTCGCCGTTTGCGGCGCCGGCCAGGAAGGCGATCTCGACACGCAGAGCCGGATGGCCAAGCCTCTTGAGCTGACGGTGCCAGACGAACCACTCCTCGCCACGGCCCCTTCCTTTCGTCAGGGTGACGTGACGACTTGAACTAGTGCGGCTTATTGTTGCGCGCTTAAGAACCGAGCCAGCCATCGCAGCGCCGCGGATGCGCACGCATTCGATGTTCCTGAGGAACAGCAGGGTAGCGGGCTCGATCGCGGTCAGGGCGGAGGAGATCTCCGCAACGGCCATCGCCGCGGAGACGGTGTCATGGTCGAAAGGGAAGACGAAGAGGGTCCCGGGCACCGGCTCATCCAGCGGATCTGCGGGAAACGGCCGGACGTAGTTCTCGATCCGGAAATGCTCATCCGAACTGTAGACGCGCGGGTTCTTGGTGTATGCGTACACCGACTTGAAACCGATGCCGAACTTGCCGATCTTCGTGAGATCTCCGGACTTTCCGCTCTTGCCGATCCCGCAGATGCCACGAACATCGGCTTCCGTGAAGGGCCTGCCATCGTGCCTCACCTCCAGGCGATCTTCAAAGAGTTCGAAGGTCAGCTCTGTCGCGCCGGCATCCTCGGCGTTCTGGATCAGCTCGAAGATGAAGTGGGTGCGCTCGCTGTAGAGCTGCCCGAGCAGGTCGAGCACAGCTGTGTCCCAGCCGTAGCGGGCGATGTTCTCGTCGCGGATCTTCTCGTAGTCAGCTGACACCGGTGACCTCCACAACTCCCGCGGCTACCCGCAGCGACAGGACTCCACCCTGCCGTGCGCTCGAGACCCGATCTTCGCGCGAAGTCAGCCTCGACCGTGACGGCCCCATGCCGTCGCTGTGGAAGGGACGATGACCCTGCCCATGCTCGGCTTGCTGGTATGCCCCGACGTTCCGTCCTTGCCCGATCCTCCGCGCCCGGTGCCGCCATCTGGGACCTGCCGCGGTCAGATCCTGCTACCGCCGTGCTGCCACAAGATCAAGGCCCGACCGCCACTCCTGGCGATCAGGCCCCTGACCTGCACTTCCTGGTAGCGGGGGCGGGATTTGAACCCGCGACCTCTGGGTTATGAGCCCAGCGAGCTACCGAACTGCTCCACCCCGCGTCGGTGTCCCTTCACTTTAGGGCCCGTACATCCCGGAGGCAAATCACGCCGCCGCGCCCGGCCGGGACCGGCCCGGCCGGAAGATCATGCCCCGCCCGCCAGGCCGCCCGCCGCGCCGGGCGCTCCCGGCCCCGACATCCACAGGACATAACGCACGGGCCAGCCCGACGCCGGTGGCTGGGTCAGCACATGGGCGTCCTCGATCGTCGTCAGGTCGACTACCTGGCGAGGCGTCCCCCCGTAGGGGGTGAGCTCGGCCGGGCGGGTGGCAAGCAGCACCGCCTGGTGCCCCGTCCGCATGATCTGGCCCACGACCGCCTGCACCTGGGCCGGGGTAGCTCCGGCCATGACCCCGGCCGGGGTGCCGCACATGCCGCGGATCACCTGGGTGAACCGCCGGGCCGCCACCTGGTCGAGGATCAGCACCGGCGAATCGCCGGGTATGGCCCCGCACAGGTTGGTGATGGCAGCGAGCTGACCGATGCCCGTCCGCTGGAACGCCGGGGCGGCGCTGGCCGGGTAGGGCGCGGGCGGGCTGGTCTGCCTCGCCCCGATCCCGAACGTCGTCACCACGGACGGCACCCCCAGCGCGGCCACGAAACAGGCGACGGCAGCCCCAATCGCCACCACCCCCGCGCCCCGTTGCCTGGCCCGCACCGCCAGCAGGGCACAGACCCAGATCGCGGCCACGATCAGGCCGGGGAGCAGGACCGGAACAAGCTGCCGGCTCGCCCATGGCTGGTCGGGCATGGTGTGCGGCAGCCACAGCACCGCCACCGCACCCCAGCCGATGATCATCAGGGGCAGCGCCCAGGCCCTGGTCATCCCGGTGGGGTCCTGCCAGGTGATCAGCGCCCGCAGGCACCGCCGCGTGAGCAGGGCGAGCCCGGCCACGCCCAGCAGCAGGGCAGGCAACCCCAGGTACCAGACCACCCAGTACAGGCTGTCTTCCGCGTACAGCCGCCGCGGGTCCACCGGCAGCTGTGATATCCGCTGCAGGGCGGCGACGTAGGGGTTCGCGGCGCCCTCGACCCGCTGCAGGTACGGGCGGATGAGCAGCCCGGCGGCGGCCGCCACCACGATCACCGCGCCGGCCTCGGGCAGCCAGCGCAGCGGGCGGGCCCGGAGCGCCCGGGCCACGTTCCGCCGGACCGGGTCCACCATCCCGGCGGCGCCGCCGATCAGGGTCGCTGCCAGGAACGCGGCGGCGGCCAGCGCGACCAGGCCCAGCTCCGGGGCCAGCGCCGCCATCATCGGCCCGGCGAGCACGAAGCCGCCGGCCAGCCCGTAACCGGTTCCGGCCAGCAGGCCCCCGGCGAACGGCAGCGCCTGCGGCCTGCGCACGGCCAGCAGCGTCCCCAGGAACACGATGACGGGCAGCAGGTTCACCAGTGAGCCGATCTCCACCAGCACCGTCAGGCCGAGCGCCAGCCCGCCGAGCGCGGCGAGCGTGCGGGACTGGCGGGGCGCGAGCGAGTCCACCACCAGGCACAGGCCGCCAAACAACAGCGCCTGCGCCACTATCTGGCTGAAGGCCGACCGGCTGGTGTACGTCTCGGGGAGGGTAAGGGCCAGCAGGAGGGCGCCCGCTGGGGCCCACTGCGGGCCGGCCAGCCGGCCGGTGAGCCCGCCCACGCTGAGCACCGCGAGCGCGCCGAGCAGGGGGCTGAGCGCCACGCCGCCGGCCAGCCCGTGCGTCCACAGGCCGGCCGCGAGCGTGATGGGCAGGCCGGCCGGCAGCCCGGGCACGACCGCGTCGCCCTGGCCGGCGAAGCCGAAGCTGCCGAAGGTGAGGCCAGAATGGGTGCCGCCGAACGCCGCGAGCTGGGCCGGGATCGGCAGCGACCCGTGCTCGGCTATCCAGTAGGCGAACTGGAAAAACGCGCCCGGGTCGCGGTCCACGATCAGCTGGGGCGAATTCGCCCGGAGCTGCCAGGCGCCGAAACCGGCCGCGACCAGGAGCGTCCCGGCCAGCCCCCACAGGGCGGACCAGTTCGCGGTCCCGCCCCTGGTCCCGAAACGCTCCTTGGTGCCGGGGCCCGGCCAGCGGCCCGGAAGCTGCCGGCTGGTCATCAGCACCAGCCCGACCGCGAGCGGCACCGAGATCAGCACCATCGGAACCGGGAAGAACCGGCCAGCGAGCAGCAACGGCAGGCCAGGCAGCAGCCAGGCGGTGATCATCAGCGTGGGCAGGACGGTGACGATCGCGAATGCCTTGCCGCCTGGGTCGGCCGCCCGGTGCAGGCCCAGCCGCTGCAGGCCGAGCGAGGGCAGCCCGGTGCGCTGCGCGGCGGATCCATTCGGGCGGTCGCCCTGGGTCTGCCGGCTGGCCGGGCGAAGTCCCAGACGCACGTCATCCACTGTAGAGCGGGCCGGCGGCGCGGCAGTAGGGCGGACCTGTGTCGGCAGATCAACAGCCAATTCCCAGTAATAGCACCGCATACCATTGGGTTCCGGGGTGAGAATGAGCCAACCCCCGTGCGATTCATGAGCCACCCCGAGGAGCGATGAGCCGCTATCACGATCCGGAGGGCATGGGCGGGGACCCCTCATCCGGAGAACGCAAGGCGGGCGACGTGGGCGATCCCGGCCTGCCGCGCCGCCGCATGGCCTTTCTCGGCCCGCACCCCATCCTGGGCGCGGCCGCGATCATCTCCACCGTCCTGGTGGTGGGCGTCTCGCTGGTGGCGTACGCCGCCGTGCGCAACGTCTACGACGGCATCAACCATGAGGCCGTCACCGCCCAGATGCTCGGCAACCGCCCGCCCAAGCTCAACGGCTCGACGAACATCCTGCTGATCGGCTCGGACTCCCGGGCCGGCACCAACGGCAAGTTCGGCCGGGATGTCCTGGGGTCCCGCTCGGACACGTCGATGCTGCTGCACATCGCGCCCGATCACACGCACGCCTACGTGATCAGCTTCCCCCGCGACTCCATGGTGCCGGTTTTCAACTGCCTGCCCGACCAGCAGGGCCACCCGGGCCAGACGGCGCAGGCCGTCGGCGTGCTGGAGCCGCTCAACGCCACGTTCTCCGACGGCGGCGCGCCCTGCCTGTGGAAGACCCTGGAGCAGACCACCCACATCCACATCGACCACTTCGTCGAGGTCGGCTTCAACAGCTTCAAGGCCATCGTCAACGACGTGCACGGGATCAACGTCTGCCTGCCGTTCGCCATCAACAACACCCAGGCCCACCTGCACCTCCCGGCCGGGCGGCAGAAGGTCTACGGGGCGCAGGCGCTCGCGTTCGTCCGGCTGCGGGAGAACATCGGCGACGGCAGCGACCTGCAGCGGATCCAGCGCCAGCAGCTCTTCCTGGCCTCGGCCATGCAGAAGATCAAGCAGACCAACCTGCTCGGCGACTACAAGGTGATCAAAGACGCCGCCGACGCGGTCACCACCGACCTCAGCCTGACCGACATGCTCGGCATCGCCAACAGCATGAAGGGCCTGAGCACCAGCGCGGTGCGGTTCATCTCGGTCCCGGTCGTGCCGTATCCGCTGAACGTGAACCAGGTGCAGTGGGAAGACCCGCAGGCTACCGACCTGTTCTCCGCCGTTGCCCATGACAATCACATCCTCAAGGCGGCGAAGAGCAAGGCCTCACCGGCGCCGACGGTCAGCCCGTCCAAGGTGCAGCTCGAGGTGCTCAACGGCTCCGGCACGGCCGGGGTCGCCAGCACCGCCGCCACCGGGCTGGCCAACCTGGGCTTCAACGTCGTCGGCACCGGCGACGCCCCCAACTTCACCTACACCAGCTCCGTTATCGAGTACGGCTCCGCCGCCCAGCTGCCCGCGGTGAACACGCTCAAGAAGGAGGTGGCGGGCGTCCAGGTGAAGCAGGTCACCAGCCTCCAGGCCGGTACCCTCAGCCTGATCCTCGGCTCGAAGTTCACCGGGCTGAGCGGCAGCCAGCCGGCGTCGAAGGGCCCGTCGCTGGCCACCCTGAACACGAACAACTTCCAGGGCATCAGCGCGAACCAGAACATCTGCAATGACAGCGCCGCGTTCAACGGGCCGGACAGCCCGGTGACGGCCGGCGGCTGACCGGGGCCACGCCGGTGGAGCTGTTCACGAACTGGCACTCCTGGCCACAGGCGGAGGCTGGGCTGCGGGAACTGCTGCCGGCCCAGGTGGTGGCGACGGTGGGCCGGGCGGTGGCGTTCGCCGCCAGCCAGCACGGTGACCAGCGCCGCCCGACCGGCGCGCCCTACACCGAGCACTTACTCGAGGCCCTGGAGGTGCTGGCCCGCGGCGCCGGGGTGACCGATCCCGACCTGCTGTGCGCGGCGGTCCTGCACGATGTGGTGGAGGACACCGCCTGCACGGTGGCGCAGGTCGAGGCGGGGTTCGGCGCACGGGTGGCCGAGCTGGTCGCCTGGGTGACGATCCCCCCTCCGGCGGCGGGCCAGGACAAGGCGGCCGCCAAGGAGGCCTACCTGCGGGGCCTGTGCCGCGCCCCGCGCGACGCCATCCTGGTCAAGCTCGCCGACCGGGCCAGCAACGTGCAGACGCTGCGCAACCTCGCTCCCGCCCGGCAGCGCGCCTACTACGCCCAGACCATCGAGCACATCGTCCCGCTGGCCGACGCCGAGCCCTGGTTCCGCTACTGGTACGCCTCCTGGCGGGCGGAGTTCGGCGATCTGGCCACACCGGGGCCCGGCAGATCGGGCGGCTCGTCCGGCTCCCCCGGCGCCCCGGCCGGATCCGCGGGCGCTGCGGGCGCCCGCTGGCCCATCCGGGACACCTCCAGCCAGGCGAACAGGCCCACCGGGTACACGAAGTAGCCGAACCTGGTCGCGGGCGCCAGCACGAACATCGCGGTCAGCGCGATGATCAGGCGCCAGGTCGCGGCGGGCACGCTGCGCGGCGGCCGGAACACCAGGCTCGCGATGACCGCCAGGCCCGCCAGCGCGAGCAGCGCCACCGCGATCAGATGGCCCGTGTACCCGGTCTCGGCGAGCAGGCGGCCCGGCAGCGGGCTCACCGCGTCGGATTTGACGTGGGTCAGGCCGAGCGGGAACGCGATCGTGTTCTGCACCAGGGACCGCGGCCCCAGGGCCGCCACGGGGCCTACCACCGCGGCGACTATCAGCAGCGCGGTCGCGGCCATGCTCGCCGTCGCCCGGCGGCCGTCCCTGGCCACGAGCAGGACCGCCGCTATCACCAGGGCCGGCCAGGCGGTCGCCTTCATGGCCGCGGCCGCGCCGAGCGCGAGCCCGGCCAGGACCGGTCTTCGCCGCCACAGCAGGGCAAACCCGAGGCACAGGCATGCGAGGACGGGCATATCGGTGCCGCCGACGGCCAGCGAGAAAGCGATCAGCGGCGAGGCCGTTACCAGCGCGGTCCAGCGCACCACGTCCCGGGCGCCCGCCACGGTGAGCGCGGCGGCGAACGCCACGACGAACCCGGCGGCGAACCAGATCCGGGGGTCGGTGGCCGCCGAGAACCCCAGCAGGACCCGGGGTATCCCGAACGCCGTGAGCGCCGGGAGATACGGATCGAAGATGTTCGGGTTGTGCGCGGCGGCGATCATGGCCGGCCCCGGGTATGGGGTGCCGCGCTGCACCAGCATGGCGGCCGAGTGGTCGATCACCTGCACCTCGGGCTGCTGGAGGCGGTGGCCGGCCATCAGCCACATCGGCGCGGCCAGCGCCCCGGCCACGCTGATCACCAGCGCCATGTCCAGCCCGCGGGACTTCCACACCAGCACCGCCATGGCGGCGAGCAGGTAGGCGCAGCCGGCGAAGATCCCCCACAGGCGATGCGCCTGCCACACGGTGACCATGGCCAGGGCCACGGCGAACGCGGCGCTCCCGGCGAAGGCCACGATCAGCAACGGACGCGGTATGGCGGTAGGCGACGACCAGTCGACCCGATGTGGCGCCGGACAGCCCTGCGGCGCCTGCCTCAGCATGAGCATCGACATGCAACCCCTAACGAGGGCGATCTTAGCCGCTGGCGTCCCTCGAACCTGACCACGCCCCACTGGTGTAAACCGCTGGCAAAGCGCACGGCTATGGCAGCCCACCAGGCGGCGGATGCTGGGGCTCCTCTGCCCCGCCCGGGATCAGATAACCGGGGGCCGGCCGGTCCGGGTCATCCGCCAGACCGTGCGGGCCGACATCGGCCGCCGCCAGCCAGGATCCATCCGCCACCCCTGCCGGAACCCCGCCACCCAGGCCCGCACCGCGGGGGCTGACCGCTCCCGCACCACGGTCAGGGCGAACCAGTTCAGCAGGTAGGGGGCACCCAGCGGCCACGGCAGGTTCCGGCGGGCCAGCAGCACTCGGTTCCGGCCGTCAAGCCGGTAGAACGCGGCGTGCCGGGCGTTCGGCAGCGCATAGTGGCACATCACGGCCTCGGCGTCGTATTCCAGCCGGTAGCCCAGCCCCAGCAGGCGCCACGCGAGGTCGGTCTCCTCGTGGGCGTAGAAGAACGCGTCCGGCAGCCCGCCCGCCTCCAGATAGGCCGCCCGCCGGATGGCACAGGCACCCCCCGCGAACGTGGTTACCGGCGAGGACCGCTCCGGGTCGCCCGCCCGCAGCCGCGGCACGTGCCAGCGCGCCCCCGGCCCTCCCTCCGGGTCGGCTACCCGGAACGAGATCACAGCAAGACCAGGATCAGCGGCAAAACGTCTGGCGACATGCGTTCCCAGCTGAGGATCGGGGAACCAGCCGTCGTCGTCGAGAAAGAGCACCACGTCGCCGCCGCACGCGTCCACCCCTGCGTTGCGGCCCCCTGCCACACCAAGATTTTCCGGAAGCTTGACCACCTTGACACCCGGTGGCACCGGGCCCACGTCGGCGCCGTTCCCGACGGCCACCACTTCCAGGCCGTCCCCCTGCTGCGCCACCGCGCTGCCGATGGCCCGGGCCAGCTCGGCCGGCCGGTCCCCCATCGTGAGGATCACGCACGAGAGCTTCATCCGGTCACCGCAGCCGCCGGGACGTGACGATCGCGGCCAGGTGGGCGACGACCAGGAGGGCGGCGATGACCAGGCAGGCGAGCAGGAGCACGCGGGTGGCGGTCAGGTTGCCGGCGATGGCGTCGATGATCGCGGCGAGCAGGATCAGCAGCGAGAGCTCGACCGCCTGGATGATCCGGTGCACCTTGAGCGCGGCGGCGAGCCGGCGCGCCAGCGCCAGGCCGGAGCCGCGGGGGGCGAGGGCCGCGTCGGTGTGCGACTCGGCCAGGCCGGACTCGGAACGGGCAACGACGACGTTGTCGGTCTCGGCCTTGACCAGCATCGCCAGGAGGGCCGCGGCGAGGCCGGCGGTGACGTAGGGGCCGGAGACGGTGAGGTGGCCCTGGGCGCGAAAGCCGAGGCCGGCGAGCAGGGCGGCTTCGCCGAGGTAGTGGCCGACCCGATCGAGATAGATGCCGGTGGCCGAGGTACGGCCGCTCCAGCGGGCCAGCTCGCCGTCCGAACAGTCGAACAGCAGGTAGGCCTGGATAAGGAGCGCGGCCCCGATGGCCGACCACAGGCCGCCGAACGCGACCACCACGCCGGCGGCGACCCCGCAGACGATGAAAGCCACCGTGACCGCGTTCGGCGACCAGCCCAGGCGGGCGAAGACCCAGGTCGCGCGCGGCGACACCCGGCGCATGTAAAGGCGGCCAGCCCAGTGCTCATCGTTAAGCCGCTCAAGGACTGCTGGCGGCTGGCCGGTGGCCCTCAGCTCAGCCAGCGACGGACCGGACATACTCCTCCACTCGCGTCCCCGCCTCCGCCTCGGTCAGCCCGAGGTGCTCCAGGATGGTGTACCGGCCGGGGCGGGTGCTGGGCGCGCTCACGACCGCCTTGGTGAACTCCGCCGCCGACAGCCCCAGATCGGTGGGGGAACGCGGAAGATTGTGCCGGGCCAGGCAGGCCCCCACCAGGCCGGCCTGACCGGCATCCTCCCGCAGGTAGGCGCAGAACAGCGCTCCCACGCCGGCCAGCTCCCCATGCGTGCCCGCACCCGGGTAGAGCTGGTCGATCGCGTGCAAGATCTCGTGGTCGCCGCCGCTGCACGGGCGGCTGGAACCGGCCACGGTCATCGCCAT
>DATINY010000341.1:0-34459 GCA_035473755.1 Streptosporangiaceae bacterium
GTTATTCGCCGGCGCGAACGAGGCGAACACCGAGGTGGCCTGGCCGCCCGCGACCTCGGCGGTACCGGTCTTGGCCGCGATCTGCAGCCTGTTCAGCGGGAACCCGGCGAACGCGCCCGCCGCCGTGCCCTGGGTGACGACGTCGATCAGCGCGCTCTTGATGTAGCCCAGCGCCCAGCGCGGCGTCGGCAGGCGGCCGGTCACCGGCGGCTTGATCCGGGAGACCACCTGGCCGGACGGGGAGAGCAGCGCCGCGCCGATCCGCGGGCTGTAGAGGGTGCCGCCGTTGGCGAGCGCGGCGTAGGCCCGCGCGAGCTGCAGTGGGGTGACCGTCACGTAGCCCTGGCCGATCGAGGCGTTCACCGCCTGGCCGGGCGTCCATACGTACCCGCTCTGGCAGTCGTCGTACTCGATCTGCTGGATGTAGCTGCCGTACTGCTGGCCGTGCTTGCACCAGTAGTTCTTGTACTGCGCCCAGTAGCTGTAGAGCCACTGCCGGGTCGGCACGGTGCCCGGCGACTCCTCCGGCAGGTCGATCCCGGTGTCGCGGCCGGAGCCCCACGCCAGCTCCATCTTCTGCATCTGCTGGACCGGGGCCTTCGGGTTGGCTTTCAGGTTGGCGCCGGGCTTGTCGTGCAGCCACATCTGGTAGGCGATCTGGTAGAAGACCGTGTCGCAGGACATGAACAGCGCCTCGTGCAGGGACATTGGGCCGAGGTTCTGCGTGGTCCAGTTGTTGAAGGTGTGGCCGGCCACGGTGACCGCCCCCGGGCAGCCGTACGGCCCGGCGGTGGCGAAGCCGTGCACGAGGGCGGCAGCGGTCGAGGTGACCTTCCAGGTCGACCCGGGCGCGTACTCGCCCTGGGTGGCCCGGTTCAGGATCGGCTCCCCGCGCGCGGTCCCGAACAGGTCACGGAACTGCCGGGTGGAGATGCCGCCGGTCCAGACGCTGGGGTCGTAGGTGGGGTAGCTGGCCATCGCGACCACCCGGCCCCGGGTGGTCATCACCACCGCCGCGCCCGTGGTCGCCCCCGTGTTGCCCTCGGCCTGCGCCCGGCTGATGGCCTGCGCCAGCGCGTTCTGCGTGTCCTGCTGTAGCTGGGCGTTGATGCTGGTCACGAGCGTGTCGCCGGGCACCGCCGGGGTCTGCTGGCGGACCGAGGTCACCTCTCCCGCGGCGTTGACCCGCAGCACCTGCTTGCCCGCCGTCCCGCGCAGCTGCCGGTCGTACTGTTCCTCCAGCCCGGCCTGCCCCACCAGGTCCACGCCCGAGAAGCCGGTCACCGGCAGATGACGCTGCGCGACCTCCTGCGGGGTGATGGGCTGCAGGTACCCGAGGATCTGAGCGGCGGACGTGCCGTACGGCTGCTGGTAGTGGATCACCGGCTGGACCTGCGCGGTCACCCCGGGGAACTCCCGCTGACTCTCCATGATCTGAAGGGCAACGGTGGCGGACGCCTGCTGGTCCACCGGGATCGGCTGGTAGGGAGAGCCCGGCCAGCACGGCTGGGACACTCCGGCCGTGCACAGCCGGAGCCGCTGCTGGAGCAGCCCGTAGTCCATGTGCAGCAGCTTCGCCAGCCGGTGCAGTTCCCCCAGTCCCCCGTCGGGCTGCTGCGCGACGAGCGCCCGGTTCACCGATACGACCAGCGCGGTCTTGTTGTTGATCAGTGGCTGGCCGACGTCGTCGAGTATCCCGCCCCGGACCGACGGCACGATCACCGACCTGGTCTGGTCCTGCGCCGCCGCACTGGCGTAGGAACCCCCGGTCATGACCTGCAGGTACCAGAGCCTGCCGCCGAGCGAGATCAGCAGCGCGGCCACCACCACATACAGGATCATCAGGCGCCGGCGCGCCGCGGGGATCATGGCAGTCCTCCCATCCGCTTCGTTCCCTTACGCCAAGGCGCCCGCCACCGGAATCCGCTGCGCCGCCGGCCGAAGCCGCGCCGCCGGCCGCCCGGGCCACCGCGGCCGCCGGCCAGCGCGCCGCCCGGGAACGCGCCGCCCGTCCGGGATCCCCTGCGCCCGGGCAGCAGGCGGTCGCCCCAGCGCCGCAGGCCGCGGCCGCTGCTCCGGAACCGGGGAACGGCGCCGGGGCCGCGGCCGTGCCGCAGCGCCCCGGGCCCACCCGGTGAACGGCGGGCGGCGAAGGCGGCACCCGGCACCCCGCGCCCACCGCCCAGGCTCCCTGGCGACCGGCTGCCGAGCACGCCGCCACCGAGCACCCCGTCCCCGCGCCGGCGGCGCAGCCGCAGCGAGGCGGTCCGGCCCGGCACTCCGCGGCCCGCCGCGGTCAGGGCCGAGGGCCCACCGCGGAAGGCGCGTGACCGCATCTGGGGCCGGACGAACGGGCCGCCGGAACCCAGCAGGCCACGGGACCCCCCGCCGCCCGTCCTGGCCGGGCCGCCCGAGCCGCGGAAGGCACGGGCCGACAGCCGGGAGGACGATCCTGGGCCGGGCGGGCCGGCCAGGCCCACCCCGAGCATGGCGCGCAGCGAGCCGCCCAGCACCCCGTCGCCGCGCCGCGGAGAACCGAGCCGCAGGTGCACGGACCCGGCCGGGCGGCCCGGGCCGGGACGCGCCGCCAGGCCCGCCTGGGCGGCAGCCGCGGACCCAGCGACGCCGCCGCGCGCCCGCAGATGCAGCGGGCGGCGGCGGCTGACCCAGGGGCCGGCCTGCTGCCCGGGCCCGGTCAGGTGACCGCCGATCCAGCCGTCGGACTGGCGCCCGGCCCCCGGGCGCAGCCGCGGCTCACGCCCGCTCCTGGTGTCCCGGACGGCGCCTCCGCCGGCCGCCAGGCTGGCCGCCGCCACCCCGCCGAGCAGCCCGGCGCCGCCCGGCTCCCGGCGGGCCAGCGACTCGAGCTCACGCCGGCCGGCCATCGCCCAGCCGCCGTATCCACCGAACCGGACCACCGCGTACAGCACGAACGGGCAGAGCAGGATGTCGTAGGCCACCGAGACGGGCAGCACCAGCCGCACCGACTGCCAGGTGATGTCCGGGTCGCCAAATGTCATGCCGGCCAGCGCATACAGGGTCTCGCCGGCGGCGGCGCCGAGCGCGACCACGGCCAGCGGCAGCCAGGCCGAACGCTCCAGCGGGCCGCGCAGCCGCCCGCAGCCGTAGCCGATCACGCAGAACACCAGCGCGCTCAGCCCGAGCAGGTTGCTGGCGGGCGGCGCGATATCCAGCGCCAGCCCGGCGCCGAATCCGATCAGCATGCCCTCCGTCGGGCCGCTGGCCAGCGCGAGCGTGACCACCAGCACCAGGACCAGGTTGGGCGCCGATCCGCCCGGAAGGGGCAGCCGGTCCAGCAGCGCCGTCTGGAGCACCACGGCGGCCAGGATGGCTACGAGGGCGAACGTGAACCGCCGCACCTCAGCCCCCGGCACTTGCCGTCGCCGCCGGGCTGGGAGACCCGCTGGAACGCCCGCCGCCCCCGCTGGCGGACGGCGTGGCCGGGCGGGGCGGTAGTACCGAGTCACGCGGGTTCGTCCGGGGCGGGACGATCACGACCCCCACCACACCCAGGGCGCTGTCATCGGCGTAGGGCCGGACCAGGGCGATCTTGGTGAGCGAGGTCGCGCTCGCCTGCACCTGGGTGATCACTCCCACCGGGACGCCGGGCACGTACGGCCGCCCGTGGACCGAGCCGAAGGTGACCAGCTGCTGGCCCGTCTGGAGCACGGCGCCCGCGTCGAAGACCTGCAGCCGCAGGAGCGCGGGACCGGGCCGGGACCGGCCGGTCCCGGTGACCGCCCCGATCTGCCCGGTGCCGGCCAGCCGCACTCCGACCGTGGACGACGCGTCCGTGGTGAGCAGCACGGTGGACGTGCGTGCGGCCACCGAGGTGACCGTGCCGACCAGGCCGGCCCCGTTCAGCACCGTCTCGTCCGGCTTGATGCCGTCGTCGCGGCCGGCGTCGATGGTGACCGCGCTGTTGTACCCGGGGCTGGCCGCGATCACGTTCGCGGCGACGACCCGGTAACCGCCCCGCCCGGACAGGGCCAGCAGGCGCCGCAGCTGGGCCTCCTGGGCCTGGCTGAGCCGGGCCTGGCTCAGCTCCGTCTGCAGCCGGATGACCTGGCGCTGCAGCCCCGCGATCTGCTGCTGCGAGGCCGGCGCGCCGGTGACGTTGCCGAAAAACGCAGCCACCGGCCGGGTCACCGCGCCCACCAGGCTCTCGGCGGAGCCGAAGATCGTCCCGCCGACCCCGCGCAGGCCGGCGACGGGGCGGCCCGCACCGGCCGCCCCGTTCCACGAGTCGAACGTGATCAGTGCCAGGGCCGCGGCCAGCAGCACGCCAAGAATCAGGCGGGTCCGCCGACTGTCGTGCACCGGGCCTCCTCATCCATGCCGCTGCCGCGGCTGGCCGCCTGACTCTGTGGTCAGCGCCTCGACTCTGGTACCAGCACCTGCCGCAGCGTGTCGAAATCCTCCACGCATTTGCCGGTACCCAGCACCACGGAATCAAGCGGGCTGTCGGCCATATGGATGGGCATCCCAGTTTCCTCGCGCAGCCGCTCGTCGAGCCCGCGCAGCAGTGCGCCGCCGCCGGTCAGTGCGATCCCCCGGTCCATCACGTCGCCGGCCAGCTCGGGCGGGCACTTGTCGAGCGTCGTCTTGACCGCGTCGACGATGAGCGCGAGCGGCTCCTCGATGGCCCGGCGGATCTCCTCCGCCGAGATCACGATCGTCTTCGGCAGCCCGCTGACCAGGTCCCGGCCGCGGATCTCAGCGTGCGGCTCTTCGGCCGAGGGGTAGGCCGACCCCAGCGCCATCTTGATCTCCTCGGCGGTCCGCTCGCCCAGCATGAGCGAGTACTCCTTCTTGCCGAAGGTAATGATGGCCTGGTCGAGCTCGTCCCCGCCGATCCTGATCGACGCCGACGTCACGATCCCGCCCAGCGAGATCACGGCGACCTCGGTGGTGCCGCCGCCGATGTCCACCACCATGTTGCCGGTCGGCTCGTTGACCGGCAGGCCGGCCCCGATGGCCGCGGCCATGGGCTCCTCGATGATGTAGACCCGGCGCGCGCCCGCCTGGTGCCCGGCCTCCTTCACCGCGCTCTGTTCCACACCGGTGATGCCGCTCGGCACCGCCACCACCACCCGCGGCTTGGCCAGGTGGCTCCGCCGGTGCACCTTCTGGATGAAATAGCGCAGCATGCGCTCGGTCACGTCGAAGTCCGCGATGACCCCGTCCTTGAGCGGCCGGACCGCCACGATGTTCCCGGGCGTCCGGCCGATCATCCGCTTGGCTTCCACCCCGACCGCCACGATCTGGCCGGTGTTGGTGTTGAGGGCCACGACCGACGGCTCGTTGAGCACGATCCCGCGCCCCCGCACATACACCAGAGTGTTCGCGGTGCCCAGATCGACGGCCATGTCACGGCCCAGGAAAGCCAGCGCGTTGCTCATGGGGAACGAGAACCTTCCGGAAGGGTCCTGCTGGGTGTCCTATTGGGCCACGGCTTCGGCCCACCGCGGTTCGAACGCGGCCCTGTGTCCTTCATGGACCAGGCCCGGGCCACCTAAACGAGGTCGGGAAAGAAGATCTTGATTTCCCGCTCGGCTGAGTCTGGCGAGTCCGATCCGTGCACGATGTTCTCCTGCACTTCCAACGCATGATCGCCCCGGATCGTGCCCGGGGTGGCGCGGACCGGATCGGTGGCGCCGGCCAGCCCGCGGAACGCCTCGATGGCGCGCGGCCCCTCGGCGACCAGGGCGACCAGCGGCCCGGAAGTGATGAACTCGACCAGGGATTCGAAGAACGGCTTGCTGGAGTGCTCCGCGTAGTGCGTCTGGGCGGTGGCCGGTTCGAGGATGCGCAGATCCATCGCGACGATCTGCAGTCCCTTGCGCTCGATCCTGCCCAGGACATCCCCGATCAGGCCGCGGCGCACTCCATCCGGCTTGATCAGGACCAGGGTTCGCTCAGTCAAGTAAATTCCCCCTCGCGGCCAGCCCCCTGCTGGCTGTCGCGGAATGATCAGCGGTGACTCGTGCGTGCGCCATCCTATCGGTGCGGCGGGGCCGCGAAGCGACACCGGCACGCCCTTACCGGGCCACGGAACCGCTAAGGGTCAGGGAGCCTCGCGGTACCGGAGCCCGAGCCAGATCGCGCCGGCCCACAGGGCGGCGAAAATCGCGCCGAGCACGAACATCGCGGGCACCACCACGCCGGTCGCGATCACGGCCACCTGCAGCAGGCTGCCCGCGGCCAGCGCCCACCGCTGCCCGGGCCGGCCGACCACCGCCGCCAGCAGCACCGCGATGACCGCCAGCACCCCGCCCGCCACCCCGGCCGCTAGGTGCGACTCATGCTCGATGGTGATGGCCACCGGTATCGCGAGCCCGATCACGATCGCTTCGAAGATCAGCACGGTGGCGCAGAGCCGTCTCATCCGGGCCGCCTCACCCCAGGTCAGCTCCTCCCCCGCGGCCGTCCGCGCCGAGCAGCGACCGCGCGTCCCCGGCCGTCACCACCGACCCGGTCACCAGCACACCGGAGCCGCCCAGGCCGTCGGTGGCCGCCTCGTCGGCCATGCCCACGGCCAACTCGATCGCGTCGTCGAGCCGGTACGCCACCCGGATCCGGTCCGCCCCGAACACCCCCGCCGCGAGGTCGGCCAGCTTGCCGGGGTCCATCGAGCGGTCCGAGTGGTTGCTCGTCACCACCAGCCCGTCGGCGGCCGGCTCCAGTTGGTCCAGGACGGCCGGCACGTCCTTGTCCTCGCTGATCGCGAGGACCGCGATCAGCGTGCGGAAGGAGAACGCCTCGATCACCGCCGCGACGCTGGCCGCCATGCCGGCCGGGTTGTGCGCGGAGTCGGCGATCACGACCGGGCTGCGCCGCAGCACCTCCAGCCGCCCCGGCGACGTCATCATCGCGAACGCCTCCTGCACCAGATCCTCGCCGAGTGGCTCACCGCCGGGGCCGCCACTGGCGAACGCCTCGACCGCGGCCAGCGCGCAGGCGGCATTCGTCGCCTGGTACTCCCCGAACAGCGGCAGCAGCAGGTCGCCGTACTCCCCGGCCAGCCCGCGGAGCGTCAGGGCCTGCCCGCCGACGGCGAGCTCACGCCGGACCACACCGAACTCGAGGCCCTCCCGGGCGACGGTCGCGTCCACCTCGGCGGCGCGGCGCAGCAGCACCTCGGCGGCCGCGACCGGCTGCTGGCCGAGGACGGCGACCGCGCCGGGCTTGATGATGCCCGCCTTCTCCCCCGCGATCTCCTCGATCGTGTTGCCCAGATAGCGGGTGTGGTCGATGGAGATCGGCGTGATCACCGCGACGGCGCCATCGGCGATGTTGGTCGCGTCCCAGGTTCCGCCCAGGCCGACCTCGACCACCGCCACGTCCACGGGCGCGTCGGCGAACGCGGCGAACGCCATCGCGGTGAGCACCTCGAAGAACGACAGCCGCACCGGCTCGCGCTCGTCCACCAGCGCCACATACGGGGCCACGTCGTCGTAGCAGGCCAGGAACGCCTCCAGCGGCAGCGGCTGGCCGTCGATGACGATCCGCTCCCTGATGTCGCTCAGGTGCGGGCTGGTGAACAGGCCGGTGCGCAGCCCACGGGCCCGCAGCAGCGTCTCGATCATGCGGGCGGTGGAGGTCTTGCCGTTGGTGCCGGTGACGTGGATGACCGGGTAGGCGCGCTGCGGGTCCCCGAGCAGCGTGGCGAGCGCGCTGATCCGGTCCAAGGTGGGCTCGACCGCGTGCTCGGGACGGCGGGCGAAAATCTCCGCCTCTACCTCACGCTTGCGCCGCGCCAGGGCGGGGTCGGAGGGCCGTGGGGCCCCGCCGGTCAAGCCTCCCCCCGGCTCAGCGCGGCCACGCGGCCCGAGATCCGGGCGATGTCGGCCCGGGCGGCCTCCAACCGGCGCCGGGTCTCGTCCACCACCTCGCCGGGCGCCTTGGCCAGGAAGGCGTCGTTAGCGAGCTTGCGCTCGGCCTGATCAGCGTCCTTGCGGGCGGCGGCGAGATCCTTCTCCATCCGGCGCCGCTCGGCGGCGACGTCGATCGTGGCCGCCGTGTCCAGCTCGACCGTGACCCCCTCGGCGTCCAGGGACGCGGTCGGGGTGAAGCCGTCGCCGGGTGAGGTCAGCCGCAGCAGCGAGCGGATGGCGCCCTCGTGGGCGGCCAGCGGCGTGCCGCCGATCCCGCCCAGCATGGCGGGGACCGGCTGGCCCGGCCGCAGGCCCTGGTCGGAACGGAACCGGCGCACCTCGGTCACCAGCGCCATGAGCGAGCCGATCTCGGCCTCTGCCGCCATGTCCCGGGCCGGCTGTGCTGCCGCCTCACCGGCCCGTTCGCCGGGCCAGGCGGCGGTCATGACGGAGGGCCCGCCGGTGAGGGCGGTCCACAGCTCCTCGGTGACGAACGGGATCACCGGGTGGAGCAGCCGCAGCAGCCGGTCGAACAGGTAGCCGAGCACCTCGCGGGTGACCTGCCCGGCCTGCCCGTCCGGCCCGGACAGGGCGGCCTTGGCCAGCTCCAGGTACCAGTCGCAGACCTCGTCCCAGGCGAAGTGGTACAGCGCCTCGCAGATCTTGCCGAACTCGAACTGCTCATACAGCTCGTCCACCTCGGCGGTCACCGCGGCCAGCCGGGACAAGATCCAGCGGTCCGCGGTGGCCAGGCTCGTTGCCGCGGGCAGGGCGTCCGGGACGGTGGCGCCGTTCAGCAGCGCGAAACGGGTGGCGTTCCAGAGCTTGTTGCAGAAGTTACGGGCGCCGGTGACCCATTCCTCGCCGATCGCGATGTCGCCGCCGGGGCTGGCGCCGCGGGCCAGGGTGAACCGGGTGGCGTCGGCGCCGAACCGGTCGATCCAGTCCAGCGGGTCCACGGTGTTGCCGCGCGACTTGGACATCTTGCGGCCGTGGGCGTCGCGGATCAGGCCGTGCAGGAAAACGTGGCGGAACGGCACCGCCTCGGCCGGGTCGTGGTCGCCCATCGCGTAGAGGCCGAACATCATCATCCGGGCGACCCAGAAGAACAGGATGTCGTAGCCGGTGACCAGGACCGACGTCGGGTAGAAGCGGCGCAGGTCCTCGGTGTCGTCGGGCCAGCCCAGGGTGGAGAACGGCCACAGGGCGGAGGAGAACCAGGTGTCAAGGACGTCGGGGTCCTGCCGCCAGTCCCCGCCCGCCGGGGGCTGCTCGCCGGGACCGACGACGCGGACCTCGCCGCCGGGGCCGTACCAGACCGGGATCCGGTGCCCCCACCACAGCTGGCGGCTGATGCACCAGTCGTGCATGTTGTCGACCCAGTCGAAGTAGCGGACCGCCATCTCGGCCGGGTGGATCTTGACCCGGCCGTCCCTGACCGCGTCGCCGGCCGCCTTGGCCAGCGGCTCGACCTTGACGAACCACTGCAGGGACAGCCTCGGCTCGACGATCGTGCCGCACCGGCTGCAGTGCCCGACCGCGTGCACGTAGGGCCGGGTCTCGGAGACGATCCGGCCCTGCTCGCGCAGCGCGGCGACCACCGCCGGCCGGGCCTCGAACCGGTCCAGGCCCTCGAACGGCCCGGGCACGGTGATCACGCCGCGCTCGTCCATGATGGACAGGCTCGGCAGGTCGTGACGGCGGCCGATCTCGAAGTCGTCGGGGTCGTGGGCCGGGGTGACCTTGACCGCGCCGGTGCCGAACTCGGGGTCGACGTGCGGGTCGGCCACCACCGGGATGCGGCGGCCGGACAGCGGCAGCTCGACTTCCCGGCCGACCAGGTGGGCGTAGCGGGGATCGTCGGGGTGGACCGCGACCGCGGTGTCGCCCAGCATGGTCTCCGGCCGGGTGGTGGCGACCACCACCGAGTCCGGGCCGTCGCCGTACCGGATGGAGGTGAGCTCCCCGTCCTCGTCGTCGTGCTCCACCTCGATGTCGGACAGCGCGGTGAGGCAGCGGGGGCACCAGTTGATGATCCGTTCCGCGCGGTAGATGAGGCCGTCGTCGTACAGCCGCTTGAAGATGGTGAGCACCGCCCGGGACAGGCCCTCGTCCATGGTGAAGCGCTCGCGCGACCAGTCGACGCTGTCGCCGAGCCGGCGCATCTGGCCGAGGATCTTGCCGCCGGACTCGGCCTTCCACTGCCACACGCGCTCGACGAAAGCCTCCCGGCCCAGGTCGTGCCGGGACAGGCCCTGGCTGGCCAGTTCGCGCTCGACCACGTTCTGGGTGGCGATGCCCGCGTGGTCCATGCCGGGCAGCCACAGCGTGACGTACCCCTGCATCCGGCGCCGCCGGATCAGCGCATCGATCAGCGTGTGGTCGAGCGCGTGGCCCATGTGCAGGGAGCCGGTCACGTTCGGCGGCGGGATCACGATGCAGTAGGCCGGCCCCGGCGCGCTGACGTCGGCGTGGAACAGCCCGCGCGCTACCCAGTCCTGATAACGGCGTCCCTCGACGTCGCCGGGCGAGTACTGGGGCGGTAGCTGGATGCGCTGGTCTGCGGTCACGTCAGGTGAGTCTAGTGGTCCCTACCGAGGTGGCCGTCCAGTAACTGCACGGTGTCCGGGTGGGTGCATGGCCCGGCGCGAGAACGCCGCGAGGTGCCTGCCCGGACGCCGGTCAGGCCGACTTTTCGCGGGGGGTGCGGGAGCGCGTGCTGCGCGGGACGATGGTGGGGTTGACGTGCTCGAGCACGACCGGGCCGGTGATGACGACCCGCTCCACGTCCTTGCGGCTGGGCACCTCGTACATCACCGAGAGCAGGACTTCCTCCAGGATGGCCCGCAGGCCGCGGGCGCCGGTGCCGCGCAGGATGGCCTGGTCGGCGACGGCCTCGAGTGAGTCGGGGGTGAACTCCAGGTCCACCCCGTCCAGCTCGAACAGCCGCCGGTACTGCTTGACCAGCGCGTTCCTCGGCTCGGTGAGGATGAGGATGAGCGCCTCGCGGTCGAGGTTGTGCACGCTGGTGATGACGGGCAGGCGGCCGACGAACTCGGGGATCATGCCGAACTTGAGCAGGTCCTCGGGCATCACCTCGGCGAACGCGTCGGCCGCGGGCCGGTCGCTGCGGACCCGCAGCTTCGCCCCGAAGCCCATCCCGCTCTTGCCGACGCGCTGCTCGATGATCTTCTCCAGGCCGGAGAACGACCCGCCACAGATGAACAGCACGTTGGTGGTGTCGATCTGGATGAACTCCTGGTGCGGGTGCTTGCGCCCGCCCTGCGGGGGCACCGACGCGGTCGTCCCCTCGAGGATCTTCAGCAGCGCCTGCTGCACGCCCTCACCGGAGACGTCCCGGGTGATCGACGGGTTCTCGCTCTTGCGGGCGATCTTGTCGATCTCGTCGATGTAGATGATGCCGGTCTCGGCCTTCTTGACGTCGTACTCGGAGGCCTGGATGAGCTTGAGCAGGATGTTCTCGACGTCCTCGCCGACGTAACCGGCCTCGGTCAGGGCGGTGGCGTCGGCGATGGCGAACGGCACGTTGAGCAGGCGGGCCAGGGTCTGGGCGAGCAGCGTCTTGCCGGACCCGGTGGGGCCGAGCAGCAGAATGTTGGACTTCGCGAGTTCGACCCCGTCCTCGCCGGGCCGGATGTCGCCGCCCGACTGCACCCGCTTGTAGTGGTTGTAGACCGCGACCGACAGGGCCTTCTTGGCCTTCTCCTGGCCGATCACGTAGGCGTCGAGGAACTCGTAGATCTCGCGCGGCTTGGGCAGGCTGTCCCACCTGAGCTCGGTGGGCTCGGCCAGTTCCTCTTCGATGATCTCGTTGCAGAGATCGATGCATTCGTCGCAGATGTACACGCCGGGGCCAGCGATGAGCTTCTTGACCTGCTTCTGGCTCTTTCCGCAGAACGAGCACTTGAGGAGGTCACCACCGTCCCCGATACGTGCCACCAGCTGACTCCTTTACCCCGGCCGCCGCAACGGCCCGGCTACTGTCGGCGGTCCTGCCATCATGGGCCAGCAGGGCCCCGCCGGTCTAGCCTTGTCAGTTACCGAAGGTACCGCCCACGCCTCCCGGGCGCGAGGTCAGTTTCCACCGGCGCGGCGGTCACCGGCGTGGGCCGGATCCCTCCGCTTCCTTCAGGACGACCCTACCTCGGCCCGGCGCTTGAGGCTCGTCAGAACCTCGTCCACGATGCCGTAATCCTTCGCTTCCTCCGCCGAGAAGTACTTGTCCCGCTCGACGTCCCGCCGCACCTGCTCCTCGGCCCGGCCGCTGTGTGTGGCGATGATGCGCTCCATCGCGGTCCGCATCCGCAGGATCTCGCGGGCCTGGATCTCCAGGTCGCTCGACTGGCCGTAGCCGCCCTCGGTGGCGGGCTGGTGAAGCAGGATGCGTGCGTTCGGCAGCGCCATCCGCTTTTCCTTGGTGCCGGCGGCCAGCAGCACCGCCGCCGCCGAGGCGGCCTGGCCGATGCAGACGGTCGCGATCTCCGGCTGGACGAACTGCATCGTGTCGTAGATCGCCATCATCGAGGTGACCGACCCGCCCGGCGAGTTGATGTACATGGTGATGTCGCGGTCGGGGTCCATCGACTCCAGCGCGATGAGCTGCGCGATGACGTCATTGGCGGAGGCGTCGTCGATCTGCACGCCGAGGAAGATGATCCGCTCCTCGAAGAGCTTGTTGTACGGGTTCATCTCCTTGATCCCGTACGACGTGCGCTCCACGAACGACGGCAGGACGTAACGGGCCTGCGCCGGCTGCGGCCGGGTGGCAACGAGTTCGGCGTGGCGGGGGGCCTGGGCCAGCGGCCGGTTGGTTGTGCTCACGGTGCGTTCCTCTGCTTCCGGGTCAAAGGTCAGGAGACTGGCCCTGCCGTCAGGACCTGGGCCGCGTCGCGGACCACCTCGTCGACGAAGCCGTAGTCCTTGGCCTCGTCCGCGGTGAACCAGCGGTCGCGGTCGGAGTCGGTCTCGATCTGCTCGACGGTCTGCCCGGTGTGGAAGGCGATCCGCTCGGCCAGGGTCCGCTTGATGTAGAGCATCTGCTCCGCCTGGATCCTGATGTCGGTGGCCGTCCCGCCGATCCCGCCCGAGGGCTGGTGCATCAGGACCTGGGCGTGGGGCAGGGCGTACCGCTTGCCGCGGGTGCCGGCGCAGAGCAGGAACTGGCCCATGGATGCGGCCATGCCCATAGCGTAGGTGGCGATGTCGTTCGGCACGTACTGCATCACGTCGTAGATGGCCAGCCCGGCGCTGACCGAACCGCCGGGCGAGTTGATGTACAGGCTGATGTCGCGCTTGGCGTCCTCGGCGGCGAGCAGCACGATCTCGGCGCAGATCCGGTTGGCGATGTCGTCGTCCACCTGCTGGCCGAGGAAAACGATCCGGTGCCGGAGCAGGCGCTGGAAGAGCGTGTCGCCCAGGGGCATCACCGGCGCCTCCGCGGTACGCGCGACGACGCGCGTTGCCTGGAGCAACGGGGAGCTGCCCACGATCGCCTGCTGGTCCGCCTCTCGGCGCTGCGCCGCGTCACTCACGGTGCTCTCCTCGCTTGAATTCACTGTGCCATCCGGAATCACTGTGCCGTCCGGCCAGCGTGACGTTCAGATCACGGTGCCGTCTGGCCACGTGCCGTTGACCACTTGTGCCGTTGATGTGACCCTAACGCGGGGCTGCGCCCGGGTAGTCCGCCATCGCGCCCTGTTCGCTTTCGGCGCAGGCCGGCCGCCCCTACTTGGCCGCCTTGGCCCTCCTGCGAGCTTTGGCCGGCTCGGCCGGGGCCGGCTCGTCCTCCGCGGCTTCGGCCCCGCCGTCCGCGTCGTCCTCGGCCCCCGCGTCCGCCGGCCCGGCCTCGCTCACGGCCTCCGCGCCCTCTCCAGCTTCCGCGTCAGCCCCGGCCTCCGCGTCAGCCCCGGCCTCCGCCTCGCCCTTCGCCTCGGCCGTGATCGCCTTGACGTCGACGGAGTTTCCGGCCTCGTCGGTGACCGCCGCCCGCTCGGCCAGCAGGTCGAGCGCCTTGGCCCGGAGCACCTCGGTGACCGCCACGCCGAGCTGACCCCGGTCCACGATCTCCTTGGCCAGCCGGTCGGCGGGCACGCCGAGGCGGTAGGCCTGCTCCACGAGGTAGGCGTTCAGGTCCTCCTGCTCGATCCCCAGCTCTTCGGTGCGGGCGATCTGGTCGAGGACGAATCCGGACTTGACGTAGCGGCGGGCGTCGGCGGCGATCTCGGCGGACAGGTCGGCCTCGGAGAGCTCACGTGAGGCCAGGTAGGACTCCCTGGTGACGCCGGCCCGCTCCAGCTGCTCGTCGAGTGAGTGCTCGCGCCGTTCGGTCTCGGAGGCGACAAGCCGCTCCGGCAGCGGGATGTCGAGCCGGTCCAGCAGCACCTCGAGCGCCCGGTCCCGGGCCTGGGCCGCCTGCTGCATGCGCTTGACCGATTCCAGCCGCGTGCGGGTCCCGGCCCGGAACTCGCCCAGCGTGTCGTACTCGCTCGCCGACTGCGCAAACTCGTCGTCCAGCTCGGGCAGATCCTTGACCTTGACGCTGTGCACCGTCACCGCGACCTCGGCCTGCTCCCCGGCGTGTGCCCCGCCCGCCAGCTCGGCCGTGAAGGTGCTGGCGTCGCCGGCCGACATCCCGGTCAGCGCCTCGTCCAGGCCGTCCAGCACGGAGCCGCTGCCGACCTCGTAGGAGATCCCGCTCGCCTGCGCGTCCTCGACCGGCCGGTCGTCCACCGAGGCGGACAGGTCGATGGACACGTAGTCGCCGGCCTCAGCCGGGCGGTCCACCCCCCGCAGCGAAGCGAAGCGCTCCCGCAGGCCGGCGATGTACTCCTCCACCTCGTCGGGAGTGACGGTCGCGTTGTCCACCGTCACCGGCAGGCCGTCGATGTCGGGGAGCTCGAACTTCGGCTGGATGTCGACCTCGGCAGTGAAGGCGAGCTGCTGCCCGTCGTCCAGCTGGGTGATCTCCAGGTCGGGCTGGCCGAGCGCGCGGACGTCGTTGTCCTCCAGCGCCTTGCCGTACAGCTGCGGTACGGCGTCGTTGACCGCCTGCTCCAGCACCACGCCGCGGCCGAGCCGCTGGTCGATGACCCGCGGCGGCACATGCCCGGGCCGGAAGCCGGGGATCCTGACCTGTTTGCTGACCTCCCGGTAGGCCTTGTCGAGGCTGGCCTTGAGCTCGGAGAACGGTACCTCGATGGTCAGCTTGACCCGGGTCGGGCTGAGCTCCTCGACATCGGTCTTCACGGCGGCGTCACTCCCTGGTCGCCCGCGTTCTGCCCGCCATGGTCGTGTCAGCGCAGAACATGGGGGCCAACGCGGCCTCGGGCGGCTACGGCGGCCAAGTCTATGGCAGCCCGGCCCCCGGGCCGGCCACCACCGGCCCGGCCCGGCCAGGTGCCGCCGCGCGGGCCGGGTCAGGCCGGTCAGCCCGGCTCGGTTTCCGGCAGTTCGCCGCCCTCGGCGGCCGCCTGCTCCGATCGGCCGGGCCGCCCGCGGACCATGCCGATGATGATCACGGCGAGGCAGGCGCCGATGACCGGGCCGAGGACGTACACCCACCAGCCGGTGTAGTCGTTGGCCACGATGTCGGGCCCGAGTGAGCGGGCCGGGTTCATCGAGGCGCCGCTGATCGGGCTGGCGAACAGGCCGAGCAGGGCCACGGTCGAGCCGACCGCGAGGGCGGCGTTGTGGCCGATGGACCGGTGCCCGGTCGCGGTGTTGAGGATGATGGACACCAGGATCGTGGTCAGCAGGGCCTCCATCACCAGTGACTTCCACTCGCCGCCGGGCGTGGCGATCGGGTAGTTCCCGCCCGCGGCCACGTCGCCGAACATCCACTGCAGGAACAGCCCGGCACAGATGGCCCCGCCGAGCTGCACCACCCAGTACGGCACCACCCATTTCGTTGGGAACACGCCACGGGCGGTGAAGGCGAAGGTCACCGCCGGGTTGATGTGCAACCCCGACAGCGGGCCCCAGGCGTAGATCATGGCCATCACCGCCGCCCCGGGCGCGATCACCGCCGCCGTCCGGCTGATGGGGTTCCCGCCCGCGTAATGGTTGATCACGCCCGCCCCCGCGGCCACCATCACCAGGATGAACGTGCCCAGGAACCTCGATGATCAGCCGGATCCATAGCGGCCGCGACCTGAGCGCATCCACCTCGAACCGGAGCAGGTAATGACGTGCCGCGGCACGTTCCTCATCGGTCGGCTGGACGGTGTCAGCCATGGCGACCTCCCTGCTGCCCGACCGCACACGGCGGCGACGATCTGATCATCATCCCCCGGCGGCGGGAGCGGGGAAACAGGCAGCGCCGGCATCGCCCGGGCCGCCCCCGGTGCCGGTGATCCGGCCCGGGCAGGTTATCTGCGGCGGGCTCTGGCGAGCACCGCCCCGACATCGCCGGCCCCGTGGTCGAGCTGGTAGTCGAGGTTGATGGCGGCGTTGATCAGGGAGAGATGGCTGAACGCCTGCGGGAAGTTACCCAGCTGCTCACCGGTCAGGCCGATCTCCTCCGAGTACAGGCCCAGGTGGTTGGCGTAGGTGTGCATCTTCTCGAACACCAGCTGGGCCTCGTCCAGCCGGCCCGCCCGCGCCAGGGCGTCCACGTACCAGAAGGTGCATAGCGAGAACGTGCCCTCGCCGCCGGCCAGCCCGTCCGGCGAGGCGCTGGGGTTGTAGCGGTAGACCAGGCTGTCGGACACGAGCTCGGAGTCCATGGCGTCCAGGGTCTGCAGCCACTGCGGATCCTGCGGGGCCACGAACCCCATCAGCGGCATCAGCAGCAGCGACGAGTCGAGCACGTCCGTGCGGTAGTGCTGGACGAAGGCCTTGCGCTTGGGGTTCCACCCCCGCTCGTAGATCTGCTCATAGATACGGTTCCGCTCGTCCCGCCACCGCACGATGTCGGCGGGGCGGCCGCGCTCCTGGGCGAGCCGGATCCCGCGGTCCAGCGCGACCCAGCACTGGAACCGCCCGTAGGTGAAGTCCTGCTGCCCGCCGCGGGTCTCCCAGATCCCCTCGTCCGGCTGATCCCAGTGCTCGCAGACCCACTCGATCATGTCGGTGATCGCGCCCCAGCCCATATTCCCTGCCTGCAGGCCCTGGCTGTCGGCGTGGTAGAAGGCGTCCATCGCCTCGCCGTAGATGTCGAGCTGAAGCTGGTCGGCGGCGCCGTTGCCGATCCGGACCGGGCGCGAGCCGCGCCAGCCCTCGAAGTGGTCCAGCGACTCCTCGACGAGGTCGGAGGTCCCGTCCACCCGGTACATGATCTTCAGCGGGCGGCCGTGCTCGGACCTGTGCTCCAGTATCCGGTTCCTGACCCACACGCCGAACGCGGCGGCCTCCTCCTGGTACCCGAGCCCCAGCAGGGCGTAGACCGAGAACGAGGCGTCCCTGATCCAGGTGTAGCGGTAGTCCCAGTTCCGCTCGCCCCCGGTCTGCTCGGGCAGCCCGGCGGTGGGCGCCGCGACCAGCGCGCCCGACGGCGCGTAGGTCATCAGCTTGAGCGTCATGGCCGAGCGGGCCACGATCTCCCGCCAGCGGCCGGTATAGGTGGAGTGGCCGACCCAGTCGCGCCAGAACCGCGAGGTGTCCCGGGCCAGCCGGTCCAGCTCCCCGGTCGGGATCCGCCGGGGCTTGCCGCCCATCGTCTCGAGCACCACCCCGGTGCTCTCGCCCTCCCGCAGGGTCCGCAGGAGGCGCAGATCCTCGCCGTCGCGCTCGACGGTGACTCCCAGCTCCTCCGGGCTGGCGCCGCGCGGCCCCACCGAATGCAGCGTCAGCTGCAGGCCGTCCGCGTGGAACACCGCGCCCTCGTCGCTGACCTCCAGCTTGTGCGGCATCCGGCCGTAGTCGAACCGCGGCTTGACGTCCATCACGAACCGCATCGACCCGCGGACCACCCGCATCAGCCGCACCAGCCGGTGCCGGTCGGTGGGCCTGTCCCCGGCGATCGGCATGAAGTCGGTGACCTCGCCGACCCCATCCGGGGTCATGAACCGGGTGATCAGGATCGCGGTGTCGGGAAAGTACAGCTGGCGGGTGACGCAGCCGTCGTGGTCGGGCGCGATCCGGAAGTAGCCACCCTTGTCGGCGTCGAGCAGCGACGCGAACACGCTCGGCGAGTCGTACCGGGGGCAGCAGAACCAGTCCACCGTCCCGTCCGTGGCCACCAGCGCCGCCGTCTGCAGGTCGCCGATGAGCCCGTGATCACTGATGTTCGGGTAGCGCTCCATGACTGTCTCCTTCGGGCTGCGGCTACATGCCGGCTGAGGCGGAAGCGGATTCGGATGGGCACCTCGTGCCTATCGCGGTGAACAGGCTGCCCGCCGCGGCGGCAACGTCGCGCAGCGCGCTCACCGTCGCGGACACCGTGCTGGCGCCGGGGTTTGAGGTCAGCTTCGATACCGCGGTCTGGAGCTTGTCGAGCGAGGCCGACAGGGCACTGGTCTGGGACTGCCACTGGCCGTTCGCTTGGGTGGTGAGCGTGTTCAGCTTCGCCTTGACGTCCGCCAGGTCCGACTTGACCTCGTCTCCCATCCCCGACCCCACCTGGACGTGGGTGAGGGCGTCGATCGAGGCGCGCAGGGCGGCCGCGTCCTGGCACACCGCCGAGGTCGGGCTGGGCGCGGCCGATGACGGAGCGGCCGAGGTGGTGGACGGGCTGCTCCCGCCGGCCGGGGTGCCGCTTGACCCGCAGGCCGTCGCGAGAAGCACGGCCCCGGCGGCGGCCGCGACGGCCTGCCACCGGGGAGGCCTGATTGCCGTGATTCGCCTCATGCTCCCAGCATCGCCTCCCGTCGGCCGCCGGGCCTCACCCGTACGGGGCTATCTCGACCCGTACGGGCTATGTCGCCGCTAGGCCAGCCGCTCCTGCAGGTGCTCGCCGACCCGGAGGGCGTTCGCCATCGCGGTGAGGGCCGGGTTCACCGCGCCGATGCTCGGGAAGAAGCTGGTGTCCACGACGTACAGGTTGTCGAGCTCGTGGGCCTTGCAGTCGGTGTCGAGCACCGAGGTGGCGGGGTCGGTGCCGAACCGGCAGGTCCCGGCCTGGTGCGCGCAGCCCGCCACCGGGATGTCCATGTCCATGTAGAAGTTCTTGCGCAGCACGTGATGCTCGGCCATCCCGGTGTGGTTCAAGATCTTCCTCAGCTCGCCGTACAGGCGGAAGGCCTCGTCGTCGTTGGTCATCTCGTACGCCAGGTGGACGTTGCCGTCGGCATCGGTCGTGACCCGGTTCTCCGGCGTGGGCAGGTCCTCGGTGGTGAGCCAGAAGTCCACCGCGTGCTTGGCCACGTCGGACAGGGTCCACTCGGGGGAGAGCTTGGTGACCTTGGGCTTCTCGCCGCGCATGGCCTCCGCGTTGGACTTGCCGATCATCTGGATGTTGCCCATCGGCCACGCGTAGTCCTTAGTGGCGGAGTAGAAGTCGTTGATCCCCAGCGTCTTCTGGAAGACCGTGTCGTTGGGCTCCTTGCACATGGCCACGACCGCCTTGCAGTTGTGGAACATGTAGTTGCGGCCCACCTGGTCCGACCCGTTCGCCAGGCCCTGGGGATGCTTGTCATCGGCCGAGTTGAGCAAGATCTTGGCGCTGTTGGCCGCCCCGGCGCACACGGCCACGATGTCGCCGGCGTAGACCTCCCGTTCGCCGGCGCGCGACACCACCACCCCGGTCACCGCCCGGCCCGAGGGGTCGGTTTCCAGCCTGGTCACCTCGGCGCCGGTGACCAGGGTGACGTTGCCGGCGCCGAGCAGCGGGCGGACCGCGATCACGTCAGCGTCGGACTTGGCGTGCACCAGGCACGGATAGCCGTCGCACCAGGTGCAGCGGATGCAGGTGCTGCGCGGCCGGTCGGCCTCGTTCAGCAAGATCCCGCATGGGGCGTGGAACGGGTGGTAACCGCCCTTGGCCAGGTCATCGTGGATCTGCTGGATCCGCGGCTCATGCGAGACCGCGGGCCACGGGTACGGCTCGCTGCGGTGGCCCTCGGTCGGATCCTCACCGCCGTTGCCGTGCACCTGGTACATGTGCTCGGCCTTGGAGTACCAGGGCTCGAAGTCGCGGTAGTCCAGCGGCCAGGCCGGGGAGATCCCGTCGACGTGCTTGATCTCGCCGAAGTCCTGGGGGCGCAGCCGGTACAGGGCCGCGCCGTACAGCTTCGTGGCCCCGCCTACGAAGTAGTGGACCTGCGGCTGGAACGGCTTGCCGTCGCCGTCGTACCAGGTGTCCTTGGAGATGTACTTCCCGTCCACGAACACCGGGCGCGGATCCCAGTTGTCCGTCTCCCGGGCGAGGAAGTCCCCGCGCTCCAGCAGCAGGATGTTCTTGCCGGATCCGGCGAGGGTGTGCGCGAGCGTCCCTCCCCCGGCCCCGGACCCGATGATGATGACGTCATAATGCTCGTTCACAGTCCCACCATCGGTACCGGCGAGGGCTGCGGCATCCCCTGGAAAGGGTGAAATTTGCCGTCCGGGAATTGGTAAAAGCTGGTAAAGACGATTCGGGGTGAGCGCCGTCCCGGCCCGGGAATGGCTATCACCCGGTCGGGGTGATGCCCCCGGAAGGCCGCCCGGCGAGAGTGGCCAGCACAGGGAGAGATGAGGACGGTGCCATGGCGGACGGGGAAGAGCCCACGGCGCCGGGCAGCCCGCCATCGGCGACCAGTGATGCCCGCCGCGCTGATCCGTAGACCAGGACGGGGAACCACAGATGACCACTGTCGACCTGGCGCGATTCCAGTTCGCGTGGACGTCGGTGAATCATTTCTTCTTTGTCCCGGTGACGATCGGGCTGGCGTTCCTGACCGCGCTGCTGCAGACGTGGTGGTACCGGAACCAGAACCCGCAGCTGCTGCGGCTGACCCGGTTCTTCGGCACGCTGCTGCTGATCAGCGTGGCGGTGGGCGTGGTGACCGGGCTGGTGCAGGAGTTCGAGTTCGGGATGAACTGGGGCGCCTACTCGCGGCTGGTCGGCAACGTCTTCGGCCCCCCGCTGGCGATGGAGGGCCTGGCGGCGTTCTTCCTGGAATCGACGTTCCTCGGCTTGTGGGTCTTCGGGTGGGACAAGCTGTCGCGCCGGGTGCACCTGGCCTGCATCTGGCTGGTGGCGGCGGGCAGCATGCTGTCGGCGGCGTTCATCCTGGCGGCCAACTCCTGGATGCAGCACCCGGTCGGCTACAAGATGGTGGGCGGCAAGCCGCAGCTGGACAACATCGTCGCGGTGTTCACCAACCCGGTGTTCCTGTGGGGGTACGGCAAGGTCGTCCTGGCGTCGGTCACCACCGGCACGCTGGTCATGCTGGCGGTGTCGGCGTGGCAGCTGCGCAAGGGCAAAGACCCGGAGATCTTCGGCCACTCGCTGCGGCTGTCGCTGATCGTGCTGGTCCCGGCGATCACCCTGACCCTGTTCGTGGGCGACATGCTCGGCGTGGTGGAGGGCACCTATCAGCCGATGAAGATCGCCGCGTCCGAGGCGCAGTGGACCACCTGCCAGCCGTGCTCGTTCTCGCTGTTCCAGATCGGCGGCGGCAACAACGACCACACCCCGGTCCAGATCATCCAGGTTCCCCACCTGCTGTCGCTGCTGGCCACCAACACCTGGAACGGCAAGGTCGTCGGGATGACCCCGCTGCAAAACCAGTACGCCGCCAAGTACGGGCCCGGCGACTACGTGCCGAACGTGTTCATCCAGTACTGGGGCATGCGGGTGATGGCCTATCTCGGCGGGCTGGTCTGGGTGTTCTCGCTGTGGGGGGTGTGGCTGCTGCGGCGCAAGAAGCTCGCGACCTCCCGGCTGTTCCTGTTCGCCGCCACCTGGGCCGTCATCACACCGTTCCTGATGAACACCGCGGGCTGGTTCCTCACCGAAAGCGGCCGCCAGCCGTGGATCGTGCAGGGCCTCATGCTCACCAAGAACGGGATCTCCCCGTCGAGCAGCTTCACCTACCTGGTCATCAGCGTGGTCAGCTTCATCGCGCTCTACGTCTGCCTGGCGGCGCTGTTCCTGGTGTTCATGCTCCGGTACTCGCGCCGCGAACCCGAACCGGACCCGTCCGTGGGGAAGGCCGGCGAACCGGATACCCGCGTGCCGTCGATGCTCTACTGACCGATCCAGGAGGTGACCCCCGATGACGCTCGCCCAGTTCTGGTTCATCCTGATCGCCGTGCTGTGGACCGTCTTTTTCGTGCTGGAGGGGTTCGACCTGGGCGTCGGCATGCTGCATTCGGTCACCGGCCGCGACGAGGCCGGGCGGCGCGCGGTGATCAACACGATCGGGCCGCTGTGGGATGGCAACGAGGTCTGGCTGGTCGTGGCCGGCGCCGCCATCTTCGCCGCCTTCCCCGGCTGGTACGCCACCTGGTTCTCCGCCCTGTACCTGGCGCTCGTGCTGCTGCTGGCCGCCCTGATGGCCCGCGGCACCTCCTTCGAGTTCCGCGGCAAACGCGACAGCGCACGGTGGCGACGGCTGTGGGACGCCCTGCTGTCCGGCGGGAGCCTGCTCGTCCCGCTGCTGACCGGCATTGCCCTGGGTGACCTGCTGACCGGGCTGCCGATCGACAAGAGCCAGAACTACACGGGCTCGTTCTGGGACCTGTTCCAGCCCTACGGCGTCTACACCGGCATCACCTTGGTGGCGATCTGCATCCTGCACGGCGCCACCTTCCTCACGCTCAAGACCACCGGCGAGGTCGCCGACCGGGCGGCCCGGATCGGCGCCCGGTCCGGGCCCGCCGTCGCGCTGATTGTCATCGGCTGGGCGGTCTGGACCCACATCGTGGCGGGCAAGGGTTTTTGGCCCAACCCGGTCGAGATCGGCATCGTGCTGGCCGTCATCGCCGCCGCCTGGCTGGCCGCCGACCGGCACCACGGCTGGGCCTTCACCTGCACCACCCTCACCATCGCGCTGGCCATGCTGACGCTGTTCACCGACCTCTACCCCAACGTCATGATCTCCAGCACCAATGCGGCCTACAACCTCACCATCGCCAACACCGCGTCGCCGTCCTACACCCTCAAGCTGATGTCCATCGTGGCGATCGTCTTCCTGCCGGTGGTGCTGGCCTACACGGCCTGGAACTACTACGTGTTCCGGAAGCGGATCAGCAGCTCCGATTTCGCCGCGCCGCGGCTGCCCGGCACCCAGCCGCCGGTCCACGCCCAGCCGGAGCCGGACGCGGCGTCGGAGCCGCCCAGCGTGCCGGAGAAGACGTGAGCTGGCAGCGGCACGGAAATTCACCCAAATCAGGCGATGCCACCCGGCCCGGGCCGGGATGGAATAGAGGGACAAGCACTCAGGAGGAGCAGGCATGGCAGGAAACCGCGTCGACGCACTGGTGATCTTCGGGGCGACCGGCGATCTGGCCAAGCTGGAAACCTTCCCGGCGCTGGTCGGTCTGGTCGAGCGCGGGGTGCTCGACTTCCCGGTGGTCGGGGTGGCCAAGAGCGGCTGGGGCCTGGAGCAGTTCCGCGACTACGCCGCGGCATCGCTGAAGCTCAACAACATGGATCCATCTAGCCCGGCGGCCACCAAGATGCTGAGCCTGCTGCGCTACGTCGACGGCGACCTCGGCGACGACGCCACCTACCAGGCGATGTCGCAGACGGCCGGCCCCGGCCAGGAACTCCTGTTCTACTTCGAGGTGCCGGCCTTCCTGTTCGGGCGGATCGCGCAGGGCATCGCCACCGCCGGCCGGGCCGGCGGCGCCCGGGTGATGGTGGAAAAGCCGTTCGGCGAGGACCTGGCCAGCTCGCGCAAGCTGAACGAGACCATGCACCAGTACTTCCCGGAGGAGGCCATCTTCCGGGTGGACGACTGGCTGGCGTTCGAGCCGGTGGAGAACGTGCTGTTCGGCCGGTTCGCCAACGCGGTGATCGAGCCGCTGCTCAACCGGACCCATGTGGAGAGCATCCAGATCACCATGGCCGAGGCGTTCGACGTCTCCGACCGCGGCTCGTTCTACGACCGCACCGGCGCCATCCGCGACGTGGTGCAGAACCACATGCTGCAGGTGCTGGCCACGATCATGTCCGACCCGCCGGAGGGCGAGGGCCTGACCAACTGGCGGGACTCCAAGGCGCGGCTGGTGGCCTCGCTCACCCCCCTGACCCCCGAGCGCATAGTGCGCGGCCAGTACGAGGGCTACCGCGACGTGAAGGGGGTCGACCCCCGCTCGACCGTGGAAACCTTTGCCGCTATCCGGCTGGAGTCCGACTCCTGGCGGTGGGCGGGCGTGCCCATCGTGATCCGGGCCGGCAAGTGCATGGCGGTGACCGCCACCGAGGTCGCCGTCCGGTTCAAGCACCCGCCCCGCGACATCTTCGGCCTCGCCCCGCTGCCGCACCGGAACCAGCTGCGGTTCCGGGTGTGGCCGGAGACCGCGGTCACCCTCACCCTCGCGGGCAAGAAGCCGGGTGTCGGCTGGGAGCCGCAGACGCAGGAGCTGACGTTCGCCCAGCACCCCGGCAGCGACCAGCGACCCTACGACCGGCTGATCGGCGCCGCGCTGGAGGGGGAGCGCTGGCTGTTCGCCCGGCAGGACACGGTCGAGGCCGCCTGGCAGATCGTGGACTCGGTGCTCGGCAACGCCGTGCCGGTCCACCCCTACGCCAAGGGCACCTGGGGCCCCAAGGAGGCGGACCGGCTCCTGCCCGACCGGGACACCTGGCACGACCCCAAGGGCTGACCAACCCGAAGACCATACAGAACGAAAAGATCGGGGCGACCCATGGCCGCAACACCCGGCTCCCGGGTGGTGATCATCGGCGGCGGATTCGCCGGCCTGTTCGCCGCCCGGCGGCTGAAGGCGCCGCTGCAGGTGACCCTTATCGACCGGGCCGAGCACCACCTGTTCCAGCCGCTGCTCTACCAGTGCGCGACCGGGATCCTGTCGGAGGGGAAGATCGCGGCTCCGCTGCGGGAGCTGCTGGCCAAGAACAGCAACGTGGAGTTCCAGCTGGCCCAGGTGACCAGCATCGATCCGGCCGCCAGGAAGGTGATGGCGCGCCGCCCGCTGGGCGAGGAGATCGAGTTCGGCTACGACTACCTGATCTTGGCCGCCGGGGTCCGGCAGTCTTATTTCGGGCATGACGAGTACGCGGAGTTCGCGCCCGGGATGAAGTCGATCGAGGACGCGATGAGGATCCGGCGGCGGGTGTTCGGCGCGTTCGAGCTGGCCGAGTCCGCCACCGACCCGGCCGAGCGAAAGCGCTGGCTGACCTTCGCCCTGGTGGGGGCCGGGCCGACCGGGGTGGAGCTGGCCGGGCAGATCCGCGAGGTCGCCACCAAGACGCTGCGCGACGAGTACCGGCACATCAAGCCCGGGGACGCCCGGGTCCTGCTGTTCGACGGCGTCAGCGCACCGCTCGCATCGTTCGGCCCAAAACTGTCAACGCTGGCCGCCCGCGACCTGAAGAAACTCGGTGTCGAGCTGCACATGGACTCGATCGTCACCGAAGCCGACCTGCGCAGCATCCAGGTCAAAGACAAGGACGGGAACGTCACCCGGCACGAGGTGGGCACCATCTTGTGGACCGCGGGCGTCGCGGCGCCGCCGCTGGCCGAGGCGGTGGCCAAGGCCACCGGCGCGGAGACCGACCGCGCCGGCCGGCTGATCTGCGGCCAGGACCTGTCCCTGCCCGGCCACCCCGAGATCATGGTGGCCGGGGACCTGATGTGCCTGGGCAAGCTGCCCGGGGTCGCCGAGGTAGCCATGCAGGGCGGGCTGTACGCGGCCCGCCGGATCCGCCACCTGGCCCGCGGCGAGTCCTACGACAAGCCGTTCCGCTACTACGACCTGGGCTCGGCCGCCTATATCTCGCGCGGGCGCGCCGTCGTCTCCGCCTTCGGGCTGAACTTCGGCGGCTTCCTCGGCTGGTGGGTCTGGCTGTTCATCCACATCGGCTTCCTCACCGGTTACCGCAACCGCCTCGGCGCCATCCTGGGCTGGTGGTTCGCCTTCACCCGCGACCTGCGCCGCGAGCGCACGTTCACCATTGACGACATGCCGGTGCCGTCCGGCGCGTACAGCGACCCGGGTGATCCGGGCCACCCCGCGGGCGCCGACCTGTGACGGCCCCTGGCGGCGTCGCCGCCTAGGCCGGATAATCCGTTCTGCATGATCATGCAGGAGGAGCAATGCCGGTCCAGGCCATCCCGCTGGCGCTGATTTCGAGCCTGTACCCGCTCGGCCTGGCGGCGATCCTGCTGCTGGCTGAGACACCACGGCCCCGGCCCAGGGTGGGCGTGTTCCTGATCGGCGCCCTGGCCTGCACCCTGGCCGTTGGCTTCGTGGTCGTGTTCGTCCTCCACGACGCCGGGGTGGGCCAGGGCAGTCAGCGGTCGGACCAGTACGTGGTGCGGCTGGTGATCGGCGTGGTGTTCATGGCGGCAGCCGTGTTTCTGGCCCGGCGGCGGCCCAAACCGCATAGCGGCCCGTCCCGGGTGTCGCGTGCCGCCAGCGAGGGCGGGCTCTTCGCGATCTTCGTCGTGGGCGTGGCGCTCTACCTGCCGTCGCCGACCTATCTGTCGGCGCTGCAGGTGGTCGGCACCACCGAGATGAGCGATGCGGCGACGGCCGTCTGGGTGATCATCGTGGTCGCCATCGTCCTGATCACGGTCGAGGTGCCGGTGCTGTTGTTCCTGCTGGCACCGGACTGGACGGTGCCGAGACTGCACGCCGTGAACGGCTGGCTGGACCGGAACGGGCACACCTTGCTGGTGGCCGTCGTGGGGGCGATCGGCCTGTGGGAGTTCATCGACGGCCTCGTCGGCCTGCTGGCCTGATGGCCCGGTTACCGGTAGTCCTCGCGGCGGACCAGGGTGCCCCACCCGCGCCGGATGATGACGCCCGCCCCAGCAGCGAGGGAAGGTGACCGGGTGACCAGCAATCGGGCCAGCGCGCCACCGGGGCGGATGACCGAGGCGGAGTTCCGCTCGCTGTACGAGCGGCTGCGCGGCCAGGGGCCCTGGGGGCCGGATGACCGGCGCGGGGCGCTCAACCACCTCGGCCCCGCCCAGGTCCAGGCGGCGGCCGGCGAGGTACGGCTGGGCCGCACGGTGTCGCTGGCCGCGCCGGTGGAGCATCAGGTAACCGCCGACGACCCCGATCCGGCCCAGCACCGGATGGTCCAGGCGCCCGGCGCCGGCGGCGACGGCCTTGAGTTCGCGGCCGACCGGATCGCCATGAACATCCACGGCGACGCGGACAGCCACATCGACGCGCTGTGCCACGTCAGCTTCGATGGCACCCTCTACAACGGCATGCCCGCCACCGCTGCCGTCACCGCCTCCGGCGCCGTTGAGCTTTCCATCGCCGCCGCCGCCGACGGCATCGCCGGCCGCGGCGTGCTCCTCGATGTCCCCCGCTCGCGCGGGGTGCCCTGGCTGGAACCCGGCGACCACGTCACGCTCGGCGACATCACCGCCGCCGAGCGGGACCAGGGCGTCCGTATCGGTCAGGGCGACATCCTGCTCGTCCGGGTGGGCCACCGGCTGCGGCGGAGGGAACGCGGGCCCTGGGACGCCGCCGCGGCCCGGGCCGGGTTGCACCCGTCGGTGATGCCCATGCTGGCCGAGCGCCAGATCGCCGTGCTCGGCAGCGACAGCAACAACGACACCGCGCCGAGCCTCGCCGATGGGGTGGGGTTCCCGGTGCACGTGCTCGCGATCAACGCGCTCGGGCTGATGTTGCTGGATTACCTGTCGTTCGACGAGCTGGTGCCGTTGTGTGAGGAGGCCGGGCGCTGGTCGTTCCTGTGTGTCATCGCGCCGCTGCGGTTGCCGACCGGGACGGGGTCGCCAGTCAATCCGATCGCGATCATGTGACGTCGCTAGCCGTTCTTCAGGTCGCCGGCCATTCTTGACGTCGCTGCCGGGGAGCGCGGGCGGGCGGAACGTCCCCCTCCGCTCCGCTTCGCTCTTTATACGCTCCGGGAAACGCTCCGCCCGCCCGCGCTGTGGTGGCCGGGGTAGGCGCGCCGTTCTCCGCTCGGGCACTCCCCTGGCCGCCGGGGCGGGCACGCCGCTTTCCGCCCGGCTACTTCTCCCCCGCCCGCTGGGGCTCCAGGAGGACAAGCGTGTCGCCCGGCTGGGGGGTGGTAGGGCGGGATGTTCTTGCCGGGTGCAGGGCGCCTTCGGGGGTGATCAGAAACAGGAGGTCGGTTCCTGGCGGGATGCCGTGGTTGGCGGGCTGCGTGGTGATCTGGGCGCCGGAGTTGTAGCGGTCACTGACGTTCGCTCGGGTGAGGGTGCCGGCGAAGACCGAATCGCCGCCGCTGTAGGGGGCTATGACGCCATGGGTGGGGTGGCGGGGGCCTAGGCGGTAGACGCGGGTTTCCGGGTTGTCTGCGAGGACGGTGGCGGCGAGGGCGTTGAAGTCGTCCTCGTCGGTGAGCAGGAGGACGGCGGTGATGCCCTCCAGTTCGGCGCCGGTGGCGGTGGCGGCGGCGAGGAGTTCGCCGGGCATGAGTTCCAGGCCTGCCTGGTTGATCTGCTCACGCTGGTCGTCGGAGCCTGCCCACATCACTACGTCCAAGTCTGCGGAGCGCAAGGTGCGGGCGAGGGCTATTACCCAGGGGTCGCCGCCGACCAGCAGGGGGCGGGTGCGGGCGGGGCGGGTGACGTGCAGGCGCCTGGCGACCGGGACCGCGGTCAGGCCGTAGATGGCGACCGTGGCCACGATGACCAGGAAGGTGACCGGGACGATCTTGGCGGCGCCGCCGACGTGGTGGGACGCCAGCTGAGTGCCGAACGTCGATGCGGTGGCCGCGGCCACGATGCCGCGCGGGGCCATCCAGCCGGTGAACGCGCGTTCCCCGCGGGTCAGATCGGTGCGGACGGTGGCGAGGAACGCCACCAGCGGGCGGGCCACCAGCACCAGGACGGCCACCAGGCCGAGGGTGGGCAGCACCAGGTGTTTCAGCGAGGCGGGGGTGACGGTGGCCGAGATGGAGATGAACAGGACGCCGATGATCAGCTGCACCAGGGTCTCGAAGAACGGCCGACGGGCGGGGATGCCGAAGCCGCGCATGTTGGCCAGCGCCAGTCCCATCAGGACCGCGGCGATCAGCCCGGCGTCGTCACGGGCGATGTCGCAGACGGCCGCGACGCCCACCACGCAGGCGAGCTGGCTGGTGGTGCCGAGCACCTCACCGAGGTCGAGCCTGCGCAGGCAGAACCAGAGCAGCCCAACCCCGACCGCCCCTCCGGCAACGCCGACGGCGACGGAGATGAGGAACTGGCCCAGCTGGTAGGCGAGCCCACGGTGAGTGCTCGCCAGCACGGCGTGGAACACCACCGCGCCGAGGATGCCGCCGACCGGGTCGATCAACGACCCTTCCCAGGCCAGTACCCGCTGGAGGCGCTCGCTGGGCCGGATGAAGCGCAGCAGCGGGCCCACCACCGTCGGCCCGGACACCACCAGGATGGCGCCGGTCATCAGCGCCGCCCCGGCCGACATGCCCAGCAGCAGGCCGGCGGTCACGGTGCCGAACGCCCACGTGACCAGCACCCCGCGGCTGATCAGGCGGCGCACCACCCGGCGGGTGTGCCCGCGCAGCTTGCGCAGGTCCAGCGCCAGGCCGGCGTCGTACAGGATCACCGCGACCGCCAGCGACACCAGCGGCTGGAACGCGGCCCCGACCAGCCGCTCGGGGTTGACGTCGGTGGTGAGCGCGCCCGCGGTGAAACCGGCCGGGAGCAGGATGATGAGCGCCGGGATGCGCAGGCGGCTGGCGAGCACCTGCGAGCCCACCGCGAGCACCAGGATCAGGCCCACCCCGAACAGGACCTGGTCGGTGGTCACTGGCTGCTCCCGTCTCCCTGTCCGGCCGCATCGGGGTGCCGGGCGGCGTGCGAGCGCCGCACCAGCCGACGTTCCGGGACCGGCGCCAGCCCCACGGCGCCCGCGTGGTGCTCCGCCGGGCTGAGCCTGGCGCCGTAGCGCTTGGCCAGCGGCTCGGCGGTCAGCCCGTGGGCGACCACGCTGAGCAGCACGGTGAATGCGATGACGGCCACCGCGGGCCTGGCCGCCTGCTCGCCCAGCGCCTCCAGCGCCAGCAGCCCGAAGACGACCGACGCCAGGCCCCGCGGGCCGAACCAGCCGACGAAGACGACGGTGGCGCGGCCGAGCCCGGTGCCCAGCAGGGCCACCGCGACCGGCACCATCCTGATGAGCGTCAGGCTGAGCACGGCATAGACCGCGATCTGCCAGGTCAGGAACTCCAGCGCCGGCACGACTGCGATCACGCCGAACAGGAGCCAGACCAGCAGCGACACCAGGGCGCCCGTCTCCTCGACGAAGGGGACGAACCGGGCTGCCTCCCGGCCGGCGGCGGCGAACCCGAGCCCGCCCACGAACGCGGCGATGAAGCCGTTGCCGTGCAGCGCCACCGCCGTGGCGTAGCAGCAGGCCGCGAGGCCCAGCACCGCCGCGCCCGCGAAGCCCTCGGCCACCCACCCACGGCGGCGGCACACCTTGATCAGCCAGCCACCGCCAGCACCGACCGCCGCGCCGACCGCCAGCCCGATCAGCAGTTCCAGCAGCGCTGCCGCCGGGCCGGTATGGGCCGCCTCCTCGGTCGCAGCCACGCCGGCGATCGCCACCAGCACGACGGGTGTGGCGATCCCGTCGTTGAGCCCACTCTCGACGTTGATCAGCCGCCGGATCCGGGCCGGCACTGCCGGGTTGACCATCAGGCTCGCGCCGAGCGCGGCATCGGTCGGCGCGAGTGCCGCCCCCACCAGCAGCGCGAGCCAGATATCGCCGTACCCGGGCAGGGCCAGCGCCACCAAGGTCCCCAGGCCGATCGTCAGCGGCAGGCCGATTCCGAGCAGCCGCAGGCACAGGCCTGCATCCGCCCGCAGGTTACGCAGGCCAACCCGGGAGGCGTCGGAGAACAGCACCAGGGCAAGCGTGGCCTCCGCCAGCAGCTTGACCGACTCCTTGCTGGGCTCGATCCCCAGCGGCCGCAGCGGGCCGTGTGTCAGCAGCAGTCCGGCGGCGGTGAACAGGATCGGGGCCGTCATGTCGGTGCGCTCCAGCCGCGCCGACAGGGTCCCCCACACGAAGATCAGCGCCGCAATGATCGCCAGGTCTGCGACAGTCACCGGCCTGTCCTTCCCGGTCGGGCAGCCGGCCGGCCGCCGAACCAGACGACGCCGCTAACCAGCCACGTCAGCTCACTCAGCCACGGTGCTGACCCGGCCATATTGGCTGACCCAGCCACACCCGCGCAGTATGTTTTGCTGACCGATCGCGCTGCATCACCCGTGGCGGGTTGGTTGCTCCTACGGCGGAAGCCGGGGGACCCAGCAGCGATGCTGACGCCCACTAGACGGCTCCCGTTCGCCAGAAATTCACTCGTGATGGATGATCGGGGGCATGCTGCCGCGTGGGCAATGTGAGGGTAAAGCGTGATGCGCTCACCGCCAACGAGAGGGACGAGGCTATGAACGCTCGCTGGCTCGCCCGGTCCGCCTTCGTACTGGTGCTGGCCGCGGTGGCGGTTCTGATCGGTTTCGCGGAGCTGGGCGGCCTGGTCATGATCGTCATCGGGGTAATCGGGGCGGTCCTGGTGGTAACGGGCATCTATCTGTTCCTCGCTCACCGGGGCCTGCTGCGGTGGATAGCGGCCGCCGTGGTGATCCTCACGCCGGTTGCCATTCTGGTGCTGTTCGCCCTGCACAACCTCATCTGGGTGGCCCTGCTGTCTGTCGCGCTCCTAGCGCTGGCAGCCGGGGCCGGTCGGCGGGCGCTGACCTCGGCGGCTCCCGCCGCGGGCATGCCCGCCCGCGAGGTCCCGCCACCCAAGCGCGCGTTCCTGATCATGAACCCGAGGTCGGGCGGCGGGAAGGTCACGAAGTTCGGCCTCAAGGAGAAGGCCGAGGCGCTGGGGGCCGAGGTGGCGTTGCTCGAGGGCCCGGGCGTGGTGGACGTGGCGGCGCTGGCCCGGCAGGCGATCACTGACGGCGCGGACCTGCTCGGGGTGGCCGGGGGCGACGGGACACAGGCGCTGGTGGCCGGGATCGCTGCCGAGCACGACCTGCCGTTCCTGGTGATCAGCGCGGGCACACGCAACCACTTCGCGATGGACCTCGGGCTGGACCGGGACGACCCGGCCACCTGTCTAGACGCCCTCACCGACGGCGTGGAACAGCGGATCGACCTCGGCGTCATCGGCGACCGCACGTTCGTGAACAACGCCTCGTTCGGCGCCTACGCCGAGATCGTGGAGAGCCCGGCCTACCGCGACGACAAGGCGGGCACGACGCTGCAGGTGCTGCCTGAGATCCTGAACGGCCACCGGGGGGCCAAGCTAACCGCCACCGCTGGTGATACCACGATCACAGGTCCGCAGGCGCTGCTGGTGAGCAACAACCCGTACGAGGGAGGCGACATCGCCGGGCTCAGCCGCCGGGCTCGGCTCGACGCCGGAACACTCGGCGTGGTCGCGGTGACGGTGCACAGCGCACTCCAGGCCGCCACGCTGCTCCGCGGCGCACGCGGCCAGGGCCTGACCACGCTTACCGCCGACGACGTCGTGGTGGACGCCGAGGCACCCGAGATCCCGGTCGGCATCGACGGCGAGACGGTCAGTATGCCCACGCCGGTGCGCTGTACCATCCAGCCGAAGGTGCTACGAGTCCGGGTGCCAAGGGACCGCCCCGGCGTCCCCGCACTCAGGTCCGCCCTCGACTGGCCGAAGCTGCGGCACCTGGCCTCGTTCCGCCCCCTGACTCTCGCATCGCCTCCCGGCGGCGGGGCATCTGCCCCCGGTTAGCTCACACGCCGCGCTCCGCGGTCACCCGCCCGGAGGCGGCCGCCTCGGCGAGCGCGTTGTAGTCGCGCTCGTTCTGGGCGGCGTAGGCGCTGGCGAAATCGGCGATCGCGCGGTCGAAGACGTCGGAGCTGCCGAGGTAGGCGGCGATGGCGATCCGGTCCCCGGACCGGGCGTGCGCCCGGGCCAGGGTGGCACCACAGACGGCCGCGTATATCTGCAAGCCTTCGGGGGCCATCGTCTCGATGGGGAACGAGAACTTCCAGTCCCGCAGCTGGCGGACGTAGAAGTCCCGGTACTGCCCGTCCAGCCCGGTGGTCCGCTGCCAGCCCAGGAAGATGTCGCTGGCCGCCTGCATGAGGCGCTGGCCCGCCACCACCCGCTCCCCCTGGTTGGCGTACTCGCTGGCGCCGATGTACGGGCTGAGAACGGACTGCTGTGCCTCTTTGATCTGCAAGAGCAGCGGATCCTTCTGGTCGCGGCCGAGCATCAGGGCGATCCAGCAGCGGGTCCCGACGCTGCCGACCCCGACCACCTTGCGGGCCATGTCGGTGAAGTCATACTGCTCGAGCAGGACCCGCCGGTCGGACTGCAGGGTGCGCCGGTACTCCGCGATCAGCTCGTGCAGCTCGGTCTCCATCCATTCGCGGTCAAGCTGTCCGGGGAGGAGGTCCATGATCGGTACCACCAGCGGCGGGTCGGCCACGATGCGCAGCTGCCCGTCCTGCTCGGTGCACAGCTTGCCGAGCGCCTGCTTGCTGTCGTGGGCCTGCGCCTTCGCCGTGGCCGTTTCCAGCGCCTGCCGCTGGCGGGCGTTCAGCTGGCCGGCGAACTGCCGCTGGAAGTCGTTGACGTCCACGTCGACGTACCAGATGTCCAGGTTGTTCATGCCCGCCGCCTGCCGCATCGCCATCCGGTAGCGGCCCACGGCCGCCAGTACGACCTGACGCCGGTCCTTGCGGCCGAGCCCGTTCTGGCTGGCCGCCACCTCCAGGCTGGCGGCGAGGCGCTTGACGTCCCACTCCCACGGGCCGGGCAGGGTCTCGTCGAAGTCGTTGACGTCGAAGAGCAGCTTGCGCTCCGGCGAGGCGTACATGCCGAAGTTGGACAGATGCGCGTCCCCGCAAACCTGGACGGTCAGGCCGGACACGGGGGTGGTGGCCAGGTCGGCCGCCATGGGCAGGGCGGCCCCCCGGTAGTAGCTGAACGGGGATGCCAGCATCCGCCCGTACCTGATCGGGACCAGTTCGGGTACCCGGGAACGGCCCTGCTCCTCCAGCAGGGCGACCGGGTCGGGCCGGTCGGCCGGCGGATCGAAGGCCGCGTGGCTTGACCGCGGGACCGCGGCCCGCGCCGCCTTGCCCAGGGCCACGCGGTCCGCCGGGCTGAGCCGCTCCGCCTCGGCCGCGGCCGCGCCCAGATGCCCGGCCCTCAGCCCCCGGAACGGCGCCGCCGGCCGGGCCGCCGGCCGGGGCGCCGACCCCGCCGCCGAACGTGCCGTCGTCCGCGCGACGGGCCGGGACGCAGACGTCGCCGCCGAGCGGGCAGTCGTCCGCGACGCAGCCTTCGCCGCCGTCCCTGCCGCCGACTCCGCCGCTGACCGGGCGGCCGGCGCCGCCGAACGTGCCGCGGGCCGGGCCGCGGACGCCGGCTTCGACCGGGCTGTCGTCCGCGCGGCGGGCTTCGCTGGTGTCCCCGCCGTCGTCCGCGCGGCGGACCTCGCTGTTGTCGCCCGCGCGGCGGGCTTCGCCGCCGT
>DATINY010000342.1:0-3843 GCA_035473755.1 Streptosporangiaceae bacterium
GAAGACCGGCAGTGGGGTCAACGCGCTGACCACCGTCGCCCTCACCCTGGGCGGGCGGGCCGCGCTGGAACGCTATACCGCCGTGGTGCGGCAACTGCTCGACGCCGTCGAGCCGGCCCCGCAGCGGTGAACCGGCCCTAGGCGGCGCTCGGCTCGGTCAGGTAGGCGGCCCACTGCGGGTCGCCGTCGTGCACGGCGCCGATCAGCCGCCAGTGCACGCCCCTCGGCACCGCCGGGGCACAGCGCAGGGTCCAGCCCAGCTCCTCAACCAGCCGGTCCGCCTTGCTGTGGTTGCAGCGCATGCACGAGGCGACACAGTTCTCCCAGGTGTGGGTGCCACCGCGGCTGCGGGGCACCACATGGTCGATGGTCTCCGCCTTGCGGCCGCAGTACGCGCACAGGTAGTTGTCCCGGCGCATGAGCGCTCCCCTGGTCAGCGGGACGCGGCTGCGGTACGGCACCCGCACGTAGCGGCGCAGCCGGATCACCGACGGCATGGCGAGCACCACGGAGGTGGACCGTAGCAGCGTCCCGCCGGCGTCGTCGTGGACCACTTCGGCCTTGTCGCCGAGCACCAGGCACACCGCGCGGCGCAGGCCGACCGTGGTCAGCGGCTCATACGTCACGTTGAGCAGCAGTACCCGTCGCACGCCCGCCTCCCGCCTGGTGTGCACACCAAGCACAGCCTAATGGGCTCCCGGCCCCGGCACCTAGCACCCGGGGAGGGTGGACGGGGCGGACGGGCCCATGAGGCCGCCCGGCCGGCCCGTAGAGTGCGTTCATGACCCGACCTGCCACTCCTCCCGGCGCGCAGCCCGCGACCGGGCCCGCCTATCCTCCGGCCCGGCGCACCGGCCTGGTGGAGCAGATGGCGGGCCACTTTGTGGCCGACCCCTACCGCTGGCTGGAAGACCCGGACTCGGACGAGAGCCGTGCCTGGCTGGCGGCGCAGGACGTGCTGGCGGCCGGGCAGCTGGCGGCCCTGCCGGCCCGGCCCGCGCTGGCCGCGCGGATCGCGGAACTCACCGCCACCGGCCTGGTGAGCAGCCCCAGCTGGCGGGGCGAACGCCGCTTCTTCCTGCGGCGCGAACCCGGCGAGGAGCATGCAGCGCTGATCACGTCGGCGCCGGGTGAGCCGGACCGGGTGCTCGTCGACCCGATGGCGCTCGACCCTTCCGGCGCCACCACCCTTGACGCGTGGGCACCGGACAACGAGGGCAGGCTGCTGGCCTACCAGGTCTCCCGCGGCGGCGACGAGGAGTCGGTCCTGCAGGTCATGGACGTGACCACCGGGGAGCAGGCCGAAGGCCCCATCGACCGCTGCCGTTACACGGAGGTGGCGTGGCTGCCCGGCGGGAAGTCCTTTTACTACGTGCGCAGGCTGCCTCCGGAGGCCGTCCCGGCGGATGAGGCCCAATACCACCGGCGGGTCTACCTGCACACGGTCGGCACCCCGGCGGAGGCGGACACGCTCATCTTCGGGGAGGGAAGGGACAAGACGGACTTCTACCAGGCGTCGGTCAGCCGGGACGGCCGCTGGCTGGTGATCTCGGCCGCCCAGGGCACGTCTCCCCGCAACGACGTCTGGCTGGCCGACCTGGCCGCCACATCGCCCGGCGCCCCCGCGCTGCGCGTGGTCCAGCAGGGCGTGGACGCGCGGACCGGCATCCATGTCGGCCGGGACGGCCGGATGTATGTGTTCACCGACGCCGGCGCACCCCGGGGGCGGCTGGCGGTGGCCGATCCCGGGCATCCTGACCTGGCTGGCTGGCAGGACCTGATCGGCGAGGACCCGGAGGCGGTGCTGCAGGACTACGCGATCCTCGACGGCGGGCAGGCCCGGCCGCCGCTGCTGCTGGCCGCCTGGACCAGGCATGCCTTCAGCGAGATCACCGTGCATGACCTGGCCAGCGGCGAGCGGCGCGGCGTCATCACCGTGCCTGGCCCGGACGCCGCCGGGGCCGGCCGCCTCGGCACCATCAGCCAGGTCACCGAGCGGCCCGAGGGCGGGCACGAGGCATGGTTCGCCTACACCGATCACAGCACCCCGGTCACCATCTACCGCTATGACGCCCGCACCGGCGAGGTCACGCCGTGGGCGCGGGCGCCCGGCGCGGTGCGGATCCCGCGGGTCCGTACCCGCCAGGTGACCTACCGCTCGGCGGACGGCACCGAGGTCAGGATGGTCGTGATCAGCCCGCCGGAGGCAGGCGGCGGGCCGGCGGTGCCCCGGCCGGCGATCCTCAACGGGTACGGGGGCTTCGCCATCAGCCTGCTCACGCCCGTCTTCTCCCCCGCCGCGCTCGCCTGGGTGGAAGCCGGCGGCATCTACGCGATCGCCGGGCTGCGGGGCGGGGCCGAGGAGGGCGAGGCGTGGCACCGGGCCGGGATGCGCGAGCACAAGCAGCGTGTCTTCGACGACTTCCACGCGGCCGCCGCCAAGCTGACCAGCGATGGCTGGACCACCCCCGGGCAGCTCGCCATCTCCGGCGGCTCGAACGGCGGCCTGCTGGTCGGGGCCGCGCTGACCCAGTGGCCGGACTCCTGGGCCGCGGTGGCCTGCTCGGCGCCGCTGCTCGACATGGCCCGCTATGAGATGTTCGGGCTGGGCCAGCTGTGGAACGACGAGTACGGAACCGCGGCCGACCCGGTGGAGCTGGGCTGGCTGCTGTCCTACTCGCCCTACCATCACGTCCGCGACGGCGTCCGGTACCCCGCCGTGCTGTTCACCGTCTTCGACGGCGACACCAGGGTGGACCCGCTGCACGCCCGCAAGATGTGCGCGGCGCTCCAGCACGCCACCTCGGCGCGGCTCCCCGACCGCCCGATCCTGCTGCGCCGCGAATCCCAGGTCGGCCACGGGGCGCGCGCCGTCAGCAGATCCGTCGGCCTGTCCGCCGATACGCTGGCGTTCCTCGCCTTCCACACCGGGCTCACCGCCACCGGCGGTGACTGAGCCGTCAGGCGCTGAGGAGCGCCTCGCGGTACTCACGGACCGCGCCCTGCTCGCCGTGGCGCACGGCCACCGTGTCGGCCAGCAACCGCGCGCTGCGCAGCATGATCTCGGAGCGGTGCTCGCGCGGCACGGCGAGCAGGGTGTCCAGGGCCAGCCGCAGCGCCTCCTCCGGCTCGTCCGCCTCCAGCCGGCACCGGGCCAGGCCGAGACCGATCAGCGACCGGTCGAGGATCTCGTCGGGCGCGTACAGATCGAGCGAGCACGTGAACGCCTTTTCCGCGCCCTCGTGATCGCCGAGCATGACCAGGGTGTCCCCCTCGTGGAACAGCAGCTGGCGCTCGGTGTACCCGAACGCGGTGTCACCCCGCTCGGCGGCCGGGAGCCGGCTCAGCGCCTCATGCGCGGTCGCCAGCAGGGTCCTCATCCGGCGCAGGGCCGGGCCGGTGCCGGCGTCCTCGCGCCGCGCCGCCGTCCAGGCCAGCGCCCTGGCCTCCAGTACCGGCGCCATCACCCCGGCCACACAGGGATTGCGGCCGGCCAGGCCGGCCCCGGCCCGGGCCAGCACGCTGGCCTCCGCCGGGTCGCCGTAGTAGAGGGGGACGAGCGCTTCCCGCACCGCCACCCAGGCCCTGAGGTGCCGGTCGCCGGTCTCGTCGGCAGCGGTCCGGGCGGTGCGGAAGAACGATCTGGCCAGCCGCTGATCGCCGACGTTGATCATGATCATGCCGATGAGCCCGGCCAGCCTGCCGGCCAGCCGGCACAGCCGCTCGCTGAACTCCAGCGACTGGCGCCACTGCCAGAGGTTCCCTACACGGGAATCACGTTCACCATGCCCGATGTACTCTGGTCCGTTTTTCGCGACAACCGACTCCTGACCGCCGCTTTGC
>DATINY010000343.1:0-8999 GCA_035473755.1 Streptosporangiaceae bacterium
CTGGCGGGCTCGGAGCGCGACGCGCTGGAGGCGGTCAGGCGTTACCTGTCCTACCTGCCGTCCAGCTGGCGACAGCAGCCCCCACCGGGCCCGGCGGCCGGGCCCGTGGACGTCGACCTGGCGGCGCTGGTCCCGGCCAGCGAACGGCAGGCCTTCGACATGCGCCGCTACCTGCGCGGGCTGGTGGACTCGGGGTCGTTCTTCGAGATCCACCAGCTGTGGGCGCGGGAGCTGACCATCGGCTTCGCCCGGCTGGCCGGGCAGGTCATCGGCGTGGTCGCCAACAACCCGATGTTCAAGGGCGGCGTGCTCTTCGTCGACTCCGCGGACAAGGGGACCCGGTTCATCCAGCTGTGCGACGCGTTCAACGTGCCGCTGCTGTTCCTGGCCGACGTGCCCGGGTTCATGGTCGGCACGGCGGTGGAGAAGCAGGGCATCATCCGGCACGGCGCGAAGATGATCAGCGCCGTGTCGGAGGCGACCGTGCCGAAGATCTGCGTGATCGTGCGCAAGGCCTACGGGGCGGGCCTGTACGCGATGGCCGGCCCGGGGTTCGAGCCCGACGCCACCATCGCCCTGCCCACCGCGAAGATCGCGGTCATGGGGGCGGACGCCGCCGTCAACGCGGTCTACTTCAACAAGCTGACTGGCATCGACGACCCCGTCGCCCGGGAGGAGGAGACACGCCGGCTGCGCGAGGCCTACGACAACGACATCGATGTGCTGCGGCTGGCGTCCGAACTCGTGGCCGACGACGTGGTGGAGCCCGGCGAGCTGCGCGCGGAACTGGTCAAGCGGTTCGCGGCCGCGGCAGGCAAGGACCGCCGGTTCTCCCGGCGCCGTCACGGCGTCACCCCGGTCTGAGGCGGCCGTCCGCCGTGGTCCCAGCGGGCAGGCCGTAGGCCTTACCGATGTATCGGCCGTATTACTTCTCGATTGCAGAAGTGCTGGAATAGTCGAAAGTCGCCTTACCATCGGATCATGACCAGCGTTCTGCTTGCCGAGGATGACACCTCTATCTCCGACCCACTGGCACGCGCGCTGCGGCGCGAGGGCTATGACGTCGACGTTTCGGCGGACGGCCCGAGCACGCTGGATGCGGCCATGGCCGGCGGGCTCGACCTGATCGTGCTCGACATCGGGCTGCCAGAGCTGGATGGGCTGGAGGTATGCCGCCGTCTGCGCTCCGAAGGGCAGTCGGTCCCCGTGCTGATCCTCACCGCGCGGGCGGACGAGGTGGACACGGTGATCGGGCTCGACGCCGGCGCCGACGACTACGTGACCAAGCCGTTCCGGCTGGCCGAGCTCCTGGCCCGGGTCCGCGCCCTGCTCCGCCGGGGCAGCGCCGAGACCAGCACCGTGCAGGGGGTCCGGGTGGACCCGGACGCCCGGCGCGCCTGGATCGGCGACAACGAGCTCGAGCTCACCACCAAGGAGTTCGACCTCCTGTGTGTGCTGGTGAACGACGCCGGGAAGGTGGTGACCAGGGAGCAGATCATGCGGGAGGTCTGGGACAGCAAGTGGTGGGGCTCGACCAAGACGCTCGACATGCACATCTCCTGGCTCCGCCGCAAGCTGGGCGACGACGCGCACAGCCCGCGCTACATCACCACCGTGCGCGGCGTCGGGTTCCGGTTCGAGCGGGGTGATTAGGCCGTGAGCGGGGCGCCGGCAGGCTAGCGTGCGCCGCCGGCTGCTGTTCTCGACACTCGCGGTGGCGGTCACCGCGGTCGTGCTGTTCGGCCTGCCGCTGGCGTTCGTGCTGATCCGGCTGCAGACCAACGCGGCCCACCAGCTGGTGCAGCGCGACGCGACCACGGTGGCCAGGACGCTGGAGAACCGGCTGCGCTCGGGCCTGCCTCCCGACCCGACCGACGCCGCCGACGCGGCGCACTCGCTGCCGGACAGGTTCGTCAGCATCAGCCGGGATGGGGCGCCAGCGGTCACGTTCGGGGGCCCGCCGGGCACCGGCGACGTCATCACCGCCCGCGCGGTCACCAAGAACTTCCGGGTCACGGTGGTGGCGGACGACTCGGTGGCGACCGAGGGCGTCACCGAGGCGCTGGTCGTGACCGGCTCGCTGGCCCTGCTCGCGGTCGGGGTGGCGGTCGGGCTGGCGATGTTCCAGGCCCGGCGGCTGGCCCGCCCCATGCAGGAGCTGGCCGGGGCCGCGGACCGGCTCGGCTCCGGGGACGCGCGCCCGCTCGGTCGCAGGTACGGCGTGGCCGAGCTCGACCGGGTGGCCGAGGGCCTGGACGGGTCGGCGCAGCGGATCAGGGACATGCTCGCGGCCGAGCGGGAATTCGCCGCCGACGCCTCACATCAGCTGCGCACCCCGCTGACCGCCCTGTCCATGCGGCTGGAAGAGATGGTCGCCGCCGCCGACCAGCCGGCCGTCGTGCGGGAGGAGGGGGCGGCGGCCCTGGTGCAGACGGAGCGGCTGGCCGAGGTGGTCAGCCAGCTGCTCGGGCGGACCCGCAGCCCGGCGGGCGGATCGCGGAAGCGGGTCTCGATCGACGACGTGGTGGCGCAGCAGGTCGTCGAGTGGGACCCGGCGTTCCGCCGCAAGAACCGCAAGCTCGAGGTGGCGGGGGACAAGAACCTGCGGGCCTACGGGAAGCCGGGGACCCTGTCACAGGTGGTCGCCACCTTGCTGGACAACGCGCTGGCGCACGGCGCCGGGACGGTCACGATCCGCACGTCGCGGACCCCCAACTCGGTGGTGATCGAGGTGCGGGACGAGGGCAAAGGGGTGCCGCCCGAGCTCGTGCCCCGGATCTTCGAGCGCAGCGTCAGCGGCAAGCCCGGCGGCACCGGCCTCGGCCTGGCGCTGGCCCGCAGCATCGCGGCCGCCGACGGCGGAAACGTGGTGCTGGTCCGGCCCAAGCCCGCGGTCTTCGCCGTGTTCCTCCCGCGCAGGCTGCACCGCGGCAACGACGAGCCGGTGGTCTCCGGGCCGGCCTGAAGCGCGCCGCGCCCGGGGCCGGTACCCGGTTCTCGCGTAATTCCCTAGGCGGCGGCTACCGCTTGGGCTTGGCGGCGGTCGGTGATGGCGTGCCAGGTCAGGTAGATCACGGCGGTGACGACGAAGCCCACCTCGAACGTGAGGTCGCCGACGGCCGGCACGTGGCTGGGAACCACGCCGACGTACTCGGTCTGGTTGGAGAACAGCCAGATCGACAGCGCCATCCCCACGATCATCGCCACCGGCCCGGCCCAGTTGGTGTGCTTCCGGTCGAAGAGCATGACCTCGATCTCGCTGAGGGGGGTGCGGCGGCGCAGGTACTGGTCGCAGAACACCACGGCCAGCCAGGGCGCGATCCAGTAGGCGATGATCAGCAGGAAGTTCTCGTACTTCGTCCCGGCGTCGTGCAGCCCGGTGAGCGCGAGGATGAAGCCGATCACGCCGAAGACCAGCGCGACGATGGCCCGCCGGAGGGCGAGCGGCAGCTTGATGCCCATGGCCGTGAACGAGAGCGCGCCGGAGTAGATGTTCAGCACGTTCGCCGCGACCGCGCCGATCGCGATGGCCAGCAGGGTGAGGTCGGCGAGCACGGTGGGCAGGTGGCCGGTGAAGGACCCGGTGGGGTCGCCGAGGGCGGCGCCCACGCCGGTGATCGTGGCCGACGCGGCGCCGGCGATCTCCAGGATCGCGCAGGACAGGAACAGGCCAAGACCGGACCAGAGCGCGATCGCCTTCTTGCTGGTGTCGGGCGGGAAGTAGCGGGTGTAGTCGGCGGCGTACGGGTTCCAGCCGACCGCGTAGCCGAACGCCGCGCCGGCCGCGAGCAGGAACCCGCCGGACCCGCCGCCGTGGGAGGGTGCGCCCGGGCTGGATTTGGACAGGATGACGATGGTCGCGATCACGAAGATGACCGCGAGCACCGGGAACGCGTAGCGCTCGAAGAGCTGCACGATGTTGTGGCCGAAGAACGCGATCACCACCTGCGCCACCACGATGATCAGCAGGCAGAGGGGCTTGGGCAGGTGCGTGAGCGTGTTCAGGGCGAACGTGCCGCTGACGCTGTTCACGGCGAACCAGCCGATACCCGCGGTGATCGCGTTCAGCCCGGCCGGGAACGCGTTCCCCCAGTAGCCGAAGCCCAGCCGGGACAGCACCATCTGCGGCACGCCGTGGGAGGGGCCGCGCGCCGACAGGATGCCCTGGGTGATCGCGCCCACGCCCGAGCCGATCACAATGGCCAGCACGGCCTGCCAGAAGCTCAGGCCGAACGCGGCCACCGCCAGCACGCCGACGAAGACGGTGGCGAACTCCAGGTTGGGTGAGGTCCACGTCCAGAACAGCTGGATCGGCCGCCCGTGCCGTTCGTGCAGTGCGATGAACTCCGCACCGCCCGGCTCCACCGTGGTGAGGCTGGCGCCATACTCGCCTTCGCGGACCACCACACCAGCGGGCGCGTCCTCAGTGATAACCGCTGAGGGGTTCTGATCGCCTGTTGTCATCGGCTGCGCTCCTTACGCCCCGGGGCCGGGCCGCCGGGGCCGTACCGCCGCGTCAGCCGGGCCGTGGTGCATACGGTGGCAGACGCGCTGATCTCAGATCGAGACTCAAGCACCAGTTGTTACCGTGATGTTAGACCGGCGCCTCTGCCTCGGGAAGTGCGGTTATGTGCGCACCGGCCGCGCCGGAGGGCGGCGGGCCGGCGGGGTGGCCGAGGTGCGCGGGCCAGCCCGAGCCTCGTAGGCTACGGCGCGTGACGGGTGAGGCTGAGGGGCGGCCGCTGGCCCCCGTGGTGGGCATGGTCGGCGCCGGCCAGCTGGCGCGGATGAGCTGCCAGGCGGCGATCAGCCTCGGCATCGGGTTCCGGGTGCTCGCGGGCTCGGCGGGCGACAGCGCGGCCCAGGTCTGTGCCGACGTGCAGGTTGGTGACTACACCCGGCTGGAAGACCTGCTCGCGTTCGCCGGCGGGTGCGACGTGGTCACCTTCGACCATGAGCACGTTCCTGGCCAGCACCTGACCGAGCTGGAGCGGGCGGTGGCGGTCCGGCCGGGGGCGGCAGCGCTCCGCCATACCCAGGACAAGCTGGCGATGAGGGAGCGGCTGACCGCCCTCGGCGTTCCCTGCCCGCGTTACGCGCCGGTCTCCGATCTGGCCGGGGTGACGGAATTCGCCGCCCGGTGCGGCTGGCCGGTGGTGCTCAAGGCGGTCAGCGGCGGCTACGACGGCCGCGGGGTGTGGATATGCGAGACGCCGGACGAGGCGGCGGAGGTACTCGGCCACGGCGTCGCGGTGTTCGCCGAGGAGCACATCGGATTCGACCGGGAGCTGGCCGTGCTGGCGGCCCGGTCCCCGCACGGCCAGGGCGCCGTCTATCCGGTCGTGCAGACCGTCCAGCGCGACGGGATCTGCCATGAGGTGCTCGCACCCGCGCCGTGGCTGGCGGTCCGGCAGGCGCGCGAAGCCCAGCAGCTGGCGCTCGGGCTCGCGGCCGAGCTGGAGGTGACCGGGCTGCTCGCGGTGGAGCTGTTCGAACTGCCGGGCGGGCGGCTGCTGGTCAACGAGCTGGCCATGCGGCCGCACAACAGCGGGCACTGGACCATCGAGGGGGCCACGACGTCACAGTTCGAGCAGCACCTGCGGGCCGTCCTGGACCTTCCCCTGGGCGCCCCCACTGCGGTCGCGCCGCAGGTCGTTATGGCGAATGTCTTTGGTGGTCCCGATCCCGGCGTATACGGGCGCTACCTGCATGTGATGGCGGCCGATCCGGACGTGAAGGTGCACCTGTACGGCAAGCAGGTGCGCCCGGGGCGCAAGATCGGGCATGTGACCGTGGCCGGGGATCCCGCGCTGGGGGACCAGCTGCGGGAGCGGGCCGGGCGGGCGGCACGTTACCTGGGAACGGGGGAGGATTGAGCGCATGAACAGTGGTGCTCTGGTCGGGGTGGTCATGGGCAGCGATTCCGACTGGCCGGTGATGGAGGCGGCCGCCACCGCGCTGGAAGAGTTCGGGGTCCCCTACGAGGCCGACGTGGTGTCCGCGCACCGCATGCCGCACGAGATGATCGGATACGGCTCGGCGGCGGCGGCGCGGGGCCTGCGGGTGATCATCGCGGGCGCGGGCGGCGCGGCTCACCTGCCCGGCATGCTCGCCTCGGTGACCCCGCTGCCGGTCATCGGCGTACCGGTGCCGCTCGCGCACCTGGACGGGCTCGATTCGCTGCTGTCCATGGTGTCCATGCCCGCGGGCATCCCGGTCGCGACCGTGGCGGTGGGCGGCGCGCGCAACGCCGGCCTGCTCGCCGTCCGCATCCTCGCCGCGGGCGACGACGCGCTGCTGGCCCGGGTGAGGCGCTTCCAGCAGGAGCTGCGGGACCAGGCGCTGGCCAAGGGCGCTACCCTGCGCGCACGGACCGGCGAGGTCGGCGGCCCCGGCTGAGCCCGCGGCCCGGCGAAGTCCCTACCATCGGGTTATGAGCCTTGATTTTCCCGCGTTCGCCCTGTCGGAAGAGCATGAGGCGCTCCGGGAGGCGGTGCGTGCCCTCTCCGATGACAAGATCGCCCCGCGGGCGGCGGAGATCGACGAGTCCGGCGAGTTCCCCTGGGACGTGCACGAGGCGCTGGCCAAGGCCGAGCTGACCGCGGTGCACATCCCGGAGGCCTATGGCGGGGCGGGCGCGGACGCGATCGCGACGGTGATCGTCATCGAGGAGGTCGCCCGCGCGTGTGCCTCGTCCTCCCTCATCCCCGCCGTCAACAAGCTCGGCACGGTGCCGCTGCTGCTGGCCGGCTCGGAGGAGCTCAAGCAGCGGTACCTGCCCCCGGTGGCCCGTGGTGAGGCGATGTTCTCTTATGCGCTCTCCGAGCCGGAGGCGGGCTCCGACGCGGCCGCCATGAAGACCCGCGCGGTCCGCGACGGCGACACCTATGTGCTGAACGGGACCAAGCGGTGGATCACCAACGCCGGGATCTCGGCCTATTACACGGTGATGGCGGTCAGCGATCCGTCCCGTGGCGCGGACGGGATCTCCGCGTTCGTGGTGGAGAAAGACGATCCCGGATTCTCGTTCGGCGCGCCCGAGCACAAACTCGGCATCAAGGGCTCGCCCACCCGGGAGCTGTACTTCGACAACTGCGTGCTGCCGGCCGGCCGGCTGATCGGTGAGGAGGGCACCGGGTTCCGGACCGCGCTGGCCACCCTCGACCACACCCGGGTGACGATCGCCGCCCAGGCGCTCGGCATCGCCCAGGGCGCGCTCGACTACGCCACCGGCTACGTCAAGGAGCGGCGGCAGTTCGGGAAGACGGTCGCGGAGTTCCAGGGGGTGCAGTTCATGCTGGCCGACGCGGCCATGAAGGTCGAGGCGGCCCGGCAGCTCACCTACGCGGCGGCGGCCAGGTCCGAGCGGGCCATGGCCGGGGAGCGCAGCGACGACTTCACCTTCTTCTCCTCGGCCTGCAAGTGCTTCGCGTCGGACGTGGCGATGGAGGTCACCACCGACGCGGTGCAGCTGCTCGGCGGCTACGGGTACGTCAGGGACTATCCGGTCGAGCGGATGATGCGGGACGCCAAGATCACCCAGATCTACGAGGGCACCAACCAGATCCAGCGCGTGGTGATGGCCAGGCAGCTCCTGAGGTGACCTTCACCGGGGGCCCCGGGCATGGCCGGCCGCAACCTCAGCCCGGCCGGCCTCACGAGCACGTCGGCGGGGCAGTTGTGGGCCATCGGCGGGGCAGTTGTGGCCGTCGGCGGCCACAACAGTGATCACAGCTTTGGCGCCGCTTAACGCTTGGTGACCATCGCAGCACATGCCGTCAATTGCGGCTTATCTGGCAACCACTGGGGTAGCTGGCGACACAACTTTTTCTCCAGAATCAGGCAAATTCCCTTACACCTTCTGGCAAGGTATCGCCGATGGCGTCGGCGATCAGAATTTCCGCCGATCCTGGCTGACCAGCCAAGGACTGGCCCGCGCGATGAGGCCCCGCCATCGCGACGCTGCCCTGCCCCGCAGCGGTCCGCACGCTGGCATCGCGCCAGGTGCTTGACCGACGGAAGGACTGCCTTGTCAGAGCACCGGAGGCGGAGTTCCGGCCGGAATAGCGCGTCGCATCGGCCCAACTTCCTGCTGCCGGTCACGGCCGTGGCGATCACCGCGATCCTCGGGGTCACCCTCGCCGGTTATCTGGTGCTGCGCGCCACCCGTCCCGGGCCCGCCGCCGTGATCGCCGCGGTGCTGCCGGGGAGCCAGGCCATGGAGGTGCTGGAGCAGCAGCGCCAGCAGATGATCGTCATGGAAGCCGCCTCCCACACCACGCACCTCATCGGCATCCCGGTAGTCGCCGCCATGCCGGACCCGGCCGGGTCGGCCAGCTTCCCGGCGCCGGACCCCGGCACCGCCCAGTCCATCGCGTGGAACCTGATGTCGTCGTTCGGTTTCGACCCCAACACGCAGTTCAGCTGCCTGGATGACATCTATACCCGCGAGAGCGGGTGGCGCTGGAACGCGGCGAACGCCAGCGGCGCCTACGGCATACCGCAGGCCCTGCCCGGGTCGAAGATGGCCAGCGCCGGGGCCGACTGGCAGACCAACCCCGCCACCCAGATCAAGTGGGGCCTCGGCTACATCCAGTCGATCTACGGGACGCCCTGCGGCGCATGGTCCTTCTGGCAGGCGCACGGCTGGTACTGACACCGCCGGGCGGTATGGCGGCCGGGCCCCTATGGCGGCGTTAATTCCCCGAAAGCAATTACGCGGCGTTCTTTGAGGATGTCCCGAGTTCCGTAGAACTTCGGTGGCGGCCCCTTTGATCATCAGGCCGCTTTCACGTTGTCATCTTCGCGTGCGGCACTGACATTGTCGTTGAATCGGGCTTGGAGAGCTGCCTGGAGTTGCGGCAGGTGCAGGCGGCCGTTGACACGGCGGAACTGGTGGCCGGCTTCGAGCATCCCAGCGGCGCACCAGCGCAGGGCCATGGTGCCGTCCCGCCACTTCTTGACGTTGCGGGAGTGGTCCCGGCAGATCCCGATCATCG
>DATINY010000344.1:0-8910 GCA_035473755.1 Streptosporangiaceae bacterium
CGGGTCTCGCTCGAGGAAGGGACGGGGGACGCGCGGCGTGTAGAGGGCGTCAAGCTCGCCGCTGACGATCATGTCCGAGAGGGTGCGGCCGTCGGGGCACGGGACCACCTCGACATCGTCGGGCAGGAGGGGAATCGCCACCTTCTCCCGGCGCCCCGGCTCGTGGAGGCCGCCGGTGATGTAGCTGACCGAGTTCACCGGGACATCGTGGAAGTCGGCGAGGATGCCCCGGATCCAGACGTTGGCGGTCAGCTGGTATTCCGCGACACCGACCCGTCGCCCCACCAGGTCCGGCGGCGAGTCGATGCCGGCCCCCGAGTGGACATAGATCCCGCTGTGCCGGAAGGCCCGGGAGGGGAACACGGGGATCGCGACGAACGGCGCTTCCTGCTGCACCGTCAGTACATACGTGGACAGCGAGAGCTCGGCGACGTCGAACTCCTCGAACCTGACCATCCGGAAGAAGATCTCCTCCGGGCCGAGGGCAAGCATCGTCAGGTCGGCACCCTCGACCGTGACCCGGCCGTCCGCGAGTGCGCGGGTGCGGTCGTAGTCGCCGCACGCGAGCGTGATCGCAAGTCGTGCCATCGGCCGCCACCTTGTTCCGGTAGCCCACCGCTGCGGGCAACTGCTCATGAAAATAGGTAGATTGATACTTAATGTGGAATGTACATAGCGACACTTCCTGCCGCAAGAGCCTTGTTACCGGCGGTGTGCGTGGGGGGCACCGGCCGGCCGACGTCCGCCTGTAGGAGGGCCGACCCGATGTCGTTGCGACACGCCCTGCTCGCGATCCTCGCGGTGGAGCCGATGACGGGCTATGACCTGACCAAGCACTTCGACCGGTCGGCCGCCTACGTCTGGCACGCCCCGCATTCCCAGATCTATCCTGAGCTCCGCAAGCTTGAGGACGCGGGGCTGGTCACGGCGGAGTCGATGGCGCGCGGCGATCGCGGCATCAAGCGGGCCTACTCGATCACCGACGCGGGCCTGGCGGAGCTCACCGAGTGGGTCGGGGAACTGGCCGCGCCCGTCCCGGAACGGGACGCCTTCCATCTGAAGGCCACCTATCTCGAGTACGGCTCGTTCGCCAACGCGCGCCGCCAGTTCGAGGCTCACCTCGACTACCACGAGGGGCTGCGCCGGCGCTGGGAGGTCCACGCGGCCACGCTCGAGCGGCGCGCCACCGCGCTGATGCAGCGGCGGCTGACGGTCATGCCGGAGGAGCTGCACGAGGCTCTGGTTGCCTACAAGGTCCATGTCTACCGGGGACTCGCCGAACGGGCGCGGCACGAGGCCCGCTGGGCGCGTCAGGGCATCGCGCTCGTCGACCGGCTGTGGGCGGCCTCGTCCCAGGAGCTCGGCGGGCGCGGCGCCGACGGCGCCAGGCAGCGCTGATCGCCGCGGCACCCGCGCGGGCGCCGCGTCAGGAGAGCGCGCGGGTCAGCGCGGGCGGCACGTCCGCCAGCCTGCTAACCGGCTGGCTGAGCCCGCCGCCCCGGCGGGCCAGGGCGGCGGCGGCCAGCTCCGATTCCGCCGTGGGCAGCGGGCAGAGCACGTGCAGCCGGCTGATCCCGGCCAGCGCCAGCGCCGGGTCACCGCCGGTGGTCGGCAGGCAGTCGGAGAGCAGCACCGCCACCCGCTCGTCGGCGGCGGCGCCGGCCAGCTCGGCGGCGGCGGCGCGGAGCGCGGCCGCCAGGTCGGTCACCCCGTGCCCGCGCAGCGCGACCAGGTCGCCGACGAGTGCCCCGGGGTCGCGGCGGGGGCCCTGCGCCTGCAGCACGGTGACGCCGCCGCTGAACGCGATGATCGCGGGGGCCAGCCGCGCGTCGGCGGCAAAGACCACGCTGGCCGCGGCCACGGCCGCCATCGCGACCGCCGCGCCCGACATCGAGCCGCTGCTGTCGATGAGCAGGCACAACGCGCGGCGGTGAGCGTGCCAGGACCGGGTCACCAGCTCATGGGCGGCCGGGGGCCAGGGCCCCGACCAGCGGTCGAGCGTTTGTTCCAGGTCGAGATCCCCCTCGGCGCGGCCGGGGCCGAGCCGGCGGGTCCCCCGGGCCGGTTTCTGGCCGGCCCGGCCCAGCCGGAAGAAGACCCGCGCGGCCAGCCGGCGCGCGGCGGCGCGCAGGTCCCGGTCGGTGGCCCGCGCGAGGTCGGCCAGCAGCGCCACGGCGGCGTCCGGGTCGGCCGCCAGCAGCTCGGCGAACGCGTCCCGGTCGAGCTGCCCGACCTCGTGCGACACGGCGGCGAAGGACGGGTGCCGGGCGGCCAGCTCGGTGCGGCCGATGGTCCGCCGGGCGGCGCCCCGGCTGCGGTCGCGGCGCACGGCCGAGGCGGACACCCGGCGCCGTCCGGTGCCTGCCGCGGCCGGCGGCAGGCCGTCAGCTTTTCCCCGGCCGTCCGGTGCGTCACCGTCGCGGGCGGCGCCGGGAGAACCGTCCCCGGCGGGGAGGGGGAGCGGCGAGTCCGGCGGCCAGAGCAGGCCGAGCAGCTCATCCAGCACCGACTCCGGGGTGCGGTCGCACCCGTCGGCGATCCGGATCCGCCCGGACAGGGCGGCGTGCGCGGCGTCGCGGGCGCTCGCCCGCGCCATGCCGTTCTCGCCGCGCAGCCTGGCCAGGCCGGTCAGCAGCAGCACGAGGTCGATCGCGCCCCGCACGGACGCGCCCATCCGCACGTCGTGGTGCTCGCGGGTGGCCCGGGTGAGCGTCACCGCGAAGTCCACCACCCGGCCGTCGCCGCCGGTGACGGCGACCGTGATCTGCCGTTCGGCGGCGGCGCTCTGATAGCCGAGCACGACCCGGCAGATCCGGTCGGCGATGGCATGGCTCACCCGCGCCGTCCCGATGGCGTCGAACGGGTTCATGGCGGCGACCAGCCGGAACCCGTCGCTGGCCCGCACCGGGCCGAGCCGGGGCACCGCGATCTCGCCCTCGGTGAGCACCGTGATCAGGACGTTGAGCGTCTCCTCCGGGACCCGGTTGAACTCCTCCAGGTACAGCAGGGCGCCGGACCTCATCGCCCGCAGCAGCGGTCCGTCGGTGAAGCTGGCCGGCACGTACCCCTCGTTAAGCACCTGCGCGGGGTCGTACTGCCCGATCAGCCGGGCCGGCGTGAGCTCGGCGTTGCCCTCGGCGAAGACCACGGCCCGGCCCGCCTGGCGGGCGATGTCGCGCAGCAGGGTGGACTTGCCGGTGCCCGGCGGCCCCTCGATCACCACGTGCCGCCCGGCCTCCAGCGCGACGGTGAGCACCTCGCGTTCCCGCCGCAGCCCCACGATGGGCGGGGCCCGGCCCGCCCCGCCCGGCGGCGCGGCGGGCGGACCGGGCTCAGGAGCCGCCATACAGGATCACGCCGCGGACGTTCTTGCCGTCCAGCAGGTCCTGGTACCCCTGGTTGACCTGGTCGAGGGTGTAGGTGGTGGTGATCAGCTCGTCCAGCTTCAGGTCGCCGGACCGGTAGAGCTCCACCATCCGCGGGATGTCGTGGAACGGGTCGCCGGAACCGAACAGGCTGCCCTGGATCCGCTTCTCGAACAGGGTCAGCAGCGCGCCGGGCAGCTCGATCGTGTTCTTGGTGGGGTCGGCCAGGCCGGTCACCACCACCGTGCCGCCCTTGCGGATCGCGTTGAACGCGTTCGTGACGACCTCCGACGTCACGATTCCCACGGTGATGATCGCCTTGTCGGCGCCCACGCCGCGGGTCAGCTCGGTGATCAGCTCCTGCGCCTGCTCGGCGGTCTCGCAGCTGTGCGTGGCGCCGAGCTGCTCGGCGATCTCCCGCTTGTTGGCCAGCGGGTCGATCGCCACCACGTTCCTGGCACCGGCCAGCGCGGCTCCCTGGACGGCGTTGATGCCGATCCCGCCGATGCCGTAGATGGCGATGGTGTCGCCCGGCTCGGTGGCCGCCGCGTGCACCGCCGAGCCGAAGCCGGTGGGCACGCCGCAGCCGATCAGCACGACCTTGTCCAGCGGCAGGTCCGGGTCCACCTTGATGGCGGAGTGCTCGGAGATGACCGCGCGCTCGGAGAACGTGCCGAGCATGCACATGCCGCCGAAGTCCTCGCCGCCGGCGTGGAACCGGTAGGTGCCGTCGGCTTGGCACCCAACCAGAAGGTTGGCGCCCAGGTCGCACAGGTTCGACTTGCCGGTCGAGCACCACCGGCAGTGGCCGCACACCGGCAGGAACGAGCAGATCACATGGTCCCCGGGCTGAAGCCGGGTGACGCCCTCGCCGACCTCCTCGATGATCCCGGCGCCCTCGTGCCCACCCACCATCGGGAACCGCGGCACGATGTCGCCGTGCCGCAGATGCTCATCGGAATGGCACAAGCCCGCCGCTACATAACGGATGAGCACCTCCTCGGCCTTGGGGGGGTCCAGGTCGAGCTCGGTGACCTCGAAGTCCTGGCCTGCATCGCGCAGGATCGCAGCCTTGGTCTTCATGGATCCCTCCTGATTCCCCGGCCCGGCGGGCGGCTGTGGGCGCGGCCCGGACCGCGAGGCGCGACGGGCGGGATACGGCCACAGTCACCCCGGCCGGCGCAGCCCGGTGATGACCTTGAATGTCACCCTAGGTCCGGTATGGCCGGGCGGCTAGACCTCCGCGGCCCGCCGGGCAACCCCATGCGATGCTGGGCGAAATACCGCGCATGCCTCATAATTCGGGTAAATCGTTGGCTGGATTCAGGTAGATCGTTGGCCGGGCGCCGATCGCTGGCTCTCGCCGACCGGCATCGCAGGAGCGTGACAGTGGTGCGGCGGGTGGCTGGGGAGGCGGCGGCTCCGCTGAGCCGCCTGGTGGAGCTGCCCGGCCGTGGCGCCACGCGGGTGTGGGAGTGCCCGGGCCCTCGCCGCGCCGAGACCCTGATGCTGATCCACGGCGTGGCGGTGACGGCCGAGCTGAACTGGGGGAAGGCCTTCGCGCCGCTGGCCCGTCATTTCCGGGTGGTCGCCGCCGACCTGCGGGGCCATGGCGACGGGATCCGGGCCGGCTCGCGATTCCGGCTCGAGGACTGCGCCGACGATGTCGCCGCGCTGGCCGCGGTGCTCGGCATCGGCAAGTTTGTGGCCGTGGGGTACTCCATGGGCGGCATGGTCGCCCAGCTGCTGGCCCGGCGGCACCCCTCGCTCCTGTCCGGCCTGGTGTTGTGCTCCACCGCCGGCGACGTCCGGGAGTCGCCGGCGGAGATGCTGGCCGCCCTCGCGCTGCCGACGACGGCGGCCGCCCTGCGGTGGAATCCGCTGCTGCAGATGATGAGCGCCGAACTGCTCGGGATGACGCTGCTGGGCCACGTTGACGACCCGGCCACCGCCAGGTGGGCCCGCGCCGAGCTGAGCCGGACCACGCTGGCCTCGGCCGTCTCGGCCATCCAGGCGGTCTGCGAGTTCAACTCGGACGGGTGGGTCAGCCAGCTGGATGTCCCGGCCGCGGTGGTCGTCACCACCCGGGACCGCATCGTGCCGGCGGGCCGCCAGCTCAGGCTGGCCCGGGCGATCCCGGGCGCGTCCGTCCACGAGGTGCGGGCCGACCATGGCGTGTGCATCAACGCGCCGCAGCTGTTCGTCCCGGCGCTGCTCGAGGCGTGCTGGTCGGTGGCGCCGGGCCGCGGCGGCGGCACGCTCGCCCCGCCGGACCGAAGCGACCAGCCCGCGTGATGCTGCGCGGGCGGCCTGCCGGGCCGGCCTAGGCGGGAGCCCGCGGTGGCACTCTGCCGGTCGCGATGTAGCCGCCGCCGAACGCCACCTCCTCGATGTGGACGCCCTCGATCAGCCGCTCGAGGTGGTTCCACGGCCGGTCGAACCCGTCGAAGCTGCGCACGTACGGGGCATGGAGCATTCTCACCTGCATGTTCACGGCCACCATGAGCGGCGCGGCCCACTTGCCGCCGCCCGCGGCCACCCAGGCCCCGGGACGCAGGTTGCCCAGGACGTTCCGCAGCGCGTCCGGGGACTGCAGGATGTCGTGGACGGCGCAGAACAGAGCGGCATCCGCGGTGAACGCCATCCGCGCGTCCTCGGCCGGCGACTCCACCACCGTGACGTTGAGCCAGCCTTCCGCCGCGATGTGCTCGCCCGCCACCGCCGCCATCTCGGGCGACTCCTCGATGCCGACGACGCCGCCCAGCGCGGTCACCTTGTCCCGCAGCGGGCCGAAGCACAGCCCCGTACCGCACCCCACGTCGAGGACGATCTGCCCGGGACGGACCGGTAAGGCCTCCACGATCGCCTGGCGGTAGGGCTGGAACTCGCCGGTATCCCGCTCGTAGGAGCGGGCGTGCTCGCAGTAGGCCGGCATCCGGGCGGGCGGTGCGGAAATCCGTGACGCGCTCATGATCCTTCGCCCCGTAGGCGGGCCGGGCACCACCTGCCCTACCCCCGGCGCGCGGCCCGTAACGGATACTCGCGGGTAAGGCTCGGGTCCGAGGTGACCGGCGGCGGTGGCCCGCGTCAGTCGCCGTTGTTTCCCTGGCCGTTGCCGTCGCCGCTGCCCTGCCCGGGCGGCGGGCGCGCCGCGGTCACGGTGACGATGCTGCCGGCCGGCACCTGGCCGCTGGGCTGCACGGAGATAACCGTTCCCGGCACCTGCCCGCCCCTGACGGCCCCCACGACTCGGGGCCGCAGGCCCATTTGGCGCAGCTGCCGCATCACCGCCCTGGCCTGCTGGCCGGCCAGGGCGTCGGCGTTCACCTCGACGCTGCGGGCGCCCGGGCCAGGGGGCGTGCCGGCGGCAGGCTGCGGTCCTCCCGGCTGGGCCCGCTGGGGCCCGGCTCCGAAGGCGCCTGCCAGCAGCCATCCCGCCAGGCCGGCCACGACCGCCACGCCGGCCACGGCCAGCACCAGGCCCCGAGCGGGCCGCATCCTCCCCGGCCGCGGCCGCCGGTGGGCGGGGACCATGTCCGGCGGTGAGGCGTCGGCCAGGGTGGCCGGATCCCCGGCCCCCGGGACCGGCCCTCCGGCCAGGTGGAGCGGTCCTTCAGCCCACGGGACGGGCTCTCCGGCCAAGGGCACCGGCTCTCCGGCCCTGGGCACCGGCCCACCGGCCAGCGGGACCGGGTCTCCAGGCAACGGCACCGGCCCACCGGCCAGCGTGACCGGCTCCGCGCCCATCGCCATGGCGGAGAGCGGGCCGCCTGGTTCCCCGGCCGGCGGGGCGGCGGCCGGGCGCCCGGCCAGGCCATCGCGCAGCCGTCCGGCCCGCATCGCGACCTCACCCGCGCTGGCCGGCCGGTCCGCCGGATCCCTGGCCGTGAGGTCGAGGATCAGCTCCGCCACCTCGGCGGGCACGGCCGGGGGCAGCGGCGGCAGCGTGCGGTGCCGGTGCGCGGCCGTCACCTCGTACGGTATCCCCTCAAACGGGACGGCGCCGGTCAGGCACTGGTAGCCAACCACCCCCAGGGAGTACAGGTCGCTGGCGGGGGTGGCCGGGCCGCCCACTACCCGTTCCGGGGCCAGGTAGGCGGGCGTGCCGACCAGCGCTCCCGTCTGCGTGATCGGCGCGGACCACGCGGCGTGGGCGATCCCGAAGTCGGTGATCTTCACCTGGCCGGACGGGCCGACGAGCAGGTTCCCGGGCTTGATGTCCCGGTGCACCAGGCCCGCCGCGTGCGCCGCCTGCAGGCCCGCGGCGGCCTGGGCGATCACGTCCATGGCGTCGGCGGGAGCCAGCGGCCCGCCCGCCAGCACACGCGCCAGCGACGGCCCGTCCACCAGCTCCAGCACCAGGTAGGGCGAAGCCGCCGCGCCGTCCTCGCCGTAGTCGTAGACCTGCGCGATGCCCGGATTGGACACCGACCCGGCATGCCTGGCCTCGGCCCGGAACCGGGCCAGCACCTCCGGGTGCTGGGCGTACTCCGTCCGCAGCAGCTTGACCGCCACCGGCCGGCCCAGCACGAGGTCCGTCGCCCGCCAGACCTCGCCCACCCCGCCGTAAGCTACACAGCCCTCCAGGCGGTAGCGGCCCGCAAGAACGACGCTGGTTGGGGTCACAACCACCCGACCCTACCCGTCATCCGGTCGGCTAGTGGTCTGACCGGAAGTATGCACATATATCTGTTTCGGGCGTCCTCAACTTGCAGGCTGGTGCACTGGGCCTCAGGTCGGCGAGCTTCAGGGTCCCAGGTAGCGCAGGACCGCGAGCACCCGGCGGTTGTCCGCCTCCGACGGCGGCAGGCCCAGCTTGCCGAAGATGCTGGCCACATGTTTTTCGACCACCCCGGCCGAGACGACGAGGGCGGCAGCGATCCCGGCGTTGGACCGGCCCTCGGCCATCAGGGCGAGCGCGTCGCGCTCCCGGGGGGTCAGCGTGGCCAGGCCGTCGGTGTGGCGGCTGGCGCGGACGAGCTGGCTGACCACCTCCGGGTCGAGCGCAGTGCCCCCGGCCGCCACCCGGGCCAGCGCGTCGGCGAACTCGGCCACGTCGGCGACCCGGTCTTTCAGCAGGTAACCGACGCCGGCCGCGTTGCCGCCCAGCAGCCGGGCCGCGTACATGGCCTCGATGTACTGCGAAAGCATGAGCATCCCGGTGCGCGGATGGTCGCGGCGGATCTCGATGGCGGCGCGCAGGCCCTCGTCGGTGTGCGTCGGCGGCATCCGGATGTCGGCCACCGCGACGTCGGGATCATGCTCGGTCACGGCGGCGATCAGCGCGCCGGCGTCGGCCACGGCGGCGACCACCTGGTGCCCGCGGTCGGCGATCAGCCGGGCCAGGCCCTCCCGGAACAGGGCAGCGTCCTCGGCGATCACCACCCGCAGCGGTCCCGGCCCGGTCACTGGGGCACCATCCCTCTCGTGGGCACCACGACGATCATGGGTGCAGCGGGAGCTGGATGGTGACCTGCGTCGGGCCGCCCGAAGGGCTCGCTATCTCCAGGCGCCCGTCCACGGTGCGGACCCGCTGCGTGAGCCC
>DATINY010000345.1:0-10009 GCA_035473755.1 Streptosporangiaceae bacterium
TGCGAGAGATGCTGCTGCGACCACCGGTGGTCACCGGTGCGGCCAGGCATGCCCATCACGCCTCCTGTCAGCCTCAGGACCGGGCTACTGCCGTAGTCACGGTAGTAGCCCTGTCCGCGGGCGAGCCGGCCGACACGGCCAGCGGGTAGCCGTGCGCACGAATGTACCGTCCGGCTGGCTATAACGCGCTTTCCGGTACATTCATGAGCCTCCGGGCCCCTGCGGGCGCGTGCCTCGGCTGACTGTCGCCCCTTATTCCTTCGCCGTCGCGGGCTCGAACGCCAGCGAGCAGGAGTTGATGCAGTACCGGTCACCGGTCTTGGTAGGCCCGTCGTTGAAGACATGACCCAGGTGACCGCCGCAGCTCCGGCAGACGACCTCGGTGCGGCGCATGAACAGGCTGTGGTCCGACCGCAGCTCGACCGCCTCCGCGACCGAGGGCTCGTCAAAGCTGGGCCACCCGGTGCCCGAGTCGAACTTGGCGTCGGAGCTGAACAGCTTGCTGCCGCAGCCGGCGCACCGGTAGAAGCCGTCGGAGTGGTTGTGGACGTACTCACCGGTGAACGGGCGCTCGGTGTGAGCGTGGCGCAGCACGCTGTACTGCATCGGGCTCAGCTCCTGGCGCCACTGCTCGTCCGGCTTCTGGATCTCGCGGACCTCGGCTGTGCCGGTACCGGCATTGGCCTTACGCATCTATCTGGTTCCTTCCTTCTTGCCCTTCACCCAGTTAGACCCGCGTCCCGTCAAAACGGTTTTTGGCAGGCGCTGCCGTCCAGTCCGGGGCGTGGGGCCAGCGCACGGTCCACGGGTCGCCGGCGAGATGGCGGTGCAGGCGGAGCAGAGTCGAGCCGATGCCCGCGGCCCCCTGCATATAGGTCGTCTCCGGCGGCAGGTCCGGCTCCGGCAGGCGGAACTCGTGGTTCGACCACCGCATCCCCGAGCGGTCGCTGATCGCCCGGTCCAGCAGGTCGTCGACGAGCGTCACGGCGAACGCGAGGTCGGCGGGCTGGCCCTCCAGGCGGTGCAGGTCCAGGAAGAACTCGGCGACCCCGGCCGAGCCGCAGCACCGGGCGACGTTGTCCCAGAATCCGGGCTCCCGTCGCTCCGGAATCCCGCTGGTCAGGTCGGCTCGCGCCGCGCGCCGCACCCAGCCCCGCCAGTCGGCGGCGCCCGTGGTCAGCTCCAGCTGGCGGAACAGCCAGCCCAGCCCGGGCGGTCCATGGCACCAGCCAAGCGTGAACAGCTCGGTGCCGCCGGGGTCGTGATGGTAAGCCGCGCACGTGTCGTTGCCGGTGCGCACGGTCGTCATGATCCATTCTGTCCCGGCCAGGCTGGCGTCCCGGAATCGCGCCTCGCCGGTGACCTGGGCCAGGCGGGCCAGGAAGAACCCGATGCCCGCCGTCCCATGGGCGAAATTGGGGAAGCGCCGCGTGCCGCCCGGGCGCCTGGCCTCATAGCCCCGGCCAAGGGACCACCGGATTCCCGGCGGCGCCTGCTCGGCCTGGGTGAGCAGCCAGTCCCCGGCGCGTACCGCCAGCTCCAGCCCGGCCGGGCCCAGGTAGTCCTCGCCCAGCGACAGCATGAGGCACCCGACGCCGGCCGTGCCCCACAAAATCTCGGTCAGGTCATGCCAGTGCACGCCGGCACCGGCATCCGTGGCCCCCGCCGCCACCGCCGCCAGGACGCGTCCCGCCAGGTCGCGGGCTTGCTCGTCGCCGGAGGCGGCGGCCAGTTCGTCGAGCACCACGGCCCAGCCGCCGGCCCCGGTGAACAGCCCGCAGCCGGCCCACTCCTGGAGGCAGCCGTCGAGATGGGCCTCCATCCAGCGGCGGCCCTCCCGCGCCGCCGCCAGCCAGCGCTCATCGCCCGTCGTCCGGAAGGCCTCCACGAAGAACAGCACCGGGCCCGCGGTGCCCCAGCCCACGCCGTGTTCGACGTCCGGCGCCACCCCGGGCTGGAGCGGCCAGCACCAGCCCTGCGGACCCCGCTCGGCGGTCGAGACCAGCCACCCGGCCACCTGCTCAGCGGCAGCGCGATAGCTCACCCGCCCAGGCTAGCCCTCGCCGGGCTCAGGCCGCGGTGCCGTCAAACGTGCACCGGGATGGCCCGCACGGCCGGGTCGATGCCGTAACCGGCGGGCAGCAGAACCCACCCGCTGGCCAGGCGGTAGACCACCTGGCGGCGGTAGTAGCCCATCAGGGCCTGCGGGTCGGCGCGCAGCCGGCGCGCGTAGCGCAGCACCGCGTCGACGTACCGCCAGCTCGGGTTGTACGCGTACAGGGCGGAGCCGATGCTGCCGGCCGCGCCACGGGCGGCCAGGAACCGGCCGGCGGCGAGGATCGCATTGCGGGGGCGGTGGATGTTGCCGTGGCCATAGACGGCCCAGGTGGCCGGCATGAACTGCATGGGTCCCTGGGCCCCGGCGCTGCTCGGGCCGGCCACCCGGCCGAAATCGGTCTCCACGAAATTGATCGCCGCCAGGTACGACCACCCCACGCCGGTGGCGGCCTGCGTGGCCCGGTAGTCGGCCAGCAGCGTCGCCGGATTCTCGGCCGCGACGATCCGCCACGGGGGGAGCCTGGGCCGCGGCTGCGTCAGCGCCACCAGGTCGGCGGTGGCCGCGATGTCGGCGCCGGCCGCGGCGCGCCGGGCCGGCGCCACCCGCTGGGTCACCACGCTGGCCCAGCCGGGGTGAGCCGCAACGCGCAGGCAGGCCAGCTGGACGATCAGCGCCTGCCTGGCCATCAGCGCCGGGGGAGCATCACCCTCGGCGAGCACGGTCTCGGCGGCGGTGAGCTGGCTGGCCAGACGCGCCGCCCAGCCGGCGATCACCGGTACGGCGCCGGCCGGCGCCACGCCGGTGGGGGAGGGGCGCGCCCGGGACGGCAGGTGGATGGTGGGCCCGGCGCTCGCCGGGCTGGGCCCGGGCGCGGGCGCGCCCCCACCGACCGCCGAGCACCCCGCCACCGGGCAGCTCACCACCGCGCAGACCGCCGCCAGCAGCGGCAGCCCGCGCAGCCGGGCCGGCAGCACGCGAGGCACGGCAGTCGACCTTAGCCCGGCCCGGACGGGACTTCCGGCTCTTACCCCCGGTCGCGGCCGGCGGCAGGCTGGTAAACGAGGGTTGCGGAGACAGACCCGAGGGGGCTGAGGAGGCAGGACGGTGACGACCATAAGGGAGCACGACCAGGCGGGAACGGGCGGAGCCATCGCGGCCCGCCTGACCAGCGAACAGGTGTGGCGCGCGCTCACCCGGATGCGCAGCCCGGCCGCCGCCCGGGCGCGGGTGCCGGTGGGACGCGACAGCGCAGGTGGGCACGCCGGCCCGCCGCTATGAGCCTGGCTTGCAGGCCGGGTCCAGCGGCACCGTGGCGGGCGAGAGCACGTGCAGGTAGGTGTTCAGCGCGTGGGCACAGCCCAGGCTCCAGTGCGCCTTCCCCAGGGAGTTGATCGCATACCCGGTGGTGACGGGCTGGTAGCCGCCTGAGGTGTCGATGGGGAAGTACGGGACGACGTCGACCTGGTTGTAGATCCGCCACGACACGGTGCTGAGGCCGCCGTAACGGGCGGCGAAGATGGCGTCTCCCACCCGTGGTGAGGCGAACGTCCATGCCTGCGGCTTCAGTGGGGTGTTCGCGGTCACGTCGGCGACCAGGAGCGTCGCGAGCGCGCCACCCAGGCTGTGGCCGCACACCACCGTCGGCAGGCCAGGGTCGAGATCGGCGGCGAAACCGCCGGCGACCGCGTGCGCGACCTCGGCGGCGAAGGCACCCGGGGCCGGTGTGCTCTGCTGCTGTCCCGGGGTCATGGTGCCGAGCGTGTTGTAGATGTCGTAGAAGCCCAGGGCGACCTTGCCGCCGCCCGTGACCTGGGCGAACGGCACCAGATCCCAGTGCAGGTCGTCCCACCATTCGGTGTTGCTGGCCGTGCCGCGCAACGCCACCACCGCGGTCCTGGGATCACCGCCCACGGCGACGAAACCGTAGAACACGCGCGTCTGCACGGGGCCGAAGAAGTCGGTCATCTGGATCGTGCGCACCAGCGTGTAGCCGGCCGGCATGTTCTTGATCGCTCACGGATTGACCTCGCCCGGAGCGCTGACGAACTGCTCGTAGGCGGCCTGGATGAAGGGCCCCCAGATGACCGCCGTGGCCGGGTTCATCGTGTCGGTGGCCATGCCCTGCAGCATTCCCCTCCGCCTGGCCGGCCGCAAGCTGGCCGCGCGCCACCCGGGTGGCCCTCCCGTCGCCGGACCGGCCCGCCCCGCGGCGACTATGATCCAGGGATCGTGAGGAGCCGGGGCCTGCTGGTCGCCAGCGCCGCATTGACGGTGCTGTGGGTTGCCGCCTGCTCGCCCGACCTGGCGCTGCCCCGAGCGACCGGCCAGCCGCATCCCACCGTGGCCACCACCGCGCCCGCCACGCCGCCGGCCCAGCCGTCGGCCCAGCCCGCCTTCCGCGCCTCCGTCACCGCCGTCGGCTCGTCCTGGCGCTGGCGGCTGCGGCACACCTGGCATCCCGGCTGCCCGCAGCCGCTGTCCGGCCTGGCCCTCATCCGCATGACCTACTGGGGCTTCGACACGCGGGCGCATACCGGCGAGCTGATGGTGAACGCCGCCGTCACCCAGAAGATCATCAAGGTGTTCTCGGTCCTGTACCGGGCGCGGTACCAGATCCACCGGATGGTGCTGCCCGACGTGTACCAGGGCAGTGACCCCCGGTCCACCAACGCCGACAACACCTCGGCGTTCAACTGCCGCCTCGTTGACGGCACCAATGACTGGTCCATGCACGCCTACGGGCTCGCGGTCGACATCAACCCATGCGAGAACGTCTACATCGAGGGCGGCTTCATCGACCCGCCGCGGTGCAAGGCGAACGCCGACCGGTCGCGGCATGTGCCCGGCCTGATCCACGCGGGCGGCCTGGTCACCCGTGCCTTCGCCGCCATCGGCTGGGGGTGGGGCGGCAGCTGGGTCACGCCCAAGGACTACCAGCACTTCTCAAGCAACGGGCACTAGGTGCCGAGGGAGTAAGGGGCTCGCTGATGTCAGGGACGGTGACGCGCGCGGGATCTGAGGCCGTGACCGCGGCGGTCGATGAGGCGCGGGCGCGCTACGCCGCCCGCCGCCCCGGCACGTCGGCGCTGCACGAGCGGGCGCTGGCGGTCCTGCCCGGGGGCAACACCCGCAGCGTGCTCTACCACCGGCCGTTCCCGCTGCGGATCGCGCGGGCCTGGGAGGCGATGCTGGAGGACGCCGACGGGCATCGGTACGTCGACCTGCTGGGTGAGTACTCCGCCGGGCTCTACGGGCACTCGAACCCGGTCGTCATCAAGGCGATGACCGACGCGCTGCGGGAGGGGGTCAGCCGGGGAGCGCATACCCGGTATGAGATCGACCTCGCCGAGGCGGTCTGCGCGCGCTTCGCGTCGATCGAGTCGGTCCGTTTCACCAACTCCGGCACCGAGGCCAACCTGATGGCCCTGTCGGCCGCCCGGGCCTTCACCGGGCGCGGCCGGGTCATGGTCTTCCGCGGCGGGTACCACGGCGGCTTGCTGACGTTCGCGGACGGGCCGTCACCGGTCAACGCCCCCTATGACGTGCTGCTGGCCGAGTACAACGACGCGGCGGGGGCGTGTGCCCTGGTGCGCGAGCACGCGGGCAGCCTCGCGTGCGTGCTGGTGGAGCCCATGCTCGGCTCCGGCGGGTGCATACCCGGCGATCCTGCCTTCCTGTCGGGGCTGCGCGAGGCGACGCGGCAGGCCGGCGCCCTGCTCATCTTCGATGAGGTGATGACCTCGCGCACCGGGCCCGGCGGCCTGCAGGAACGGCTGGGGATCGGACCCGATCTGACCACGCTGGGAAAGTACATCGGCGGCGGAGCCTCGTTCGGTGCCTTCGGGGGGCGCGCCGACGTGATGGCGCTGTTCGACCCGGCCCGCCCCGGCGCGCTGCCCCACGCCGGCACGTTCAACAACAACGTGATCTCGATGGCCGCCGGCCACGCCGGCCTCACCCGGGTGTACCCGCCCGAAACCGCGCAGTGGCACACCGCCCGCGGCGACGCGCTGCGCGGGGAGCTGGCGCGGACGTTCCAGGCGGCCGGGGCGCCGTTCGGGGTCACCGGGGTCGGCAGCCTGCTCGCCATCCACGCCACGGCGGCGCCGGTGAAGACCACGAGGGACCTGAGCCGCAGCGACCCGCAGCTCCTTGAGCTGCTCTTCCTCGACCTGCTCGAGCTCGGGTACTACATCGCCCCCCGCGGCTATATGGCACTCAGCCTCGCGCTCACCTCCGGCCAGCTCGCCGGCTTTGTGGCGGCCGTGAGCACGGTCCTGGACACGCGGGCGTCCCTGTGGGCGCCGCCCGGCGAGCGGGCGCAGCACCAGTAGCCCGGCAGCGGCTGTGGGCTGGTTGAGAAAGGATGGGGATGGCCCGTTCTGTGCCGCGCCACGATCGTGACGCCGGCGGTCCAGCCGAGCTGCTGGCCGCGAAGGCCGCCCTCCGGCAGGAGGTGTGGTCGGAGATGAGCGCGGCCCGGGTGGCCCGGTTCCCCGGGGCGGCGGGACGCATCCCGAACTTCACCGGCGCGGAGGCGGCCGCCGAGCGGCTCCGCGCCACCGGTGTGTGGCAGGCGGCTGGCACGGTAAAGGCCAACCCGGACTCCGCGCAGCTGCCGGTGCGGCAGCGCGCACTGGAGGACGGCAAGACCGTGTATATGGCGGTGCCGCGGCTGGCGGAGCAGGAGCCGTTCTTCGCCCTGGATCCCGCCCACCTGAGCGAGCCGCCGCGCCAGGCGGCCTCGATTCGCGGGGCGTCGCGCTCCGCCCGGCGGGTCACGCTGGCTGAGCTGTCCCCGGTTGACCTGGTGGTGATGGGCAGCGTGGCGGTCGGCGAGGACGGCGCCCGGCTGGGCAAGGGCGGCGGGTTCGCCGACCTGGAGTTCGCCCTTGCCGCGGCGGCGGGCCTGATCGGCCAGGACACCGTGTCGGTCACCACCGTGCACCAACTACAGGTCCGCGCGGCTGGGATGATCCCGCTGACCGGTCACGACGTGCCGGTGGACCTGATCCTCACCCCCGAGCGCATCATCGACTGCCGCCCGTTGCACGGGCCACGGGCGGCCGCCGGGATCCGCTGGGAGGACCTGACCGAGGAGAAGATCGCGGCGATACCGCTGCTGGCGGCGCAGCGAGAACTGAGGTAGACGGGACCCGGCCGCCCGGGCCGTTCCCCGCCGCGCCGTCGGCGGTCACACGCGAGGGGGGATGGTCACCGCCGGACCGCTCCTGGTCAGGCCGCCGACGTGCTCGGCTGGCCCGGGAGGGCGGGGGATGCCCGGCGGCGCGCTGACATCGGCCAGCTCCGGCTCCCAGGCGGTCGGCTCCTGGGCGGCCGGTTCCTGAGCGGCGGGTTCCTGGGCGGCGGGTTCCTGGGCGGCGGGTTCCCGGGCGGCGGGGGCCCGGACGGCGGGGGCCCGGACGGGCAGGCCGGGCGGTCCGGGCGGGTCGCGGAGGAAATCCGCCGATGGCGCGAAGAACATGCAACCGGTGACCGCGGCGGAGAAGTCGAGTATCCGGTCGTAATTGCCGGCCGGGTTGCCGATGAACATGTTGGCCAGCGTCCGCTCGATGACGCCGGGGCTGGCGGCGTAGCCGGTGAAATAGGTGCCGAACTCACCGCGCCCGGCGCTGCCGAATGGCATTTTGTCCCGCAGGATCTGCCGCTGGGCGCGGCCGGGCCCGGCGGCGCCGGTCAGCGCCACATGGGAGCCGGTCAGGGCCCCATGGGAGTTGGCCGCCCGGGCTCCGGCAGGCAGCGCGATATTGGACAGCTTCTTACGGCCGAGTACCTTCTCCTGCTCCTCGACCGGCAGGGCGTTCCAGGCCCGCATGTCATGCAGGTACTTCTGGGCGATGACGTAGCTGCCGCCGGTGAACCGCGGGTCCTCGTGCCCGACCAGCACGGCCGCGGCGGCGGCCCGCCCACCGGGATTTTCCGTCCCGCCCACGAAGCCGAGCAGGTCGCGTTCCTCGAAGTAGCGGAACCCGTGGACCTCGTCCTCCACCGTGACCGCCCCCGAGAGCCGGTCCATGATCTGGGCGGTCATCTCGAAGCACAGGTTCATGCTCATGGCCTTGATATGGAAGAACAGATCGCCGGGCGTGGCGATGGCGATGTACTTCGACCCGGCCAGCTCCGGGAACGGGTGCAAACCGGCGGGCCGCGGCCCGCTGAACAAGCGGTCCCAGGAGGCCGAGCCGACCCCGGCCACGCACGTCAATGCGCCCGCGGGCACGCGGGCGCCCACCGCCCGCTGCAGGCCGGCCAGGTCGGGCAGCAGGCCGCGCACGGCCCGCTCGCCTCCCGGGTTGACCCGCACCACCAGGAAGATCGCCGTGCCCGTCGGCGGGCTCAGCACCGGCTGCGGCACCGGCGCCACGGGCTGCTGCGGATTCGTCACGTGCGGGGCTCCCCGAGAACGATCTCGTCACACGCTGCCGCGTGGATGATAGCCAATTCCCCGGGGCCGTTCGTCGGCATTCAGGACATCGGCCGGCCGGCGCCGCCGTCAGTTCACCGGGCATCATCACGCGCAACGGCCCGGGGACGAGGGAGCACAAGGCCGCAGGAACCGGGCCGGGTCAGCCGTCTCCAGCCTGGCCGGCCGGGCCGCCCGCACCGGCCGAATCGCCGTCGTCCTGTGCGGGCCGGCGCTCCCGTCGGCGGTGATCCTCGCGGATGTGCAGCTCGAGGATGGGGAGGTTATCGAAGCGGAGCCCGCACAGCGGGCAGGTCCTGATGAGCGTGGCTGCCATGCCATCCCTCCGTTCGGGGGCCGCCTTCCGGGCGGCCGGTGACCCCGATGGAAGCCGGCCAGGCTGGAGCCCGGATGCGTTGCCTGTGGCGGCCAGGTGGAGATGCCACTGCGGTCAAGGCGCGATGTTGTGGTTCAGCCGGAAGACGTTCTCCGGGTCGTAGCGCCGCTTGAGCGCGGCGAGGCGCTCGCCGGCCCGCGCGCCGTAGACGTGCGGGCCGGCCGCCACACCCTGATCTTCGGCCGCCATGAAGTTGACGTACAGGCCGCCGGTGGCCAGCGGCGCCATGTCCGCCGCGAACCCGCGGATGAAGGCAGTGCGGGCCGCGTCGTCGGCCGGATCGGGCCAGAATCCGTAGATGTTGAGCCAGAACCGGGCGGCGCGGTTGGGGAAGGGCGTGGCGTCCTCGGGGACGCGGCCGAACGCGCCGCCCAGGTGGTGGACGTCGAATCCGGTTCCCCGCCAGGCCTGTTCGCGGGCCCGCCGGAGCAGGACGCCGGCGACCGGGCCGTCAAGCCGGTCGAACGAGGTGTTCTTCCAGTAGGCGCGGACGCCCCGGGGGAACAACTCGTCGACCGCTGACTGCCAGGTGGTCCACTGGACCGGCTCGATTATCCGCGCGTCGGGCGGCGCGGCCCGTTCCAGCCTGGCCACCACCTGCTGCCCTTCGCCGTCGTCGGGCGAGGCCCAGACGAAGCCCACGAGCATCAGCGTCTGGTCGCCCATGCCCCAGTCGGCCGGCGGCACGAGGAACGAAACGATCGAGGTGAGGTCGTCGGGCAGATCCCGGGTCCACTCCTCGTAAGCCAGCAGCGCCCGGGGCCAGTTCCCCTGGCGGTAGATGAGGTTCCCGGCGAATACCCCGGGCCCCAGCGGGTGCGCCCGGTAGGTGAAGGTGGAGACGACGCCGAAGTTGCCGCCCCCGCCGCGGATCCCCCAGAACAGCTCGGCGTTCTCGGAGTCGCTGGCCCGCACGGTCTCGCCGGACGCCGTCACGACGTCGGCGAGCGTCGCCCCCGGCTGGACACGGACGATCCGGCGCCGGGGGTCCACCCCGACCGCCCTGAGCGCGCCCAGGTCCAGGACCATCCCCCCGTCCACCGTCCCGTGGCCGGCCACGCTGTGGCCGCCGCCGCGGACGGCCAGCCGCAGCCCATGCTCGCGGGCCAGGGCCACGGCCGGGCCGATG
>DATINY010000346.1:0-5742 GCA_035473755.1 Streptosporangiaceae bacterium
CAGCGAAATCTGGTTCGAGGAGTTTTCGACGATCTCGACCACCAGCATGTGGCGCGACAACCGCAGCTCACCCTTCTTGGCGTCGATCTCGGCGTGAACGTCGGTCTCGCTGCCGTAACGGGCGCGGCGTTGTCAGCGAGCTCCTTGAAGTCCTCGTTGAACGCCTTGGCCAGCGCCAGCGCCAGCTCCCTGGTGTCCTTGTAGTACAGGTTGGTGGTGGCGGCGGCGATCACGCCCAGGCCGGTGTACGACACTTTGACCGGCTTCTTGGTGGCCTTCCGCACCGCGCGCAGGTGGTTCAGGTGGAACGGGACCTCCCGGCGGACCTCCCCCACGCAGGTGGGCGAATAGAGGGTGGAGTAGATCGGCAGGCCGATTGGTGGGCCGGAGAGCCGGTAGCCGCTGACACGCTCCAGGTAGTAGTACAGGATCGTGCCGTACGGGGAGTCGCCCCCATACACCTTGCCGTCACAGATCACGTCCAGGCCCGCCGCCTCCTGGTCGTGCACGATCGCGCCGACGGTGTCCTCGAACGCCTCCTTGCTGATCGAGTCGTGGATGAACTCACCCTTGGGCAGCGTGGCGAACGCATGCCCGTCGTACCACCGTGGATTGGGATAGTTGCCGACCATCGTGATGGGCAGCAAGACGTCCTGACCGCCGACGAGCATCTTCGTTGATCCTTCCCGTGACGCGATGACTGCAGTGCGCCGAGCGTAGGCCGCGCGGCCAGCGTCTTTCTTCCCTCCGGGGGGACCGATCTTGGACGGCGGGTGCCCATGACGGGGCAGTTTCTCAGCCGATCTGGATCCGCCAGTCCACGGCGACACAGCCGGTTTCGGTGGCCAGCACCGGGTTCAGGTCGAGCTCGGATATCTGTGGGTGGTCCGCGATCAGCTCACCGACCCTGACGATCACGCCGGCGACCGGCCCGAGATCGATGGCGGGATGGCCGCGCAGGCCGCCGAAGATGGCCGCCCCGCGCAGCGACCGCAGCAGGCCGACGGCCTCCGCCTCGTCCACCGGCGCCACCGCCAGCTGGACGTCCCGCCAGGCCTCTACCAGCACCCCGCCGAGGCCGGCCATCACCACCGGCCCGAACTCGGGGTCCCGCAGCCCGCCCACCAGCAGCTCGACCCCCTCGTGCTGCCGCTGCAGGAGCACGCCCGCCCCCTCCGCCAGCCCGAGCAGGTCGGCCACGGCCTCACGGACCGCCACCTCGTCGGCCAGTCCCAGCCGCACCCCGCCCACGTCGCTCTTATGCGTCAGCTCCGGGTGATCGACCTTGGCCACCACGGGGTACCCGACCCGGCCCGCCGCGGCCACCGCGGTCTCGGCGCTCCGGCACCGCACGGTCCTGATCACCGGAATCCCGGCGCTCACCAGCAGCTCCCGCGCCACCTGCGCATCCACCAGCCCGTGTGCGGGGAGCTCCCTCCGCGGCGCGGGCCGGGGCGCGCGGCGGATCACCGCAAACCGCTCAGGCGGCCGGCGATCCGCCCGCGCGGCCCCGGGCACGCCATCCCTCACCGGTTCCCCGGCACCGGGCACGGCAGCCCTCCCCGCCGTCCCAGCACCCGGCACGCTCTGCCCCACCCGTTCCCCGCACCGGACCGCGGTCCCGACCGCCCTGGCCGTCCGCTCCGGCCACGCAAAGCACGGCACGCCCGCGTCCCGCAGCAGGTCGGCATGGCGGTCCGCGTCCCGGGGCGCCACCCAGCAGACGTACACCGGCACGGGCACACCATCCGCGCGCAGGCGCGAGACCGCGTCCCGCACCGCCGAGGCGACCTCGGCCGACGCGGAGCGCTGCAGCAGCACCGGCACCACCGCGTCAACCTCGCCGGAACGGGCCAGCAGCTCGATCGCCGCCGGGTACACGGTGGTGAACAGCCGCCAGGCCGGGGTCATGTCCACCGGGTTGCGAGCGCTGCCGTACTGGGGCAGCAGCGCCCGCAGCTTGTCCTGCAGCGGCCCGCTCAGCTCCGGGATCGTCAGGCCCTCGTCGGCCAGCAGGTCGGTCAGTTCCACGCCGGTGCCGCCGGAGTTGGTCACCACCCCGACCCGCGGCCCGCGCGGTATGGGCTGGCTGGCCAGCGCCCGGGCCCCGTCCAGGGCCTGCAGCCCGGTGCGCACCCGGACCACCCCGGCCTGGCGGAGCGCGGCATCCAGGACCGCGTCGTCGGTGCCGAGCGCGGCGGTGTGGGAGACCGCGGCCCGCTGCCCGGCCCCGCTGCGCCCGCCGACGACCGCGATGACCGGCTTGTGCGGGGTGGTCTGGCGGGCCTCGGTGAAGAACCGGCGGGCGTCGGTGACCGACTCCAGCAGCAGGCAGATCACCCGCGTGTCCGGGTCCTGGCGCAGGTAGCCGATCAGCTCCGCGTCGGTGATGTCCGCCTTGTTGCCGGCCGCGAACACCTTGGCCACGCGCAGCCCCTCGTCCTGGCCGAGCGCGTGCACGGCCATCCCGTAGGACCCGGACTGGGTGACGACGGTCACCCCGCCGCCGCCCCGCGGGGTGCCGGCCGCGATGGAGGCGTTCAGCGGCAGATCCGCGTTCTGCACGCCGAAGCAGTTGGGCCCGACCAGGCGCACCCCGCCGGCCCGGGCCGCGGCCACCGCCTCCGCCTGCAGCCTCGCGCCCTCGTCACCGGTCTCCGCGAATCCCGCGCTGAGCACGACCGCCGCCCGGACTCCCTTGTCGGCGGCCGCGCCGATGATGGCGGGGACGGTGGCGGCGGGCGTCGCGATGACGGCGAGGTCCACCTGGCCCGGGACGTCCCGCAGGTCGGCGTAGGCCGCATGGCCGCCGACGGTGGCCGCCCGGCAGACCGGCAGCACCTCGCCGGGGAAGCCGGCCAGGTTGTCCCACAGCAGCCGGCCCACCGAGCCCGGCCGGTCCGAGGCGCCGACCAGGGCGACCCGGCGCGGCTCGAACACGGCGGCCAGCCCGCTCCCGTGCCCGCTGGCCCCATGGTCGCTGGCCCCGTGGCCGGTGGCCCCGTGGCCGGGACCGCTCGCGCTCAGCATGCGCAGTCCTGGCCCTCACCCCGCTCGAAGGCCCGGTCGAGCTCACGGCGGGAGAACTCCGACGTGCGGACCTTGAGCGGGTCCACCGAGCGGACCGCGGCCAGTTCGGCCACCGACGGCGGCGAGACGGTGCGCAGGTCCCCGGCCACCTCCAGCGGGAAGCCGGTGGCGGTGCGGACGTCGGCCACGCTGACGTCGGGGAAGATCTGCACCAGCCGCGCGCGCCCGTCGCGGAAGTCGAACACGCCAAGCTCGGTGACCAGCCACTGCGGGCCGCCGCCGGTGAAGCCGAGCTCCGCCCGGCCGCCCAGCGGAGTCCGGTGCCCGATGTCGGTGATGAAGTCGCAGGACTCCACCAGCGTGCGGCCGGACCGGTGCCGGGTGGTCCACAGGGTCAGGGCGCCGATCGTCGCGGACAGGTTGCAGCCGCCGCCACCGCCGCCGAGCTTCACCTTCGGCCGGCCGGGCGGGCCGATCGCGGTGACGTTGGTGTTGCCGAAGCCGTCGATCTGCCCGCCGGACAGGAACATCCGGTCCACGTCGCCGCGGATGGCGGCGTCGAAGAACTCCTCGAACCGCATGCTGTACGCCGCGCCCCGGCTGAGGCTGGCATCGTTGCTGGTCGGCGGGATGAAGGGCGGATCGGGGTTGACGGCGTACATGGCCCCCTCGACCAGCGTCATGTCCGGCGCGTGGGCCCGCCGCGCGACATGCATCGCGACCTGTGCGCACGGGCTGCCGAAACCGTGGAACACAGTCTCCCGTGGCCGGATCGTCCAGGCCAGTGCGATCACGAACCACTCATCGATCGTCCAGCTCATGTGAACAGCTCCTGCCACGCGGTGGCCGACTGCGACCAGGTGGTCAGCGCGGCGAGCCGGCCGGCGCCGACCGCCGCGCGGTAGCTCTCCTCGCTGCCGTTGACGTAGGTGGCCAGGTACTTGTCCAGATCCACCTGCCCCGACTGGGCGGCCGACACGTACTCACGCAGGTGGCTGCGGTCATACGCATAACGCGGGTAGCACGAGGACGGGTGCGCGCCGAACGGCGTCTCCGCCACCGCGGCCACCAGGTGCGCGGGGATGGTGACGCCGGACGCGACGACGTCGTCGGTGGACACCAGCTCGTCCACGGTCGCCACCACCATCGCCGACGCCGCGGCGAACCGTTCGTCCAGCACGTACGGCTGCTCCAGGTGCAGGTTGCCGTACCGGTCGCCGGCCGGGGCGTGCAGCAGCGCCACGTCCGGGCGCAGCGCGGGCACCGCGACCAGGGTTTCCCCCGTGAACGGGCAGGTGACCTCCGCGTACTCGGGGTGCAGCCGGCCGATGTCCGACCCGCGGACCCCGCGGACCGGCAGGAACGGCAGCCCCATCTCCGCGGCGCGCAGCTGGGCGAGGATGGTGGCACAGCAGCTCTCCGCCACCTCGATCGAGCCCTCCTCGGCGGCCCGCCGGTAGGCGGGGGCCAGGCCGAGATCCTGCTCGAAGCCCACGTAGCTTTCCTCCAGGCGGCGGACCGCGCCGGTGGCCACGAGCAGGTCCACGTCGATGCTGTGGGCCGACCCGACCAGGTGGAGGCCGCGCCTGCCCTGGCGGACCAGTTCGCGCACCATCGCCATGGGCAGCCGGGCGGACAGGCCGCCGCCGAGTGCGACCGTCGCGCCGTCGCTGACCAGGGATACCGCGTCGGCGAGGCTGGCTCGCTTGTCGCCCGGTGGCTGCAGGCTCATGATGATCCTCCCAGGGTGCGGGCGGCCGGCCGCCCGGCGCCGCTCACGGCTTTGATCGCGGCGGCCAGCACGGGGTCGTAGACCGGGGCGAACGGCGGGGCGTAGCTGAGGTCAAGCGTGGCCAGGTCCGCCACGGACAGCCCGGCGTGCAGCGCCGTGGCCAGCACGTCGATACGCTTCGCGGCGCCCTCCCGGCCCGCCAGCTGGCCGCCGAGCAGCCTGCCGCCGGGCGCGTGCACCAGCCGCACGTGCACCGGTGAGGCACCCGGGTAGTACTTCGCCCGGGACCGGGAAACCACGTCGGTGGCGCTCGCGGCCAGCCCGGCCGCATTGGCCTCGGCCAGCGTCAGCCCGGTGCGCGCCACCTCCAGGTCGAACACCTTCACCACCGCCGTGCCGACCACGCCCGGGAACGACGCGGCGCCGCCGGCCGCGACGATGCCGGCCACCCGGCCGGTCTTGTTGGCCGCGGGCCCCAGCGGCACCCAGGCCGGCCGCCCCAGCACCAGATGGGGCAGGGCGACGCAGTCGCCGACCGCGAACACGTCCGGCAGCGAGGTGCGCATGCTCGCGTCGACCACCACCGACCGGTCCGGCAGATGCTGCGCGCCGGCCTGGATCAGCAGGCCGCTGGCGGGCCGCACCCCGGTCGCGATGACCACCAGGTCGGTTGCGGTTTCGGCGCCGTCCACCACCGCGATGAGGCTGCCGCCGCTGCCGTCGCCGTCCCGCACGGCGTCCAGCCTGGCGCCGAGCCGGAGCCCGGCATGCCGCTCCAGCTCCGCCTGGGCCAGCCCGGCGACCGGCTCGTCCACGTTGCCCAGCACCCGGGGCAGCGCCTCGATGACCTCCACCTCGATGCCCGCGCAGACCAGGGCCTCCGCCGTCTCCAGGCCGATGTACCCGGCGCCCACCACCGTGGCGCGGCGCACCGTCCCGGTGTCGAGCAGGCGGCGCAGCTCGATCGCCTCGTCCAGGGA
>DATINY010000347.1:0-7844 GCA_035473755.1 Streptosporangiaceae bacterium
TGGAACAGCCGCAGGTCGCCGTCGCCCTTGCGGGCGAATTCGAGCACGAGCTGGTCGATGTGCGCGGCGAGGACGGCGGGGAACAGGAAGTCGTAGTGCCCCTCCCACAGCGGCCTGGCGTAGCGGTTCCCGTAGCACACATGCAGGGCCCAGGTGGCGTCCACGCCCTCGGTCACGATGTTGACCGCCTCGATCGCCAGCTCCACCGCCTCGGGGTACCCGGCGAGGAAGGGCTCGTCGATCTGCAGCAGGTCCGCGCCGGCCGCCACCAGCGCCCGCGCCTCCGCGTTGAGCCACCCGGCGAGGTCCCGCACCAGGTCGCCGGGATCGGGGTAGGCGCCGTTGCGGATCCGGCGTGACAGCGAGAACGGGCCGGTGAAGGAGAACTTGATGGGCAGCTTTGTCTGCTCCCGCGTGAAGGCGAAGTCCGCGGCCAGCCCCAGGCCCATGCCCTCGCCCGCCGGATCGGGCAGCGGCCGCGTCACCGCCGCGTCGTAATAGTCGTAGTAGTCGGTCTTGGCCCGGTGCGGGATGTCGACGCCGGGGATGCGGGTGAGCAGGTAGTCGATGTCGTTGTCGCGGCGGAGCTCTCCGTCGGAAACGATGTCAAGCCCGGTCAGCTCCTGGTCCTTGAGCGCCGCCTTGATGGCGACCTCGTGGATCTCGTTGAGGTGCTGGGCGCTGATCCGGCGCTGGTAATAGTCGGTCTTGAGACGCTCGAGCCACTCCGGGACCGGGTAGGAGCCGACGACCGTGGTGGGCAGCAGCACGGCCCGGCTGGCCGGCGGTGGGGTTCGCGCGGCCACGGCGGTCAGTCCCGCACCTGGGCGGTGAGCGTCTTGACGTTCGCCCGGGGCCGGGCGGCGAAGGGGGCTATCTGGACGTCGAACCCGCGCCGGTTGCCGATGAGCTGGAGCAGCGGGCCGTTGACCCAGTTCACGACCGAGCCGTCGTACTTGCCCGGGCCGTAGAACCCGGCGTGGTACTGGGCCGGCTCGGTGAGGAAGAGGTCGTGGCACAGCAGCCGCCCGAACGGGTGCAGCAGCGGCAGGGTGCCCTCAAAGCTGGCCAGGGCCCCGTTGCTGGCGTGCATCCGGATGTCGCCGCTGGTGCCCAGCAGCGGCCGCAGGATTTCCCCGGTCAGCGAGGGGGAGACCTGGTAGGCATCGAGCCCCTCCAGCGGGACGTAACGCTCCTGCAGGCGCAGCGCCGCCCAGACGTCACGCCAGAAGGCCACCGCCTGGCCGGCGCCGGCGAAGGTCTCGTGCTCGGCCTCGGCCAGCAGGTCCGGTCCCAGCCGGAGCAGCCGTTCGGTCAGGACGCCGATGCCGCCGCGGCGGAGGTGGTGCCGGGCGGCGATCTGGCCCACGTTCTCGTCGCTGAGGTAGGCACGGACCTCGACCAGGTACGGACGGCCCCCGATCGTCGCCAGCTCATCGGTCGGCAGGTTGTCGTAGACGTTGGAGATATAGACGCAGAACGCCTTGCCGCGCAGGAAGCCGAGGGTGAGCAGGGGGCGGGTGGCGTCGAGGACGAGGCCGTTGACCCGCTCGCCGTGGTGGGCCACCGCCAGCCGGGCCCGGTCGAGCACGTGCGCCGAGTAGTCGCCCATCAGGTAGTGGAGCCGCCGGTAGTACTCGCGGCCGTGCCGGCGGTCAAGGTCGGCGAAGGTGTCCAGCCAGGTGCGGGCCTGGCTGCCGTTGCCGACCCCGAGCTCGACGATGTACAGCTCAGGCGGCAGGGCGTGCCGGTCGTCCAGCCCGTCCCACACGGCGAACAGCTCGCCGATCATCTCCGCGGCGGCGGCGGTGTTGCGGGCGTCGCTCTGGCCGCCCGGGAGCGCCTGCTCGTACTCCCGGCCGGTCGAGGCCTCCCAGCGCGACAGCGCGTGCCAGTAGAGCGTGTTGAACCGCCAGATGCAGCTCTCGCTCCCGGGCCCCCACGGCTCCAGCACGACCCACCCGGGATGGGCGGCGCCCGGCGGGGCGGCCAGCGCCTCCTTGAGGCGCGTCGCCACGTCGGCCTCGCCGGAGCGGCGCAGGTCGATGGCGATCTCCAGGCCGTCCTGGCGGCCGGGGGAGAGGGCGTCCGCCCGGCCGTGTTCCCCGGTGCGCCCGGCCGGCCCGGGCTCGGCCGGCACGGGTTGGGCCAGCACGGGTTGGGCCAGCACGGGTTCGGCCAGCACGGGGCGGCATGCGACCGGCTCGGTGAAATTGCTGCGGTACTGGATCCAGTCGCAGACCACCCGGAGCCGGGCCAGGTCCACCCCGGTGGCGCTCAGCGCGCTGAACACGGGCCCGAGCGCCGCCGGGACATCGACCGCGCCGGGGCCGCGCAGCCTGGCCACCGGGCGGATGTCAATGTGCATGACCGCTCCCGGCGCCCGCGCCGACCGGACGGGCGAGCCCGGCGCGGGCCAGAACCTCCGGGATGCCGCGGGAAAAACCCGGCGCCATGACGTGGACGCCGCTGACCCCCGGTATTTCGAGGACCTGCTGGATGATCTCCGCGCACATCGCCAGCCCCTCATCGGTCACCCGGCCGTCCGGGACGCCGCGCAGCCGCCGGCCGATCTCGTCCGGGATCCATAGGCCCGGGACGCTGCCCTGCATGTACTCCAGCGCCCGCAGCGAGCGGACCGGCCCGACCCCGGCGAGGATCTTGCAGCGCTGGTCCAGCCCGAGGTCGCGGACGTCGGCCATCCAGCGCGCGAACGCGGGGACGTCGAAGACGAACTGGGTCTGCGCGAACTCCGCGCCCGCGGCTACCTTCTTGCCGAGCCTGGCCGCACGGAAGCCGGCCGGCGGGGCGAACGGGTTCTCGACCGCCCCGATGAGCCAGTGCGGCGGCGGGTCCAGCGTGCGCCCGGACAGCAGCCGCCCCTCGTCGCGCATGGTGCGGGCGGTCCACACGAGCTGGACGCTGTCCAGGTCGAACACGGGCTTGGCGTCCGGGTGGTCGCCGAACCGCGGGTGGTCACCCGTCATCAGGACCACGTTGGGGATGCCGAGGGCGGCGGCGGACAGCAGATCGGACTGGAGCGCGATCCGGTTGCGGTCGCGGCAGGTGACCTGCATGACCGGCTCGACGCCCGCGGCCAGGGCGAGGAGGCTGCCCGCCCAGTTGGACAGCCGGGCGTGCGCGCCCTGGCCATCGGTGATGTTGACCGCGTCCACCCAGCCCCGCAGCGGCTCCACCCGGCGGCGCACCGCGTCCGGGTCGGCCCCCCGCGGCGGGCCGACCTCGGCGGTCACCGTGATCTGGGTGGACTCCAGGCTGCTGCGCAGCGAGGACGGCGGGGAGGTCATCGCCGCCCCGCCGGGCCGGTGCCGGTGGCCCACAGGTCGTCGTCCCGCCCGCTCCAGTAGTTGACCCACGAGCTCTGCCCCCAGGCCCGGTGGTCGACGGGGCGCTGCAGCAGGTCCAGGTCGGCGGCCCGCCCGGCCGCCTCCGCCCGCTCGAAGGCCACCAGCCATACGCACCGCAGGTCCGGGTGGACCTCGCAGGAACCGTCGCGGCCGACCCCGCCGCAGGGACCGTTTCGCAGCTGCTTGGGGCAGGTCATCGGGCAGGCATACCCGGTGACCGGCAGCGCGCACTGGCCGCACATCCGGCAGCCGAAGGCCGGGTTCTTGACCGCCTTCTCGGCGGCGGTGAAGGCCCGGTACCGCCCCGGCGAGCGCTCCAGCCACCCCGCGAGCCGGCGGTAGAAGGCGTTGGGCGCCAGCAGCCGCTGGATGCGGTACAGCAGCCACGCGGGCAGCCGCGGCCGCACCGGCGGCGGCCAGGAGCGGCCGCGGGGGAGCATGGCGGGCCGGGGCGAAGCCGCCCTGGAGCCAGTTCCCACACCGCCTCCCAACAGGCCTCGGGACTGGTGTTTCCGGTGCCCGGCCGGCGGGCGCCCATCGCCGCGCGCTCTGGCCGGCCAGTTCAAGTGTGGGAGCACGGGGCGGCGCCGCGCTCCTGCTGTCGGCACAATGTTGCTGGTCAGCGCGCTGTGGCTGGCCACAAATCGCCGCCGGGCAGCCCCGGCCTGGTGCTTGGCCCCGTCGCGTCTTGTGCCCCGCCCCAGAACCGGGTGGGCCGGATTTGGGGCCGGCGTCATTGCCCGCCGCCGCTTCCATGCGTAACGCTCACCGATGTGAGCGAAACAGCCCGCTGCCCGCATTGCGGGGCGGCGGTGCCCGATGGCGGCGCGCCCGGCGGCGCCGCCGCTCATCCCGGGACGGGCGAACGTGGTCTCGGCTCGCTCTATCACGAGATCCGCCGGATCCGCGAGATCGCCGAGGCGTGTGACGCGGGCGAGGGCAGCCGCCGCGTCGCGGACCTCACGCGCGAGGTGGAAGAGCTCCGGGCCACGGTGGCGCGGCTGCGCGGGACCGCGATGGGGGCCGCGATCAGGGCCTGACGGCCCGACTGGCCCGCTCAGGCCACGTTGGCCGCCAGGCGGCCGAGCAGCGCTTCCAGCTGTGACACCTCGTCACCGGACAGGCCGGCCCGCAGCCGCTGATCGAAGGCTGTCGCCGCTCCGCGCAGCCGCTGGAAGGTGTCCTCGCCGGCCTCGGTCAGTTCCACCAGATGGACGCGCCGGTTGGCGGGGTCCCGCCTGCGGGTGATCAAGCCCTGCTCGTCCATCGCGTTCAGGTGGTGGGTCAGCGTGGCCTCCCGGATTCCCACCGCCTCGGCCAGTTCTCGCTGGTTGCGCACCTGCTGGCTCTTGAGCGAGATGAGCACGAGCCAGACCGGGACCGACCCGCCGACCTGCGCCAGCGCGTCGTCAAACGCACGGCTCACCGACCTGGCGGTACGGGCCAGGTGGAGACCGATCGGCGGGCGGGAGGGCCTGGGCACGCGCCAAGGATAGCAAGAACCCTAAGGGTTTGACATCAAATTATTAGATATCTATGGCTGGTGAGGTGAGCGGCCCCGGCCGCCCTGGCGCACGCGTTCAGGGTGACGTTCTGGCCGGCGCTCGCGCTCACCGCGGCGGCTCTGGTGCCCGTGCTCCTGCCGCCTGGGCCAGCACGGCACCCAGCCGCGCCAGCGCGGTCGTGAAGGCGTGCTCGGCGGGCCGCCCGTAGCCGATGACGAGCGCCGGGCCGTGGCTGGTGCCGCCCGTGTGATAGCTGGCGAGCCCCTCGATGGCGAGCCCGTGCGCTGCCCCGCCGGCCACGAGACCGGCCTCGCTCTGGCCAGCGGGCAGCCGGAGCACCGCATGCAGACCGGCCGCGATCCCGGTGACCTCCACGCCCGGCGCGTGACGGAGCACGGTCGCGGCCAGCCGGTCGCGGCGCCGGCGGTAGGCGAGCCTGGCGTGCCGGATCTGGCGGTCGTAGCCGCCCGAGGCGAGCAGGCCGGCCATGGTGAGCTGGTCGAGGGCGCTCACGTGCGCGCCCGCCGCATCCTTCGCGGCGATCACCTCGTCCAGCAGCGGCGCGGGCACGGCCAGCCAGCCCAGGCGCAGCCCCGGCGCGAGGCTCTTGCTCGCCGTGCCCGCGTACACGACGTGGTCGGGCGCCAGCGCCTGCATGGCGCCGACGGGCTGGCGGTCGTAGCGGAACTCGCCGTCATAGTCATCCTCGATCACCAGCCCGCCGCCGGCGGTGGCCCACTCGATGAAGTCGCGGCGCCGCCGCGGGGCCAGGGTCACCCCGAGCGGGAACTGGTGCGCCGGAGTCAGCACGGCCGCGGCCGCCCGCCCCAGGGCGGGGGGAACGGCGCCGTCCCCATCGACCGGCAGGGCCAGGCAGCGCAGGCCGTGCGCCCGGATGATCCGCCGGTGGGCCTGGGGCCCGTACTGCTCGACGGCGACGGCCGTGCCGCCGCGCGCCCGGAGCACCTGGCCGAGCAGGGCCAGCGCGTGGGAAAAGCCGGAGCAGATCACGATCCGGTCGCCGGTGACGCTGACACCGCGCGCCCGGGCCAGGTAGCCCGCCAGTGCGCTGCGCAGCTGCGGCAGTCCGCGCGGGTCCGGGTAGCCAAGGACGTGGTCGGGCGCGGCGCTGAGCGCGGCGCGGGCCGCTGCCAGCCACGCCCGGCGCGGGAATGCCCCCAGGTCAGGCACGCCCGGCCGCAGGTCGTATCGGGGCGAGGCGGTCTCCGCTGGGATCGCCGCGGGCGCCTGCCGTGGGCGCGGGCGGTGCGGCGTGACCCAGGTTCCCGATCCGGTGCGTGCCGTCAGCCAGCCCTCCGCCACCAATTGGCTGTAGGCCTCGGCCACGCTGTTGCGGGCGATGCCGAGGTCGGCCGCGAGCGCCCGGGAGGGCGGCAGCCGCGCGCCGGGGCCTAGCCGCCCGTCCCGCACCGCGTCGCGCAGCGCGGCTTCCAGCCCGGCCCGCACCCGCGACATGGGCAGGTCCAGGTGCAGATCGGGGCCAGAATTGGCCCAAGTTTTCTTCACTAATTTGGATCTTATCCTGGACCGTTTAGATCGGTAGCGTCGTGACCATGACAGCAACCGACAGCCTTACCCAGATCCCCGTCCGGCTTGACTTCGACGCCCACGCCGACGGTTTCGCCCGCGCCATGGCCCACCTCGACCGGGCCGCCACCAAGGAACTCGACAAGGTCGATTTCGACCCCAGGCTGCGCGAGCTGGTCCGGATCCGGGCCTCCCAGCTCAACGGCTGCGCCTACTGCATCGACATGCACACCAAGGACGCCCGCGCCATCGGGGAGACCGAGCAGCGCATCTACGCGCTGCCGGCCTGGCGCGAGACGCCGTTCTTCACCGGCCGGGAGCGCGCCGCACTCGCCTTCACCGAGGCGGTGACCCTGGTAGCCGACACCCACGTCCCCGATGGTGCCTACCGGGAGGTCGCGGCCGAGTTCAGCGCCGGCGAGGTCGGGGCGCTGGTCAGCCTCATCGTGACCATCAACGCCTGGAACGCGATCGGCGTCGCCACCCGCGCCTGGGAGCCCGGCTCCTACCAGCCCTGACCCCGGAAGCTCTCTGCAGAAATCGGCTTCGTGCCCTGACCGGCACCTAACTGTCCCAGCACAGTGACCACACCCGTCGCCACACGGTGTGTGGCTGCTGTGGCCTCACGCCCTCGGGCAGGAGCGTCAGTCGCGGTGGGCGCCTGTTGGCCAGATCACCTGGACGGGGATTCTGCGTTCGTAGGCGCAGGCGACCACATCGGCGGTCCCGCCATAACCGCGAGCTGGCTTGCCATCCCATACCGCCCAGAGCTCGTCAGCCTGCCTGAGCATGAACTCGCTCGCCGCCATGTGCGCTTCGGACGTGGATTCGGTGAAATCCAGCCGGTGGACCGTTCCTGCCTGGGCAAGTAGCCGGTCATATTCCGGCCATGCCCTAGACGGCAAGCCCTCTCGGTATCTGGCGGCGGGAATGACCGCCTCGATGTGGCCGCCGAGATCAAGGAGCACGCCCGCGATGATCTGGTCGGCCCCATCAGCAAGGAGGGACAGCCCAATCACATCGGCGGCCCGCCCAGTCAGTGCCGCCCGGACCGCCTCATCGACCAGGCGTGCCGTGTCCGGCGGCAAGCCACGGTGCCCCGAGATGGCTATGCGTCGCAACTATCCCTCTCACGCAAAGGTGGCTTGCACGCGCTGGTCAAGGGCGCGGACCGAGGAGGTGACCGCAGTTCAGTTCAACATCAACCGCCACCCGTTCTAGCCCCAGCCCGGAAACCACAGCGCATCATTCGAGCAGACGAAATAACGGGGTTGCACACCGGAAGCGTGGCGGTGCGCAACGCGTCTTCCCGGAGCCCGAATCGCTAGTCCACGTGCGGGTAGGTCTGGTTCAGGTAGTGGCTGAGCTGCCGCCACTGGGTCGGGTGAATGTCGAGTCTCCTCAGATCCTCCGGTGCTACCCA
>DATINY010000348.1:0-12021 GCA_035473755.1 Streptosporangiaceae bacterium
AGGCGATGGCGCGGAGCAAAGGGGTCGGAGAGGCGGCGCCGCACTTCGGAGGACCTGGCAGGAAAACCTAGTGATGGCTCGATGCAGCCCTTAGCGGCTATTCGGCGGCCGTCGCCGTCCGCGCTCCTCGGCGGGCCATCGGGCCGGCGGGCAGCTGGGCCGCGTGGCGGTGGCCCAGCCCGGCCGTGATCAGGTGTTCCAGACCATGAGCACCAGGATGACCAGCCAGATCAGGCTGACCACGCCCCCCATGGAAACGATGCGGCCGCGTTCCACGTTGGCGATGTGCGAGGCAGCGGTCACCGGCGCCGCCGCCGCGGGTTCCGCGGTGGCCGCATCCTCCTCCACCGCCCGTTCGTCGCCGGCGAGCTCGCCGGCGACCGCGGGCTGCGGCGCCGGGAACTCCTGCCTGTCCGCCAGCTTCAGCGCGGTGAGGGCCCGCCGCTGATCGCGCATGATCAGCACCAGCAGCACCAGGGCGACCACGAACAGCGTCATCGACACGGTCAGCCACGCCTTGGACAGCTCTTTCCGCTGCTGCCCGAGGATGATCCCGAAGACCAGGACGCCCAGCGACGCGGTGCCGAAGATCCTGGTCATCACCAGCAGATGCTGCAGCACCACGGCGTTGCGGGTCCGGATGGCCCGGGGGCTGGACATGATCGCGATGGTGACCGGCCCGATGGTGAAGATGACGAAGGCGACATGGAGCCAGAGCACCAGCCGCTCGATGGCGGACATGGGGCGATCTTAGTGGCCGGCCGGACGCGGGCGTCGACGCACACGATCCCCTGGCACGTGAGGCCAGGGGATCGTCTCATGCCCTAAGCGGTCCCGGCGGGGAGGGTCCTGCGGGCGGCCGGGAGTTCCTCCCGGATCCAGGCCGCGGACCCGGAGAACCAGCGGCAGTGCCCTCAGTCGCGGGTGGATGCCTGCGCGGGTGCGGACGGGCCGGCCCCCGCCTGGGCCTTACCGCCCTTGTTGACGAAATATGCCCCGACCAGGCAGGCCACGCCGATCACGAACGAGACCCCCATGCGCACCACGTGGTGGCCGTTCGCCGGGGTGGTGTGGCCGAAGATGGAGGGCAGGTTTCCTGCGGGCACGGCCAGGTACACGATGCCGAGGATGATGCCAAGGACGCCGATGATGGCAAGCACCAGCGCGATCGGCCGCCTGCTGGGCTGGCCGCCCGCGTTGCTGACAGAACTCACGTTGTCCTCCTAGGAAGATGTGCCGGGCCCCGCTCCGCTGCCGCTGGTCCGGCCCGCTCATCAGCTATGACTGCCGAACGCTACTACGAGAGGGGAACGAGCGTGGCGATGTCTGAAAATGCTTATGTCAGCCTAACGCCTGTGCGCCTGGCGGGTGCGCAGGAAGTCCTTCACTACAAACTCGCCCAGCCGCTCCGGCTGGGCGCGCAGGACCCGGCCGCCATTGCGCCGCGCGACCTCGTCCACAAATGCGGTCAGCCTTTCATCGTCCACGAGCATGAAGATGTTTAGCGAAGCCCGGCGCCTGGTCATCTTGTCCACTTCGGCCAGGGTGAGTTCCAGCGTCTCCGGCGCGGGCGGCCAGTCGAACACCGAGCTCCCGTCCCGGCGCAGGTGGGCGGTGGGTTCACCATCGGTCACGATGAGCACGACCGGATCGTGCTCGGGACGGCGGTCCAGGTAGCGCCCGGCCAGCACCAGCGCATGGTGCAGGTTGGTGCCCTGCACCATGTCCCAGCCCAGGCCGGCCAGGTCGGTCTCGCGCAGCTCGCGCGCGTAGTTGGAGAAGCCGATCACCTGCAGCGAGTCCTGGGGGAACCGGCTGCGCACCAGCGCGTGCAGGGCCAGCGCGGTCTGCTTGGCCACGCCCCAGGTGCCGCGGATGGCCATCGAGTAGGACAGGTCGACGAGCAGGCATACCGCGGCGCTGGCCCGGCGCTCGGTTTCCCCCACCTCGAAGTCCTCGGCCGAGAGCCGGACCCGGGGCGGGTCACCCTCCTCCCCGGGGAGCGGACCGCGCCCGGGGGCGGCGGGCTGCGGGCGGAACGCGCTGGCGTCCCGCAGCAGCGCGTTGCGCACGGTGGCGGGCGCGTCGATCGACTGCTCGTCCCCGAACTGCCAGGGCCGGGTGGCGCCGGTGTACTCGCCCGCCTGCCCGGCGTCGCGCTGCTCGTGATCCCCGTACCCGCCTTCCGGCAGGTCGGCGAAGACCCGGCGGAGCGCGGTCTCACCCAGCCTGCGCACCGCCTTGGGGGTGAGCTCCAGCTTGCCCGCGTTGCGCTGCAGGTAACCCTGCCGTTCCAGCTCCCGCTCGGTCTGCCGCAGCGCCTCCATGTCGTCCACGGCCGCCCGGCCCAGGGCCCGCCGGACGGCGTCCTCGTCGATGTCGTCGAGCCGGGCGCCCGGGTAGTCCTGGCGCAGCGCGGCCTCCAGTTCGGCCAGGTCGGCCAAGTCGGCGAGTGCGGTGGTGGCGTCCCCCAGGCCGAGCGGGTTGTCGCCGGTCATCCTCTCGCCCGGCCCGTTCCCCATGTCTAGTTCCGGGCGGCGCGCGCGCAGGGCGTCGCCCAGCCTGGCCATCTCCGCCGCCAGGCCCTCGTCGGAGAGGGTCTGCTGCATCAGCGCGGCGAGCTCGTCCCGCTGCTCCGGGCTGAGCGATGCCATCAGCCGCTGCGCCGCCATAGCCCGGCGGGCCAGCGCGTCGACCAGCTCCTCCAGGTTGGCCGGGTTGTCCGGGAACATGTCCCCGTAGCGGTCCATGAACGCATCGAAGTCGGCCTGGGTGTGCTCGCCCCGCGCGTCCGCCTCCAGCATCTGGTTGAGGTCGGCCAGCATGTCCTTGACCCGCTGCATCGCCGCCGGGTCCGGGTTTTCCAGCGCGTCCTTCATGCCGCGGAACTGGCTGTCCAGCACCTGGCGCCGGAGCAGGTCCTTGAGCTGCTCGAACGTCTCCCGTGCGGCGGCCGACCGCCAGTCGTAGTCGGCCAGCCGCCGGATCGCCTGCGCGGTGTCGGAGGGCAGCGAATCCAGTTCTGCCTCGCGCATCCTGGCATCGTCGCTGGGGTCGGGGAACAGCTCGGCCCGCTCCTGGCCGACCGCCGTGTCCAGCAGCGCCCGGGCCTGTTCCAGGATGCCGTCGAGGCGGCCGCGGCGGCGCACCTCCTGCTGCCGCTCCCGCACCCGGCGCAGCACGTCGTCCAGTCCCCGCTGGCCCCGCATCCCGCGCCGGATCAGGTCGCGCAGGGCGCTGGCCGGGTCGGACCCGCCGAGTACGGCGTCCCCGAGCTCGTCCAGGGCCAGCCGGGCGTCGTAGGGCGGCGCGAGCGGATCAAGGCCGTCGCGGTACTGGCCGTACCGGTAAGTCATGTCCGAGCTCCGTTCCTTCTGCCTCCCTCGCGGTGCGGCGCGCCGGAGGCGCGCCAGCAAGCACCTCGCTTGGTCGTGCCGGAGGCGCGCCGTGTGGCACAGCGGGAAGGCGGGTCCTCGGCGCCGGGACGCCGCAACAGCGTTGCGGCGTTCGGCCCGGCGCCTGCGGCGTTCGGGGACGGCCAGCCGATCATGTGCGGTATACGCCCCTCACGTGCGGTAGACGGCCCCGCCGTCGACGGTGTCCTTGGACAGGCGGCGCATCAGGTAGAGGCCCTCCAGCGCGAACTCCACCGCGGCCGCCGCGTTACCCGGCGACTCGCTCCCGTCCATGCCGAGCCGCTTCATGATCCTGGCCAGCCCCGGCACCTCACCGACCCGCGCCAGCAGGTCGGTCCCGGGCACCATGTCGCCGGTCTCGACGCTGCCGCCCTCGTCGAACGTGGCGAGCAGGCCGGACAGATCGGCACTGCCCAGATGCGCACGGAAGGTGTCGGCGGTCGCCCGGCGCAGCAGATGCTCGAGCACCTCCTGCTCCCGGCCCTCCTCGCTGACCTCGAACTCGACCTTGCCGCGCAGCGTGCTCACCGTGGGCGGCAGGTCGCAGATCCTGGTCACCGGCTGCTGCTCGCCGGTCAGGGCCGCCCGGCGCACCGCCGAGGCGGCGGCGGATTCGGAGGCGGCGATCGCGAACCGGGCCGAGACGCCGGAGCGGGAGTCGATCGCGGGCGAGGCCCGCACCAGCCGGGTGAACCGGGCGATGACCTCGACCAGGTGGCCGGGCAGCGCCGCGCCCGGGTCGCCGCCGGGCCAGGAGATCTCCGCCTCCTGCCGGACGAGGGCCAGCTCGTCCTCCAGAGTCGCCGGGTAGTGGGTGCGGATCTCCGCCCCGAACCGGTCCTTCAGCGGGGTGATGATCCGTCCGCGGTTGGTGTAGTCCTCGGGGTTGGCGCTGGCCACGAGCACCAGGTCCAGCGGCAGCCGGAGCGCGTATCCCCGCACCGCGATGTCCCGTTCCTCCAGCACGTTCAGCAGCGACACCTGGATCCGCTCGGCCAGGTCGGGCAGCTCGTTCAGGCAGAACACCCCGCGGTTGGTCCGGGGCACCAGCCCGAAGTGGATCGTCTCCGGGTCGCCCAGGGTGCGGCCTTCGGCGACCTTCACCGGGTCCACGTCCCCGATCAGGTCCCCGACGCTGGTGTCGGGGGTCGCCAGCTTCTCCCCGTAGCGCTCGCTGCGGTGCCGCCAGGCCACCGCCAGGCCCTCGCCCTGCTCGGCCGCCAGCCGGCGGCAGCGGGCACAGGCCGGCGCGAACGGGTGGTCGTTGATCTCGCATCCGGCCACCGTGGGAGTCCACTCGTCCAGCAGGCCGGGAAGGGTCCTGATCAGCCGGGTCTTGCCCTGGCCACGCTCGCCGAGCAGGATCGTGTCGTGCCCGGCCAGCAGAGCGCGCTCCAGGTGCGGCAGCACGGTCTGGCCGAAGCCGATGATCCCGGGGAACCTGTCCTCACCCGCGCGCATCCGGGCCAGCAGGTTGTGCCGGATCTCGTCCTTGACCGTCAGGTGCGTGTGGCCGCTCGCGCGCAGCTCCCCGACCGTGGTGATCGCAGGGCGGGGGGACTGACTTACGGCGCTACCGGCCTGGCTGTGTGAGTGCACCATTCGACACTATGTCCATGCCGGCTGCATTCGCGACGCCGGGCCAGTCCGGCCGGCTATCAGGGGCACAGGAGGTGCGGACATGACAGCTGCATATCCGGCACTGGCCATCGACATCGGCGGCACGAAGTTCGCGGCCGGACTGGTCGAGCCCGGGGGGCGGGTGATCTCGTGGTCGCAGACGGCGACACCGCGGGAACTGGATGCCGAGCAGCTGTGGCGCACACTCGACGCGCTGGTCACCCGGGTGCTCACGGAGGCTGATGTGAACCCCGCCACCGAACTGGCGGGGGTCGGGTGTGGCTGCGGGGGCCCCATGGAGTGGCCCGCCGGGAAGGTCTCGCCGCTGAACATCCCCGCCTGGCAGGAGTTCCCGCTGCGCGACCGGCTCCGGGAGCGGTTCGGCGGGCTCCCGGTGCGGCTGCACAACGACGCGATCTGCTTTGCGGTCGGCGAGCACTGGCGGGGGGCGGGCCGGGGCCGCACCACGATGCTCGGCATCGTGGTGTCGACCGGCGTGGGCGGTGGGCTGGTGCTGGATGGCAAGCTGATCAACGGCGCGACCGGCAACGCCGGCCACATCGGCCACGTGGTGGTCGACCCGGACGGGCCACCGTGCCTATGCGGGGGCAGAGGGTGCGTGGAGGCGATCGCCCGCGGGCCGGCCCTGGCCGCCTGGGCCCAGGCGGAGGGCTGGCGGCCGGGCCAGCCTGAGGTCACGGCCAAGGATCTGGCCGGCGACGCCGCGCAGGGGCACCCGATCGCGCTGACCGCGATGCGCCGGGCGGGCCGGGCGCTCGGCATCGCCATCGCCTCGGCGACGCACCTGTGCGATCTGGAGGTGGTCGCCATCGGCGGCGGCCTCTCCCAGGCCGGGTCGCTGCTGTTCGAGCCGCTGGAAGAGGCGCTGCGGACCCATGTCGGGCTCGACTTCGCACGGGACGTGGCGGTGGTGCCGGCCGCGCTCGGCCAGAGCGCGGGACTGGTCGGGGCGGCCGCGCTGCTGTTCGCGGCCGACCGGTACTGGGGAGCCGAATAGGCCCCCGCGGATGCGAGACTGCTGGCATGACGATGACGTCGCCCCAGGTCCGCCCGGATGATGTGGCCGCCGCGCGGGACGTGCTGCGGGAGGTCGTCGCGGTCACCCCGCTGCTCCATTCGCGGGTCCTGTCCGACCGGCTCGGCGGGCCGGTCTTCCTCAAATGCGAGAACCTGCAGCGCACCGGGTCGTTCAAGCCGCGCGGCGCTTACCTGCGGATCAGCCGGCTGACCCCGGCCGAGCGGGAGCGCGGTGTGGTGGCCGCGAGCGCCGGCAACCACGCCCAGGGGGTCGCGTTCGCCGCCGCCCGGCTGGGGGCCACGGCGACCGTGGTGATGCCGTCCGGTGCGCCGCTGCCCAAGATAGAGGCGACCCAGGCGTACGGGGCACGGGTCATCCTGCACGGGGAGACGGTGGAGGATGCGCTCACGGCGGCGCTGGCGCATGCCCGTGAAGACGGCTCGGTCTTCATCCACCCGTTCGACCACCCCGACGTGGTGGCCGGCCAGGGCACCGTCGGAATGGAGATCGTCGAGCAGTGCCCGCAGGTCAGGACCATCGCCGTGCCGGTCGGTGGCGGGGGCCTCGCGGCCGGGATCGCGGTAGCGGTCTCGGGCGCCGACCCGGCCATCAAGGTGGTCGGCGTGCAAGCCGAGGCGTTCGCCTGCTATCCGGCCTCACTGGCCGCCGGGCACACGGTGCGGGTCTCCTCCGCCGGGACGATGGCCGACGGGATCGCGGTCAGCCAGCCCGGCGACATCGGGTACGAGATCATCTCGCGGCACGCGGTCCGGGTGGTCACCGTCTCCGAGGAGACCCTGTCGCGTGCGTTGCTGCTCTGCCTGGAGCGGTCCAAGCAGGTCGTCGAGCCGGCCGGCGCGGCGGGGGTGGCGGCCCTGCTGGAGCATCCGGAGGCGTTCGAGCCGCCGGTGGTGGCGGTGCTGTCGGGCGGCAATATCGATCCGCTGCTGCTGGCCAAGGTGCTGCGGCACGGCCTGTCCGCGGCCGGGCGGTACCTGATGTTCCGCTGCCGGATCGCCGACCGGCCCGGCGCGCTGGCGACGCTGCTGGGCGAACTGGCGGGCCTGGGCGCCAATGTGCTCGATGTCGTGCACGAGCGGGTGGCGCCCCGGCTGCGGGTGGATGAGGTGGAGGTGCTGCTCCAGGTCGAAACCCGCGGGCCGGGCCACTGTGACGAGGTCATCAGCCAGCTCCGGCAGGCGGGCTACACGCTCCTGTTCGGCTGAAGCGACCGGGGTCTCTAGGCGCCGGGCGCCAGCGTGCTCTTCTTGACCACCACTGTGCCGGCGGCCTTGTCGTGCAGGCATTGCCGCCGCGGGTCCCACAGCAGCCACGACTCGTTGATCAGCGCGAACAAGCCGCCCACCGAGGGCACGACCGGCACCAGCGCGTACACGGCGGCGCGCCCGCAGGCGGCCTGGCCCGAGATCGGTGAGCGGGTATCCGCGGTGACCACCTTGGTCCCCATGACCCGCTTGCCGATGGTCTGGCCCCACAGCCCGTGCTGGAGCCAGTCGTAGCCGAACGAGATGACCCCGATGCCGGCGCCGATCAGCAGGAACGTGCCCACCATCCCCGCCATCATCTGGCCCATGCTGTCGTTGAACGCCTGCGCGGCGGCGGGCTGGCTCAGGTCCGGATACTGGCTGGCCAGGCGCTGGAGGCGGCGGAACAGCGGGAGCAGGCTCAGGATCCAGACCGGGCTGGTGAGGACGACCAGGATGAGGTCATCGACGAGGCGGGCCAGCAGCCGCTGCCACCATTCGGCCAGCGCCGGGTCCCTGGCCAGCCGGCCGCCCGCGCCATAGCTGGGCGCGGGGTGGCCGGGCGTGCCGTCGCCGGGCGTGCCGTAGGAGCTGCCCGGGTAAGCCTGGTAGGCGCCGAACGCCTGGCCGGGGGCGGCGCCCGGGGGCGGCCCGGGATCCTCGGCCGGAGGCGGGCTGGGCATGGTGAAAGGCCGTGGCGCCGGGGGCTGCTGCCACTGCTGATCCTCCGGTGGCTGGGTCACGCCCGTCATGATGCACCCGTTTGCCGTGGCCCGCCCGCTATTTGGCGCCCCGGGCCACCGGGCGGCCGTCAGAGGTTCCCGCGCCGGGCCTGCTCCCGTTCGATGGCCTCGAACAGCGCCTTGAAGTTGCCCTTGCCGAACCCCTGTGAGCCGTGGCGCTCGATCAGCTCGAAGAACACCGTCGGCCGGTCCTGCACCGGCTTGGTGAAGATCTGCAGCAGGTAGCCGTCCTCGTCCCGGTCGGCGAGAATGCCCAGCTCCCTGAGCGCCCCGGCCGGCAGGTGAGTCTGGCCGGCCCAGTCCCCGAGCGTGTCGTAGTAGGTGTCCGGCGTGTCGAGGAACTCCACCCCGGCCGCCTTCATGCCGGTGACGGCGGCGACGATGTCGTCGGTGGCCAGGGCGATGTGCTGGACACCCGGCCCGCCGTAGAACTCCAGGTACTCGTCGATCTGCGACTTCCTTTTCCCCGGTGCCGGCTCGTTGATCGGGAACTTCACCCGGCGGGATCCGTCCGCGACGACCTTGCTCATGAGCGCGGAGTACTCGGTGGCGATGTCGTCCCCGACGAACTCCTTCATGTTCGTGAAGCCCATGACCCGGTGGTAGAAGCTCACCCACTCATCCATCCGGCCGAGCTCGACGTTGCCGACGCAGTGGTCGACCTCGGTGAAGTACGGCCGGGCCGGCCCGGGCCCGAGCGGGCCGGCGGCCACATAGCCGGGCAGGTAGGGACCCGAGTAGCTGGACCGCTCTACCAGCGAGTGGACGGTGTCGCCGTAGGTGGCGATGGTGGCGAGCACGGCCTTGCCATGATCGTCCTCGACCGTTTCCGGTGCGGCGAGGCCCCGGGCGCCGTGCGCGGTGGCGTAGGCGTAGGCCGCTTCCGCCGAGGGCACCTCGATCGCCAGGTCGATCACGCCGTCGCCGTGGCCGGCCACGTGCCGGCCGAGGCCGGTGCCCGGCCGGACCGGGCCGCGCAGCACGAAACGGGCCCGCCCGGATTCAAGGACATAGGCGGCCTCGTCCCGGCAGCCGGTCTCCGGCCCGCGGTAGCCGACGAGCCGCATGCCGAACGCGGATGAGTAATAGTGGGCGGCCTGCCGTGCGTTGCCCACCGCGAAGACGACCGCGTCCATGCCTGTGACCGGGAAGACGTCCGCAAGCCCGTGCCCGCTGTCGCGGGGCCCGTGCCCGCCGCCTCGGAGCCCGTGCCCGGCCTGGGGACCATGATCGCCCTGCGCTGTCATCGCCGCTCTCCTTCGCGCCCGGGTACCGCTCCCTGGAAGCATCGGCCTGGTCGGCAGGATGTGCAACACTTAGTTAGCTAGCTAGACTATTTGCATAGTTATAGACGGGACAGGGTCGCAGAACTGTACATCATGTACCGGTTCTGGCGGGCAGATGAAGGAGCGAAGCTGAACGCAGCAGCCGGGCCGGTCGATCGGCTGGATACACGGCTGATCGAGCTGCTCGCGGCCGACCCCCGGGTCGGGGTGCTGGAAGCGTCGCGGCGGCTGGGGGTGGCGCGCGGCACGGTGCAGGCGCGGCTGGACCGGCTGCAGGCCCGCGGCGTGGTGACCGGCTACGGGCCGGACGTGGACCCGGTCGCGCTCGGCTACCGCGTGACCGGGTTCGTGACGCTGGAGATCCGGCAGGTGGGCGGCCACGATCCGGTCGCCGAGCGGCTCGCGGGCATCCCCGAGGTGCTGGAGGTGCACACCATCACCGGGCCCGGTGACATGCTCTGCCGGGTGGTGGCCAGGACCAATGCCGACCTGCAGCGGGTGATCGACGCCATCGTGGCGGTGGCCGGGGTGGTGCGCGCCTCCACCGTGATCGCGCTCGCCGCCCCGGTGCGCTACCGGGTCCTGCCCCTGGTGCGCGTCTCAGCCAGCGCCGCCCGCGACTGACCGGGCTCGTACCGGGGCCGGCGTTGGATGTGGATAACCGTCATTGGCCCGGATTGCCTCCCCTCCAGGGGCTGATATCCGAACCACTGACACTGCGGAGGGGACGGCGAGCGGTGCCGGAGCGGCCGGCGGGCGGTGCTGGAGGGAGCGGGCGCTGCCGAGGAAGCGGCGGCGGTCAGGGGAGGTTGGCGTCGGCTAGTTCGCGGGCGACATCTAGCACGGCTTCGTTCAGATCCTCGGGGCTGGAGGCTTCGCGCTGAAGGATCATCGGGCTCATGCCGATGGTGATCACGGCCGTGATGGCGCGCACCCGGTCGGCGAGCGGGGCCCCGGGCGGCGCGAGCAGGTCGCACAGGCTCATGAACTGGTCACGGAACATCTTCTTCCGGGCCCCGCTGTCCGACATCAGCGTGTGCATGGCGGCCTGGTTCTGTTCCATGAAGCGGATCACCGCGAGCTGCTCGCTGACGATGCCGGCGTAGCGGCGGAGGATCTCGGCCCGGGTCCCGGGGGTGCGGGGCTGGCTGGCGCCCCAGGCGATGACCTGCTCCAGTTCGGCCCGGTAGTCCTCGATGAAGCTGCGGACGATGTCTTCCTTGGACCTGAAGTGGTAGTACAGGGCGGCCTTGGTGACGCCGAGCCGTTCCGCTATCTCCCGCAGCGAGGTCTTCTCGTAGCCCTGTTCCGCGAACAGCTCCAGCGCGATCGACTGGATGCGCTCCCTGGTGCCGCCGCGCGGGAACTCGCCGCCTGCCCGACGGCGGGCCGGGGCCTCACCACGGGCCGGGCTGAGGCCCCGGGAGCGGTCCCGGTCGCGAGCACGGGCCCGGTCGCGGGACCGGCCCCGGCCCGGGGCGGCCTCCAGCGGCGGGGCGGCGCCCAGCGCCGTGGCGCGAGTCGGCTCATTCATCGTGCCGCGCCTCGTACTCTCTCAGCGGAACTTACTTGACGACCGGTTAGTTGCTATCTTAGCCTGTCCCTTGACGACATACTAACCGGTCGGCAAGTAGGTAGCGAGTATCTCGCGGCGGCGCGGCCGCCCGCAGGCGGCGTCGGAGCCGCGGAACCGGGGGACGGGGCCGTGGACCGGTGCCCGGCCTGGCGCAGAGAGCCGCAAGATCTAGTGGTCGGCCTGGGTGGTCAGGCTGCCACGCCTGACGGAATCCGGCGGACGAGCCGGGGGGAAGGAAGCCCAACCATGGCACAGAACGCGCCTGCGGCGGACGCGGCGATCCCGACCGGGCCCCGGCGGGAGGTCCTGATCATCCTGCCCGGCCTGCTGCTGGCCATCATGCTCGCCATGCTCGACCAGCTGGTCGTCTCCACCGCCCTGCCGCGCATCGTCGGCGACCTGGGCGGGGTGACCCACCTGTCCTGGGTGGTCACCGCCTACGTGCTCGCCTCCACCGTGACCACGCCGCTCTACGGCAAGCTGGGCGACCAGTACGGCCGCAAGCGCCTGCTCATATTCGCGATCATCCTGTTCCTGATCGGCTCGGCGCTGGCCGGGCTGTCGCAGACGATGGACCAGCTCATCGCGTTCCGCGCCCTCCAGGGCCTGGGCGCTGGCGGACTCCTGGTCGGGGCGATAGCGACCATCGGAGACCTGGTGTCCCCGCGTGAGCGGGGCCAGTACATGGGCTACATCATGGCGGCGATGACGCTGGCCATGGTCGCCGGCCCGCTGGTCGGCGGGTACATCACCGACAGCCTCTCCTGGCGCTGGATCTTCTACATCAACATGCCGATCGGCGGCGCCGCGCTCATCTACCTCGCCCTGACCCTGCACGTGCCGCTCCACAAGGTGAAGCACAAGATCGACTACCTCGGCGCGGCGCTTCTCACGGTGGCCGCTTCCTCGCTGGTCCTGCTGACCACCTGGGGCGGCACGCAGTACCCCTGGCGGTCGGTGCAGATCATGGGCCTGGGCGCCCTGGCCATAGCATCGACGGCCGGGTTCCTCGCGGCCGAACGCCGCGCCGCCGAGCCCGTCATCCCGCTGCACGTATTCCGCAACCGGAACTTCTC
>DATINY010000349.1:0-2868 GCA_035473755.1 Streptosporangiaceae bacterium
GCTGTGCAGCGTTCGCTGGCTGAAGCCGGTGCCGACCTTGCCGGCATAGACGAGCTGGTGACCGGGGTCGTAGTAGCCCAGCAGCAGCGCGCCGAACCCGGTGCGGGTCCCGCGTGGGTCGGTGAAACCGCCGATGACGAATTCCTGGCCGCTCTCGCACTTGAACTTCAGCCAGTCCCGGCTCCGGCCAGCCCGGTAGGGCGCGTCGGCGCGCTTGGCGATGACTCCTTCCCAGCCGCTGGCGCACGCCTGCCGGAAGTAGGCCTCGCCGTCGGTGTTGATGTGCTCGGTAAAGCGCAGCGGTCCGGCGAAGGTAAGCAGGTCCTGCAGGATACCTTTGCGCTCCCGTAGCGGCCGCGGCCGCACATCGCGGCCATCGGCCCACAGCACGTCGAAAATGTAGAACCACACCGGCACCTCCGCGAGCAATTCCGGTCCGGGCTGGCGGACTCCCAGGCGCTGCTGCAGCCGGGCAAACTTGGTCTGGCTGCCGTCGAAGGCGACGATCTCCCCGTCGATGATGAAGTCGTCAGCCCGCTGGGCGGCCAGAGCCTGGGTGATCTCGGGGTAGGTGCTGGTGTCCTCCTTCTGATTGCGGGTCATCAGCCGGACCTTTCCAGCTGATCTGAACGCCAGGCACCGCTCGCCGTCGAGCTTGCGCTCGAAGATCCACCCCGGATCGGAGAACCGGTCCTGGGTGAGCGTGGCCAGCTCCGGATCTATCCAGCCGGGCTGATCCGATGCAGCGGCAGTCATGATTTCTCCGGTGGCTATGGATGGCCGGGGCCGGGCTGGCGGCCGCGATGACACAGCCCGGTTAGATCGCGATAGGGAGGAGTCTGCCGTGCCAGGAACAACGGAGTCCGATGGACCTCTGACAGCGATGCGGACAAGGCGTGGATGTCCCAGCCATGTCGCTGGAACACAATGCCGCTTAGCTTAAGTTGATCTTGCCCGGGGTGGGTTCTGCCTGCGGAGAACGCTGGGATCGGGAGGGGGGCGGGGGGGGTTATGCGGCCATGACGCAGGCTGGTGTGGTGGCTGGAAGTAGTGTCCTGACGGACTGGATCTCGCTGGGGGTGCTGGCGTCGTCGGTGCCGCGGGACGTGGTCGATGACGCGGTCCAGATGGCGGGGAAGGGCGCGCGGCGGGCCGGGGGTAAGCTGCCGCCGCACGTGATGGTGTATTTCGTGATGGCGCTGGCGCTGTTCGCCGATGACGATTACGAGGAGGTCGCGGCGCGGCTGGCGGAGACTCTGCGGGGGTGGGGGTCCTGGGAGCGGGACTGGGAGGTGCCGACGTCGGGCGGGATCACCCAGGCCCGGCAGCGGCTCGGCCCCGAGCCGGTGGCTGAGGTGTTCGGCCAGGTCGCGGTGCCGGTCGCGGATCTGGACACGGCCGGGGCGTTCCTGGGGCCCTGGCGGCTGATGTCGGTGGACGGGATGGAGTGGGATGTCCCGGACACGGCGGCGAACCGGGCGTTCTTCGGGTCCCGGGCCGGCCCGGCGGGCCCGGCGCCGTTCCCGAAGGCGCGGGTGGTGACCGTCAGCGAGTGCGGCTCGCATGCGGCGGTGGCGGCCGCGATGGGCCCGGCCGCAGGCGGGAAGGGCAGCGGGGAGCAGGCGCTGGCCCGGCGGCTGTACCCGGATCTGGACCAGGACTGGCTGCTGCTCGCGGACCGGAACTTCTACTCCTTCACGGACTGGCGGGCGGCGGCCGGGACCGGGGCGGCGCTGCTGTGGCGGGTCCGGTCCAACGTGGCGCTGCCAGTGCTGGAGGTGCTGCCGGACGGGTCCTGGCTCTCGGTGCTGGTCAGCCCGCGGGTCGATCCGCGGTCAGCGGCGCGCCGGGACCTGCTGGCTGCGGCCGGCCGGGGCCAGGACCTGCCCGGAGACCGGGCCCGCTACGTCCGGGCCATCGAGTACCAGGTCCCGGACCGGGACGGCAACGGCAACGGCAACGGCAAGCACGAGCGGATCATCCTGATCACCACCATCACCGATCCGCGGCTGGCCCCAGCCGGGGAGCTGGCCCGTGCCTACCACCAGCGCTGGGAACATGAAGGCGGGAACGCCCAGCTCAAGACCTACCTGCGGGGCCCGGGACGGGTGCTGCGCTCGCAGTCCCCGGCCATGGTGGAGCAGGAGATCTGGGGCTACCTGCTGACTCACTACGCGATCAGCGCGCTGACCTGCGCCGCGGCCACCGCGGCCGGGATCGACCCGGACCGGGTCAAGTTCAAGCGCACCGTGCGCATCATCCGCCGGGCCGTCGGCCCGGCTTTTCCCCCCTGAGGGCGCAGCCGTGCTGCTGGCCCGGGTCATGGCCGACCTCACCAGGAAAAAGAACCTCAACCCGCGGCGCCGGAACCGCAGCTACCCCCGCGTCGTCAAGCGCAGCCGGCACAACCTCTACCGGATCAAGAAACCCGGCGACCGCGGCACCCGCCACCACGGCCCGCCCACGATCAGGCTCGCCAGCCCCGCCCTCACCAGAGCCATGACCAGCACCGCAGCATGATCAAAATACGCTAAGTGGCATTGCGCTGGAGCAGCATGGTTGCGGCATCCATACCAATACGGTCCGATGCGGGTGGTGCCGACGTGACTGAAGTCCGCTTTGCCCGGCGCGATGCCAGACTATGGCCGGGCATCCCCGAGCAGCTCGGTGCGCCGCCCGCCGACGATGACGGTGTTCCCCCTGGCCTGCAGCGCCAGCGCCAGCGCGAGGGCCAGGCCGATGCCGCCGGTGGCGCCGGGGATGAAGACGGTGTTTCCGGAGATGTTCATGCCCGCCAGCCTGCCCGCCCGGCCGCGGCGGCGGCAGAGAGCGGTTATCGGGGGATCCGCGATCCCTGGCTCGCGCCTG
>DATINY010000350.1:0-12272 GCA_035473755.1 Streptosporangiaceae bacterium
TGAGGCCCGGCGCCCCGCTCTCGCCGGGCCGCATCCCCGCTGGGCCAGCGGCCCAGCAGGAGCCGTATATGAGGGCCCGGCGCCCCGCTCTCGCCGGGCCCTCATCCCGCCGGATCGGTGATCCGGCGGGAGCTGTTTGAGGCCCGGCGCCCCGCTCTCGCCGGGCCTCATTCCCACCGGGCCAGCGGCCCGGCAGGGGCTTTACTGAGGCCCGGCGCCCCGCTCTCGCCGGGCCTCATCCCCAACCGGATCGGTGATCCGGAGGGGAGCTCCGATGAGGCCCGGCGCCCCGCTCTCGCCGGGCCTCGTAAGCAAGACGCGCGACCCGGAGATGAGGTTCACATCCGCGGTGCGGGTTCTGCCGACTTTTTTCGCGGCCGCCCCGCCGCGCTCCGCTCCGGGCCGCGCCGCGCTAGCTAGCTGCCTGGCTGGTACACGATGTCTGGCCCAGCGCACGGGTCACCGTCTGGAACATGACCTGGCCGAGCCGGGAGTAGCGCGTGATGGCGACGGCCTGCCCGTTCGTGGCGGCGGCGATCCGCCGCAGCGCACGCAGGCCGCCCGCCCGGCCGAGCATGATCGCCACGATCCTGACCGGGCGCCTGGGGTCGTGGAGCACCTGGAGGTCGCGCACCAGCGAGGCAGCGGAGATGTCGCTGCGATCATGGTCGACCCCCGCCGTCAGGACCAGCACCACGTTGATCCGGCGGGGCTGGTAGGTGGCGAGCATCAGCCGGTAGGCGCTCAGGACGGTGCTGTACAGGGCGGCCTGGGTGCCCGGCACCGGCAGCAGGCGTGACTGCGCCAGGCGCTGGATCAGCTGCCTGCGGGTGAGCGGCCCGAGGGGATCGGCTATCGGGCCGATCGGCACCAGCTGCTGGTAGGACAGGCTGTCCACGATGTGGCTGGGGAACGTCCATAGGCCCATCTGGGTGCTGTCAGGGAACAGGGCCAGGCCGTCCCCGGCGCCCCGGGCCAGCTGCTGTTCCAGGTCCGGCCCGCCCGGCCTGGCCCGGGCGGTCATGGCCGCGGACGTGTCGATCAGGGCGAGGGCACGTACGCCCAGGCCGAGCTGCTGCCACGTGCGGAGGGCGGTTGCCGCCTGGGCCGGGCTCGGCGGCGCCAGCACATGCGGTCCGCTCCTGGTCAGCCCGAACGCGGCGGGCCAGTCGCCGGCCACCCCGTTGCCCGAGCGGAAGCCCTCGTACCGCGCGTACGAGGCGGCATACGCCGACCGCAGCAGCTCGCCGAACCGCCCGGCGGCCGCCAGCATGAGCGGGTCGGCGGTGGTGAGCACGTAGGGGTAACTGAGTTCCTGGCTGCCCTCGGCCGGGTAACGCACCGCGAGCGGCCGCCCCGGGTGCGCCCGGTCGAACTGGATCACCGCCTGCTCGGTGGTGATCGTGACCGGCGCGGCGGTGACGGCGCCGGTGCCCGGCGGCGGCACCCAGGTGGCCAGGGCGGCCAGCGGCGGGGTGCTGCCCGGCGCCGGCTCGATCTGGACATGCACCGCGAAGCTGGCGAGTGCGGTCCGGGCGGCCTCCCCGCGGCCGCAGAGCCGCTGGAGTTCGGTGAGCGCCACGAGGCCCGTTATGCTGCTCGCCGGGTCGGGGAATTCGACGTGCAGCCCCAGCGCGGACGCCGGGCCGCCGGCGTTCTGGGGGAGCAGGAATTTCCAGCTGACCGCGGTGCCAAAGGCAGGGGACCGGGCGGCGGCCGACCGCGGCATCGCGATGACCAGCGCGGTTCTGGCGAGTGTGATGCCGGACAGCCGGGCGCGCCCGGCCCCATCGGCCGTCCGGCCCGCCAGGCCGGCCCACAGGCCCGAATCCGGTATCCAGGCGTCGGCCGCCGGCCCGTGGGATGCCTTCCCGGCCAGTTGCGCCGCCACCGTGCCCGGCGGCTCGGCCGTGACCGCGACGTGCACGCAGTGGCCGCTCACCTGCGGGCGGGTGCGGTTGAAGTACTGGCCGAGGTGCCGGACGACCGGCCCGATCTCGCTGGCGGCGACCACGTTCACGACCAGCGGATGGTCGGTGCAGTCGGTGCGGGCGATGACGGCCCGGGCGCCCAGCGCGAGCAGGAGGGTGGCGGCGATGGCCGCCGAGAGGCCGGTCAGCGCGGCCGTGCGCGTCCGGCGCCTGCGCGCCGCGCGGTAGCCGCGGCCCCGTCGGCTCGGTCCAGCGTTCACGGCATCCCTCAGGCAAAAGGGCCGCGGCTCACCGGGGGCCGCCGATCCCCGGACGCGGGAGCCCCCGCCGGCCCGCCAGCGTCGTCCCGGGCGCCTGCGCCTGCTGGGTCTTTCGCGCGCATGACTGTAGCGGATCGTGGCGCGATATGACGCTGCTTGCCCGATTTCGCCGCGCCGCGTTCCCGCCGTTCCGGCGCCCCGGCGGAGCGATGGGGCCGTCGCGGGCCGACGGGGCGCGCGGACTGGGCAGACTGGGCAGGGTGAGCGACCTCATCCGGGTTGAGGATCCTGCTGATCCGCGGCTGGCCGATTACCTGCGGCTCACCGACTCCTCCCTGCGCACGAGCCTGGAAGCGGCAAATGGGCTGTTCATCGCCGAGGGGGAGAAGGTCATCAGGCGCGCCTTGGGGGCCGGCTACCCGGTGCGCTCACTGCTGGTGACCCCGGACCGGGTGGCCGGTCTCGCCGATCTGGCCGGGGCGGGCCCGGTGTACGTCATTGCGCACGATGTCGCCGAGCGGATCACCGGCTACCGGGTTCACCGGGGAGCGCTGGCGTCGATGGCCCGGCGCCCGCTGCCCGGGGTGGGCGATGTCGTGGCCGGCCACGACCGCATCCTGGTCCTGGAGGATCTTGTCGATCACGGGAACGTGGGCGCGATCTTCCGGTGCGCGGCCGCTTTGGGGGTGGGGGCGGTGGTCCTCGCGCCCCGGTGCGCGGATCCGCTCTACCGGCGGGCGGTCAAGGTGTCGATGGGCGCGGTCTTCGCCGTCCCCTACGCACGGATGACCGACTGGTACGGCGGCCTCGCGGGGCTGCGCGCGGCGGGCTTCCGGCTGCTCGCCCTGGTTCCCGATCAGTCCGCGGCGGCCCTCGAGACGGTGCCCTCGCGTGGCCGGGTCGCGCTCCTGCTGGGCTCGGAGGGCGACGGCCTGTCCGCGCGCTGGCGGCACGAGGCCGACGACAGCATTTGCATTCCGATGAGCCCGCAGGCGATGGCCTTGGGGGTGGACTCACTCAACGTGGTCGCCGCCGCCGCGGTGGCCTGCTACGCGCTGATGAGCGGGGGCGGCTGAACGGCCGGTCCGGGTGTCCTCAGCGCCGGGGGCCGGCGAGGGCGAAGTACTGGCTGGACTCCTTGCGCCACAGCAGTACGATCGCGCCCAGTCCGATCAGCCAGACCAGCACCGAGAACGCCAGGCTGACCGAGACGGTCGCCCGGACGAAGCTGAGCAGCAGGAAGAGGGTGTTCAGGCCGAACAGGACGGTGGCGACGATCCGGGCCCAGCTCTGCCCGTTCTTGTTGCCCCAGGCCATCAGCAGCCACAGGCCGATGGCGATCAGGCTCTCCACCACGGCGATGGTGACGGCGACGATCGCGTCGTTGTGCACCTGCTGCGCGGTCAGCGTGGACGACGCGTTCCGGATGACCCGCTCGATGGCATGGAAGCTGAGCACCGTCACGATCAGGCTGATCGCGCTCAGCGCGGCGCCCGTGTACATGAGCAGGACCGCCGTCCGCACCGGGCGGGGCAGGTCCGGTCGGGTCGGGTCGGGCGGCATCTCGCCGCCCTGCGGATAGGACTGGTACATGTCGGCTCCTCACCAACTCCGGCGAGCATGCCGAACGATGGCTCGTGTTCACCGGGACGGCAGCGCACTGAGCTTAGCCGTGCCACTGTCACTTGACCAGGTACCCGCCGCCGGGGTCCGCTACCCCGGTGACCGCGGCCGGCTGCCCCGGTGCCGCCGCTGCGCCAAGGGCACCCGAGGGGTCAGAGGGAAGGCCGCAGCAGCGCCCAGACGACCTTGCCGCCATCGTCGAGGAGATGCCAGCCCCATCGCACGCTGCAGCACTCGACCACGTTCAGCCCGCGCCCGCTTTCCGAGGTCGGCTCCGACTCCCGCAGGACGGGGATGTCGGTGCCCGGATCGGTCACCATGCACATCACGAAGGGGGCCTGCGCGAGCAGCCGCAGCCGGACGCAGTGCTCGCTGACGAGCTGGCAGGCGGACGGGACGCCATGGCGCAGCGCGTTCGTCACCAGTTCGGAGACGACGAGCTCGGCCACGTCGGCCAGGGCGGGCATGTCCCATTCCGCCAGCGTGGCCCGGGTGAAGTCCCGGCCGGCCTTGACCGACTCGGGCCGGGGCCCCAGCAGGCAGGTGGCGGTCGGCTGGGGCAGGGGGCGCGCATTCCCGGCCGGGTGCGGCGACGCCTGGGGCTGTGACGGCAGCAGGTGGCTCACCGGGCGCACGCCCTGGGGCGCGCCGGCCGCGCGGAAGCCGACCCGGGTCACGCCGCTGACCTCGGTCGTCACAGGCAGTGCCGCCCGGTGTGCGGTCATCGGCTTCCCGTCTGTATCGCTGACACGTGATCGCTAGCACTTAGGTCGTGCGCTAGCGGCGCAAGCGCTATCATCCCTTGTGAACCTTGCAAACGCAAGGCCGAATGCACGTGCAGATGAAACAGTTAGATTGCACGTGCGTGGGTGAAGGCCCGGCCAGGGCCTGCACGGATAGCCGGCGCGGGTGCTGAGGGGAGCCGAGGTGATAACAGCGCAGCCGGGCAGCGGCCCGACGGTTCTGCGCATCCTCCTGGGTTCCCAGCTGCGCATGCTGCGCGAGGTGAAGGGGATCACCCGCGAAGAGGCCGGCTACGCCATCCGCGCGTCCGGCTCCAAGATCAGCCGGATCGAGCTGGGCCGGGTCAGCTTCAAGGAGCGCGACGTCACCGACCTGCTCAAGCTGTACGGCGTCGATGAGGACGAGACGGCGACGCTGGTGGCGCTCGCGATCCAGGCCAACTCGCCCGGCTGGTGGCACAAATACGGCGACGTCCTGCCGGACTGGTTCCAGGTGTACGTGGGCCTGGAGGAGGCGGCCTCACTCATCCGGCTGTATGAGGTGCAGTTCGTGCCGGGGCTGCTCCAGACGGCCGACTACGCCCGCGCGGTGGTGCGGCTCGGGCAGCCGGGCGCGGCACCGGAGGAGATAGAACGCAGGATCAGCCTGCGAATGGGGAGGCAGGAGCTGCTCACGAAGCCGGGCGGGCCCCGGCTGTGGGCGATCGTGGACGAGGCGGCGCTGCGCCGCCCCATCGGCGGGAAGGAGGTGATGCGAGCGCAGCTCGAGCAACTGATTCTGGCCACCGAGGAGCCACAGGTCACGCTCCAGGTGATGCCCTTCCGGTCAGGCGGGCACGCCGCCGAGGCCGGGGCTTTCACCATCATGCGTTTCCCGGAGCCCGACCTGCCCGACGTGGTCTATCTCGAACAGCTCACTAGTGCCCTTTATCTCGACAAGCGCGATGACGTCGAGAAGTACACCGAGGTCATGGAGCGTCTTAGTGTCGAGAGTGAGTCACCAGAACGTTCTGTCGATATTCTGAGCGGGATGCTTGAGGAAGTCATGGATACATGAACACCTATAATGGAATGTCGGCCACAGAGCTTTCCGGAGCCAGGTGGCGCAAGAGCAGCATCAGCAACTCCCAGGGGACCTGCGTCGAGCTCGCCAAGGTCGGCGAGAACGAGGTCGCCATGCGTAACTCCAGAAACCCAGATGGCCCGGCGCTCATCTACACCCGGGCCGAGATAGCTGCCCTCATCGAAGGCGTCAAGCTAGGCGAATTCGACGACCTGCTGGTTGGGGTAGCATTCTGACCGGCTTAGACGGGCTGGACGGTCTGCCGGGGAATTACTCACAATTCACAATCCATGGGTATATCCCGGGTGAGAGGCCTGTCCTGGCCGCCCACCAGGTGTTACCGCGACGAAGCTGTGTCGCTTTTGCCCGCTGCGGCGGGATCGCCGGCCGCCGCGTCTACCCGATGCGGCGGCCGCCGCGTTCCCGGGGGCCGCACCGGTGCGTGCGGGCCAGCGGCAAGTGCCGGCGTGCGCCCGGGCCGTCCGCCCGACCGCGCTACGGCCCTCTTGGCCCCCAGTAATCTTTGCTGGTTGTTAGGTATGGTTTACCTAACTTAGGTTATCCTGACCAAACGCGCCGGACGGGTGCTGCCGGCCCGGCCGGACCGGGCCGGCCGCCGGGCTCTCAGGAAAGGATCTCTTCGTGCCCGCAAGCCAGATCGCCATCCTCGGGGCTTTCGCAGGTCTCACGATCTTCCTTGGATTGCCGCTGGGCCGCGTGCGGACCGACATGCCCCGGGTCAAGGCGTTCCTCAACGCCCTGGCCATCGGCATCCTGATCTTCCTGCTGTGGGACGTCCTGACCGCCGCGTGGGAGCCAACCGACGAGGCCCTGGGCGGCCACCACTACGCCACGGCGGTCACCTATGGCGGCGTGATGCTCGTGTGCGTGGGCGCCGGGCTGATCGGCCTGGTGTACTTCGACCGGTGGATGAAGCACCGGGCGGCGCGGCTGCGGCCGGAGGGTCCGGGCGCGGCGACGGCGCAGCCGGCCCTGATCACGGCCGGCCCGGACGCCGCCCGGGCCCGGGCCGCCGGGCTGTCGATGCTCATCGCGGTCGGCATCGGGATGCACAACTTCGGCGAGGGCCTGGCCATCGGCGCCTCCGCGGCGGCGGGCAAGCTCAGCCTCGCGCTGCTGCTGGTCATCGGGTTCGGCGCGCACAACGCGACGGAGGGCTTCGGCATCGTGGCGCCACTGGCGGCGGCCGGCGAGCGGCCGTCCTGGCGGCGGCTCGCGCTGCTCGGTCTCATCGGCGGCGGCCCCACCTTCGTGGGCACGATCGTCGGCATGCAGGTGACCTCCCCCCTGCTCGGGATCGCCTTCCTGGCGCTGGCGGCCGGCTCGATCCTGTATGTCGTGATCGAGCTCCTGGCCGTGGCGCGGGCCACCAGGCTGAAGGAACTGGTCGCCTGGGGGATCATGCTGGGGCTGGTGCTCGGCTTCGTGACCGACGCGATCGTCTCCGCCGCCGGAGCCTGAAGCTGCAGGTCGGCTCCAGGCCGACTGCAGGTTAGCTGAAGATTGACTGCAGGCAGGCTTCAGGTGGACGGTGCGCAGGTATCCGCCTTATAGAGTCCAGAACGTGCTACCAGGGCAGGAAACCGGCCTCCCGCCGCTGACGAGACGGCTGCTGGGCTGGGAGATCGTTGTCGTCTTCGCGGTGTCGCTCGGCGCCAGCGCCCTGCTGGCGATCATCAGCCTGATCGGCTCGCTCACGGCCCGCAAGGCGCTGGGCCATCAGCAGGCGCTGCTGGTCGGGTCGATGGGCCCGGGCCGCCCCTGGCTGGACCTCTCGCTGCAGCTGGCCAATATCCTGGTCACGCTCGCCCCGGTGGCGCTGGTGTTCTACCTGCTGGCCCGGTCGGGTGAATCGCCGTCAGACATGGGCCTGGACACGACCCGGCCCGGCAGCGACCTGGCCCGGGGCGCGGCCCTGGCGGCGATCATCGGCGGGCTGGGCCTCGGCCTCTACATCACGGCGTTCCACCTCGGGGTCAGCCTCAACGTGGTCGCGGAGAGCCTGCCCACGGTGTGGTGGCGGATCCCGGTGCTCATCCTCAAGGGATTCCAGAACGGGATCCTGGAAGAGATCCTGGTCATCGGGTATCTTCTGCGCCGGCTGGATCAGCTCGGCTGGACACCGGCCCACGCGGTCATCCTCAGCGCGGTGCTCCGCGGGTCGTACCACCTCTACCAGGGGTTCGGCGGGTTCCTCGGCAACGCCGCGATGGGCGTGGTGTTCGGCATCTTGTTCTACCGGTGGCGGCGGGTGACCCCGTTCATCATCGCCCACGGGCTGATCGACACGGTCGCCTTCGTGGGCTACGCGGCCCTGCACGGCCACGTCTCCTGGCTCCCCTGACCGGCGGCGTTCCGGCGGCCCCGGGCCATGATCACCGGCCGCGATGGGCGGTTATCCTTCCTCCATGCCGGAGCCGCCAGCAGTGAGCGAGCCGATCCCTGGCACCGCCATCGACGCCGCGGAGGCCACCGTCGCCGCGCTCCGGGCCGCGCTGGCGGCCGGCGCCCTCACCGCCCACGGGCTGACCGCGTTCTACCTGAGCCGGATCGAGCGCCTGGACCCGCTGCTGCACTCGGTCATCACCGTCAGCGGCGACGCGCTCGCCGAGGCGCATGCCTGCGACGAAGCCCGGGCCGACGGGACGCCCGCGGGCCCGCTGGCGGGCATCCCGGTCCTGATCAAGGACAACATCGCGGTCCGGGGGATGCCGGCCACCGCCGGGTCACCCGCCCTCGCCGGGGCCGAGCAGGGCGACGCCTGGCTGGTCACCAGGCTGCGCGGGGCCGGAGCGGTGATCCTCGGCAAGGCGAACCTGTCCGAGTGGGCCAACTTCCGGTCCTCCCATCCCACCAGCGGCTGGAGCACGCTCGGCGGGCAGGCGGCCAACCCGCACGCGCTCGACCGGAACCCGTCGGGCTCCAGCTCCGGCTCGGCGGTGGCGGCCGCGGCCGGGCTGGCCGCGGTCACCGTCGGGACCGAGACCGACGGCAGCATCGTCTGCCCGGCCAGCGCCTGCGGGATCGTCGGGCTCAAGCCCACGCTTGGACTGGTCAGCCGGGGCGGGATCGTCCCGATATCGCTGGCCCAGGACACCGCCGGGCCGATCACGCGCAGCGTGGCGGACGCCGCGGCGCTGCTGTCCGCGATGGCCGGCGCCGACCCGGGTGACCCGATCACCGCGGCCGCGGCCGGCCAGAGCGGCGACTACACCGCCTGCCTCGACCCGGGCGCCCTGGCCGGGGCCCGCCTCGGCGTGTGGCGGGAGGGCAGCAAGGCGGCCGGCGCCGCCACCACCGCCGTGCTGGAGGCGGCCCTGGCCCAGCTGGCCGGGCTCGGCGCCGAGCTCGTCGACCCGGTGGACCTGCCCGGGGCCGACCAGATCGAGGAGCCCGAGCTCGCCGCCATGCTGACCGAGTTCAGGCATGATCTCAACGCGTACCTGGCCGCGCTGGCGGGCGAGCACCCGGCCACGCTGGCCGAGCTCATCGCGTACAACCGTGACCACGGCGGCCGCGTGCTGGCCCGGTTCGGCCAGGAGCTGTTCGAGCAGGCCGAAGCCAACGGCGGCGACCTGGGCGACGCCGGGTACCTGGCCGCGCGGGAGGAGGCGGCCAGACGCGCCCAGGAGGCCCTGGACGGCCCGCTCACCGCCCACCGGCTGGACGCCATCGTCACGCTGACCGCCAACCCGGCCTGGCTGACCGACTACCACCTCGGCGACCACGACGTCTTTCACACCTCGGGGCCTGCGGCGGTGGCCGGGTTCCCGGCCATCTCGGTTCCGGCGGGCGGGGTGTCCGGGCTCCCGGTTGGCCTGTCCTTCATCGGCCCGCGGTGGAGCGAGCCAAGGCTGATCGCGCTCGCGTACGCATTCGAGCAGGCGGCCGGGGCGCGGCTCATTCCCGCAATGCGCGCCACCTGCCCGCCGCCGGCGCCCGTGGGCCCGGCCCGGGCACGGCGATAGCCTGCGCACATGGATTCCTGGCGCGCGGTCAGCATTCCCCCTCTGCCGGGACGGGGCCCCGAACCGTACGTCCGCGACACCCCGACCGGTGAGCTGGTGCAGGCGGCGGCCGGCCCGACCGCGACCATGTACGCGTGCGGCATCACCCCCTACGACGCCACGCATATCGGCCACGCGGCCACCTTCCTCGCCTGGGACCTGCTGGTCCGGGCCTGGCACGACGCCGGGCACAACGTGATTTACGTGCAGAACGTCACAGACGTGGACGATCCCCTGCTCGAGCGGGCCGCCCATGACGGCGAAGACTGGCGTGAGCTGGCCGGCCGGGAGATCGCACGCTACCGGGGCGATATGGAGGCACTGCGGGTACTGCCGCCGGCCCGCCTGGTCGGCGCCGTGGAGGCGCTGCCGGTCATCGAGCAGCTCTCCCGGAGGCTGGCCGAGCGCGGGTCGCTCTACGACCTGGAGGGTGATCTCTACTTCTCGCGGGCGTCCGATCCCGACTTCGGCTCGGTGTCGCGGCTCGACCCGGCGACGATGGCGGTGCTTTTTGCCGAGCGGGGCGGCGATCCGGCCCGGCCGGGGAAGAAGGACCCGCTCGACGCCCTGGTCTGGCTGGCCGCCCGGCCGGGGGAGCCGTCCTGGTCTTCATCGTTCGGTCCCGGGCGGCCGGGCTGGCACGTGGAGTGCGCGGCGATCGCCACCGAGTACCTCAGCCGCGTGTTCGACGTGCAGGCGGGCGGATCCGACCTGATCTTCCCGCACCACGAGATGAGCGCCTCGCACGCGCGGGTGGCGCTCGGCGACGGCCTGCACGCCCGGGGGGAGGGCGGGGTGCGCGCGTTCGCCCGTCATTACGTGCACGCGGGCATGGTGCGCCTCGACGGCGAGAAGATGTCGAAGTCGCTGGGCAACCTGGTGTTCGTGTCGTCGCTGCTGGCCATGGGAACGGACCCGATGGCGATCCGGCTGGCCATCCTGGCCCATCGCTACTCCCACGACTGGGACTGGACGGCGGCCGGGCTGGCCGGGGCCGAGCAGCGGCTCGCCCGCTGGCGGGCCGCCGTGAGCCAGCTGCTGGCCGCGCCACAGGACCCGGAGGCCCAGCCCGGCGCGCAGGACCCGGCGTCTCAGCCCGGCGCGTCGGCGGCGGAGGCGGTGCTGGCCACCATGCGGGAGCGGATGGCCGACGATCTGGACGCGCCGGGCGCCCTCGCCGCGGTCGACGGCTGGGCGGAGGAGGTCATCGGCGCGCCGGTCCCGCCGCCGGATGCGCGCGCGGCGGCGCTGCTCGTCCGGGACGCCGCGGACGCCCTCCTGGGCATCGGCCTCTGAAGGCCACCCTTATCTAAAGGCACCCTTCCCTGAAGGCCACCCGCTGAAAGCGGCCACCGCATCTGTCAGCGACCGTGCCCGCAGCTGGCTGAACAATGCTGCGAGGACCGTATCCAAACTACCCAGTCGGCGATAGCGTGATATCGCATCGATATCGCTCCATCGCCTGACCAGGAGCCGGCTATGCCCACGACGCCCCCCGACCCCGCCCCATCCCCCGGCCAGGATGCCCCGAAGGATCCCGTCGACCTGCTGGTGAAGGCGCTTGCCGCGGTGCCGGAGACGGACCGGGACCTGGTTTATGCCTGGCTCCTGCGGCGCGGCTCCGAACCGGGCCAAGGGACCGGGCTGGCACCGCCCCGCATAGCCCGGCGGGTCCCGGTGGCGACGCTGCTCCGGCACAACGTGACCCTGGACCCCGGGCTTGAGGCCGGCGTGACCATCGTCTCCGGGACGCCGCTGCCACAGGCCTCCGAGCAGCAGATGGTGCCCGTCCGGTTCTCCTCCGAGCAGCACGCTCAGCTGCGGCAATGGTGCAGCGAGCACGGCTTCACGATGGCGACCGTGATCCGCGGGCTGGTCGCCCGGTTCCTCGAGGCCCAGCCTCCGGGGCAGGGCCAGCCCGCCTGATTCCCGCGGATTCCCCGGTAAGCGCCACACCCTTAACCGCGCAGCACGGGGGTCAAGACCCCCGCCGCCAGCTGTGGACGCCACGACATCACGCCGGGTCTCGTCCACAGATAGCGGTTCCTCCCCGTACCGGGCCGGCCGCTGGCCCAGCCTGGCGGCATGGACAGCACACCGCCCACGGGGCGCAGCGCCCCCCACACCAAGGGCCGGCCCGGGATGACCCGGGTACGGCTGAGTTCCCCCGCCGACGTCCTCGCCGCCGTTCCCCATCTGCTCGGGTTCCATCCGGCCCGGAGCCTGGTGGTGATCGGGGCCGGTGGCCCGCGGGGCCGGATCAGGCTGGGATTCCGCTACGACCTGCCCGACCCTCCCCACGCCGGGGCGGCGCGTCAGATCGCCGATCACGCGGTGACGCTCCTGGCCGAGCGCCGGGCCACCACCGTGATCGCCGCCGGGTACGGCCCGGGCAGGCTGGTCACCCCGTTGATGGACGCCTTCGCCGCGGCCGCCCGGCGGCGCGGGCTCGCGCCGCAAGAGCTGTTACGGGTGGAGGACGGCCGCTACTGGTCCTATCTGTGCCGCGACGTGGCCTGCTGCCCCGCCGAAGGGGTCCCGTTCGACACCGGCTCCCACCCGGTGACCGCGGTGATGTCCGCGGCCGGCCTGGCGGCCTATCCGGACCGGGCGGCGCTGGAGCG
>DATINY010000351.1:0-4195 GCA_035473755.1 Streptosporangiaceae bacterium
GCGGTATCCAGGCGGATGATCCGGTCATCTACCTTCGCCCGAGAGAATCCCTTGATCTGCAGGTCGCGCAGCAGCTCGGTGTACTCACCCTTGCGACTGCGGACGATCGGCGCGAGGACCTGGAACCGGGCCCCCTCCGCCAGTTCGAGGATCTGGTCCACGATCTGCTGAGGAGTCTGGCGCGCGATCGGCCGCCCGCAGACGGGGCAGTGCGGCTTGCCTACCCGGGCGAACAAGAGCCGCAGGTAGTCGTAGACCTCGGTGATCGTGCCGACGGTCGACCGCGGATTGCGGCCGGCCGCCTTCTGGTCGATGGAAACCGCTGGTGACAGCCCGTCGATGAAGTCGACGTCGGGCTTGTCCATCTGGCCGAGGAACTGCCGGGCGTAAGCCGACAGCGACTCGACATACCGGCGCTGGCCCTCGGCGAAGATCGTGTCGAAGGCAAGGCTTGACTTGCCCGAGCCAGAGAGCCCGGTGAACACGATCAGGGAATCCCGGGGCAGGTCGAGCGACACGTCCTTGAGGTTGTGCTCGCGCGCACCGCGAACCACGAGACGATCAGGCACTTCGTTCTGCTTCCTGGGTCACCTGGGCACTCAGCCGACGATGGACACGTCATGGTATCCGGGGGTACTGACAAAAACGGCGGGCCGTAGATTCCCTCCCCCTGCCCCCGGCCCGGAATCCGCCGGGTGCCTCTCCAGCCTGCCACGCCGTAGGCGAGGATTGTCCCGGATACGGCAAGCGGGACGGCGAGGGAGTACGCATGGACGACGAGGTCCGCCGGTCGATGGCCCGCATCGGGGAGGCGACGGACCGGCTGCTCGCTTCCGCCGCCGCGCTGACCGACGCGGGCGCGGGTGAGCCGTCGCTGCTGCCCGGCTGGACCCGCGGGCATGTGCTGACCCACGTCGCCCGCAACGGGGACGGCCTGGGCAACCTGCTGCGGTGGGCGCGCACCGGCACCGAGACCCCGATGTACGCGAGCCGGGAGGCGCGCCGGGCCGACATCGAGGCGGGCGCCGGCCGCTCCGCGGCCGACCTCGCCGCCGACGTCCAGGCGACCGCCATCGGTTTCGCCGCCGAGGCGGCCAGCCTGCCGGACGAGGCCTGGGCGGCCCAGGTCCAGATGCTGGTCGGCCCCCCGATGCCCGCCCGCCGCGTGCTGGACTGGCGGCGGCGGGAGGTGGAGATCCACCACGTCGACCTCGGCACCGGCTACCGGCCCGACGAATGGCCCGCGGAGTTCGTGGCCGACAACCTGCCCGAGGTCGCCGCGTCGTTCGTGGGCCGGGAAGATACGCCGTCATGCCTGCTCCAGCCGGACGGCGACGACTTCGGGCTGCTCCGGATCGGGCCGGTTGGCCCGGAGCAGTCCACCACGCCGGGGGTGTTCGTGAACGGGCCTCCGGTCACCCTGCTCGCCTGGCTTATCGGCCGGGACGATGGCGCCGGCTTGAGGGTCTTCGGGGACGACGCCGTTCTGCCGGTGCTGCCCCCGTGGCGGTAGGCGGCCAGCCACGCCGATCCGTTGCGCGGAAGAATTGGGCTGCTCACCCCGAGCAGACAAGAACGAAGGAGAAACCGTGGCATACACCGGGGACGTGACCGTTGGCGGCGCGCCGGACACCCGTGAGCTTCCCGGCCTGACCGTGACCAAGATCGCGGTCGGGCCGATGGACAACAACGCCTACCTGCTCCGGTGCGGCCAGACCGGGACGATGGTGCTGATCGACGCCGCCAACGAGGCGGACCGGCTGCTGGAGCTCATCGGCGACACCCCGGTGAGCTCCATCGTGACCACCCACCGGCACTGGGACCACTGGCAGGCGCTGCCCGAGGTGGCCCCGGCGACCGGCGCGGTGGTCATCGCCCACCCCGACGACGCGGACGAGCTCCCGGTCCCGGCCACCAGCCTGGTCCGCGGCGGCGACCGGGTGGTGGTCGGCGCGACCAGCATCTCCGTCATCCACCTGCGCGGCCACACCCCGGGCAGCATCGCGCTCTGCTACGACGCCGACGGCGCGCTCGCGGACTCGCCGCACCTGTTCACCGGGGACTCGCTGTTCCCGGGCGGCCCGGGGAACACCGAGGGCGACCCCAAGCGGTTCGGCCAGCTCATGGACGACCTGGAGGAGCGGGTGTTCGCCGTCCTGCCCGACGGCACCTGGGTCTATCCCGGCCACGGCAAGGACACCACGCTCGGGGCCGAGCGCCCGCACGTCGCCGAGTGGCGCGAGCGAGGCTGGTAGCGCCGCCGGGCCGGGCCGGGGCGGAACGGGGCGGGAACGGGGGCCGCGCGGCACCGCCCGCGCCGGTCAGCGGATCTGGACGGCGTAGACGACGACGTTGTTCAGGTAGGAGCCGGTCGCCGGGTTGAACGTCCCACCGCAGGTGATCAGGCGCAGCTCGGGGTCGGGCGCGGGCCCGTATACCCGCTGGGTGGGGAAGTGGTCCTTGGGGTAGGAGTGCTCGGCGTAGACGCGGAACACCGCCAGCCTGCCGCCGGCCTGCCGCACGTAGACGCGGTTACCGGGGCGCAGCAGGCGCAGCCGGAAGAACACGCCCGGCCCCAGGTAGGAGTCGATGTGCCCGGCGATGACGGCGGAGCCGACCTGGCCCGGCCGCGGCCCGCCGGTGTACCAGCCCGCTACCGCCGTGCTGGACGGGACCTGGAGCGTGCCCTGGGCGGTCAGGCCCAGCCTGATCAGGCGGGTGTGGACGCCGATGACCGGGATGGACAGGGACACCGGCCGGGCCACCCTGGCCGTGGTGACCGGCTGGGGCGGTGCGGCCACCGCGCCAGCCGGCGGGAGACCCGGGTGCGCGAGCGGCCGCGGGCTGATCCCGTGCTGGGCCAGCGGCCCGGACAGCAGCACGAGGCCGCCCGCGCCGCCGCCCACGGCGATCAGCCCACAGCACAGCAGGGCCGCCGCCGCCGGGCGGCGCCGGAGCCAGCGCCAGGGGCGCCCGGGCCCGACGTGGCGTGACTCCCGCCCCGCGGCGGGCATGGGCCGGCGGGCATGCGATCCCCGCCGACCGTGACCCACCTGTGCCTACCGTGCGTGACGGGCCTGGTGCCTGACCCGGCGCAGCCAGTACGCTGCGCCGGCGGTGCCGAGCACCCCGGCCACGATGGCGGCCGCCCATGGCGCCGGTGAGGGCGCCGGGACCGGTGCGGTGCCGCCCAGGCCCGTCGCCGCGCCGCCTTGCGGGGCGATGCCGCTGCCCGCCGCGTCCACCAGGTTGTCGATCATGAGGCTGCCGCCGGCGCCGTCGAGCACGACGAGGGTGTGGATGGTGCCTGCCGAGAGCGTGACGGACTTGGTGGCCGTCCCGGCCGCCCCGGAGACGTGCACCATCCAGGTGCCCGGCCGCGCCGTCGCGTAGCTCGTCACGTTCCCGAACGCCAGCTGCCGGGCCAGCACCTGCGACCCCGCGGTCACCGTGACCTTGTGGTCATGCAGCGAGGCCTGGATCACCCGGACCAGCGACTCGCCCTTGGGGGTCGTCAGCCGGTCACGCAGCACCTGCAGCCGCAGCGCCTTGGCCGGGCCCAGCCCGGCGACCGTGTAGGCGCCGCCCGCGGTGACGTTGACGGTGGTGGACAGGACCGGCGGGGAACCCGGCTTCGCGCCCGCCCCGCGCATGGCGACGGTGTACTCGCCGCTGGTGAGCTTCTCGAACGGGGAAACCGTGCCGTAGGCGACGTGCTTGAGCACGAGCATGGCCTTCGCGTCCCCGAACGAGTAGAGGTAGACGTCGACCGGCGGCGTGTTCGGGGACAGGTGGGTCAGCTGGATCCAGCCATCGGTCTTTTTCGCGTGACCGGCACCTGTCGCCGCCGACACGGCCGGTGCCGCGGCGGCCAGCAGGCTGCAAGCCAGCGTCAGCAGGCCGCCCAGTGCCGCCAGGCGGCGGAACCGGCGGCCGGAGGGGTGCATGGCATGCGCACCGGGCCGGCACTGGGAGCTGAGAGCTCCCCGCTCAGACATCATCGGTATCTCCTTTTGTGTCAACCGCCGGATCTCAGCAGCCCGAGCGGGCTCGGGACCGGGTATCCGATCCTGAGCACAGCCCCGCCCGGGATCCGGACTATCTCGAGTGATGAGGGCACGTAGGGCGTGCGCTGGGCTTGCATGACCACCATCAGGCTGTGCAGTGACACCGGATGGCGCGAGCCCGGCGGCGC
>DATINY010000352.1:0-14280 GCA_035473755.1 Streptosporangiaceae bacterium
GCCGAGCCCGGTCAGGGCGGGCACGAACACCACTCCGCCGGAATCGGGCACGCTGGCCGCCAGGTATTCGCTCTGCGCCGCGTCGTCGATCAGGCCGAGCCCGTCGCGCAGCCACTGCACCGCCGCCCCGGTCACGAAGACCGACCCCTCCGCCGCGTAGGTCAGCGCGCCGGAGCCGTCCATCCACGCCACCGTGGACACCAGGCCCGCCGCCGGGCTGGCGATGGAGGAGCCCGTATTGGTTAGAACGAATGACCCGGTCCCGTACGTGCACTTGGCGTCGCCGGGGGCAAAACACGCCTGCCCGAACAGCGCCGCCTGCTGGTCGCCGGCGATCCCGGCGATCGGCAGGTCCAGGCCGCCGAACGCCGCCGGGTCGGTGCGGCCGACGACCCCGGTCGATGGCACCACCTCGGGCAGCGCCCGCTCCGGCACCCGCAGCAGGTCGCACAGCTCCGCCGACCACCGCCCGGCCCCGATGTCGAACAGCAGCGTGCGGGACGCGTTGGAGGCGTCGGTCACGTGGCGGCGCCCGCCGGTGAGCCGGGCGATGAGGTAGGAGTCCACCGTGCCGGCGGCCAGCGAGCCGTCGGCCAGGCCCGCCCAGATGGCCGGCTCCTCGTCGGCCAGCCAGGTGATCTTGGTAGCGGTGAAGTACGGGTCCAGCCGGAGCCCGGTCAGCTCGGTGACCCGGGCCTCGTGCCCCGCCTCGCGCAGCGCCTCGCAGATCCGGGCGGTCCGCCGGTCCTGCCAGACGATGGCCGGGCGCGGGGCAGCCAGGTCCGCCCGGTCCCAGATCACCGCCGTCTCCCGCTGGTTGGTGATGCCGAGGCAGGTGATCGGGGGCACGCGCGACGCACCGCCACCGGTACCGCCCGCCCCGTCCAGGGCCTGGCGGCACGCGGCCAGGGTGGCCTGCCAGATCTCCTCGGGGACGTGCTCGACCCAGCCGGGCCGCGGGAAGTGCTGCGCGAACTCGGCGTAGCCGCGGGCGGCGACGGTGCCGTCCGGCAAGATCACCAGAGCGGTGATCCCCGTTGTGCCGGCATCGATGGCGAGGACACTCATGGGGACTAATGTTGCCCCCATGCGAGTGGGAGTGCTGACCGGAGGTGGCGACTGCCCGGGGCTGAACGCGGTCATCCGCGCGCTGGTCCGGCGGGGGACGCAGGAGTACGGGTACGAGTTCACCGGGTTCCGTGACGGGTGGCGGGGGCCGCTGGAGGGTGACACCATCCCGCTCGACGTGCAGGCGGTGCGGGGGATCCTGCCGCGCGGCGGGACGATACTCGGTACCTCGCGCACCAACCCGCTGGCCGAGAGCGCGGCCGCGGGCGGGCGGTCCGGCGTCGACCGGATCAAGGACAACCTGGCCGGCCTCGGCGTGGATGCGCTGGTGGCGATCGGTGGCGAGGACACGCTCGGGACGGCGACGGCTCTGTACGAGCGGGGGGTCGCGGTCGTCGGGGTGCCCAAGACGATCGACAACGACCTGGGCGCCACCGACTACACGTTCGGGTTCGACACCGCGGTGAACATCGCGATGGAGGCGATCGACCGGCTGCACACCACCGCCGAGAGCCATCACCGGGCGCTGATCGTCGAGGTGATGGGCAGGCACGCGGGCTGGATCGCGCTGCACGCCGGGCTGGCCGGCGGGGCGAACGTGATTCTCATCCCCGAAAAGCCGTTCAGCATGGACAAGGTCTGCGGATACGTGGAGCACCGGTTCCAGACCAGGTACGCGCCGATCGTGGTGGTCGCCGAGGGCGCCCGCCCGGCCGAGACCGACGACCTGGCGCTGTCGGACGAGCGGCTGGACGCGTTCGGCCACGTCCGGCTGGGCGGGATCGGGCAGCAGCTGGCCGCCGAGATCGAGAAGCGGACCGGCAAGGAGGCCCGCTGCACCGTGCTCGGGCACATCCAGCGCGGCGGCACCCCCACCGCGTTCGACCGGGTGCTGGCGTCCCGGTTCGGGATCAACGCCATCGACGCGGTGCACGACGGGGAGTTCGGCACGATGGTGGCGCTGAAGGGGACGCAGATCACCCGGGTCCCGCTGGTCGAGGCGACCCGCGAGCTCAAGCTGGTCCCGCCCGAGCGCTACGCCGAGGTCGAGTTCCTCTTCGGCTGAATGGTGCCAAACGAATCGGCGGCGTGATCACGCTGCCGCCGCGGCTGTCGCGGGTGGGGTTAGGCCTACCCGGGAAGTGGGTGCCGGACCATAGCGCCCGCCGGGCCGCCGGGGCCACCATGGAATCGGCAGTCGGCACGGGTGCGCGGCTGGCAGGACCGGAGGCCGGGATGGGACTCATGGTGACGATCTTCATCACCGTCTGCGCGGTGATTGGCTGGCTCAGGTCACGCGGCCGGGGCGGCGGTTCGTGGTGGCGCCTCATCCGGGCGATGGGATGGGGGCTGGCCCTGCTGGCCGTCTCCTGGATCGCGCTGTGGCTGTTCGGCCTCAATCTCCTCACGATCGGCCTGCTGCTGCTCTGCGGGGGCGTCCTCGTCCTGCAGCCGGGCAATCGCGCCGCCTCCCGCTACCACGGATAGGGGCGGCCCGCCCCGGACGTGGGCGCCAGAAACGATGGAATCAGCAGCCGTCACGGGTGGCTGACCAGGACCGGAGGCCCGTTATGGTCGTGGTGACGATCTTCAGCATCGTCTGCTTGGTGATCGCCTGGCTCCGGTCGCGCGACCGGGCCGGGGCCCCGCCGTCATGGCGGCGCCGCGTCCGGGCGATGGGGTGGGGGCTGCTGCTCCTGCCGATCGCCTGGATCGCGATGTGGCTGTTCGGCGTCAACCCGGCCACGGTGGGGCTGCTGCTGCTGTCCGCGGCCGTGCTCATCATGGCGCCGGGTATCGCCGCCGACATGGCCGCGGTGCTGCTGATCCTGCTCGGGCTCTACGGGCTGGCCGCCGCGTTCGCGGTGTTCGAGCACCGGGGGCAGGTCGCGCAGGTCGCCAAGGCGGTGTCGGTCAGCGTGGCCCCGGTGCCGGCCGGCAAGGCGGCCTTCGCCAAGATGGCCGCCGCTCCCCCCAACGCGATTGTGATCTCCGGCGGGCAGGGCAGCGTCACCGCCGTGCCGCGCCCGCCCAACGGCGCCAGCCTGGCCCCGGCCACCCCCGGGCCGCACCCACCCAACAGCGCCAGCCTGGCCCCGGCCATCCCCGGGCCGCCCAAGCCCATCGCCGTGCCGCACTCGCCCAAGAGCGCCGCCCTGCACCAGCTCTACGTGGAAAAGATCACCAGCCTGCACCAGATGGCCGTCCCCTGGTCTTCGCCCGGCGTCCGGCCCGGCCCGTGGTACGCCGCCCTGACCGGCGCCGGCCCGCAGGGATACGTGCCGGTCCTGCTCGCGGCGTTCCTGTTCCTCGCCTTCGGCCTGTGGCTCGTCCCGCGCACCCTGGGCAGGCACTACCTGCTGGTCAGCCGGCTGACCAACCGGGTGCAGCGGCTGTCCGAGACCAGGACCGACGCGGTCGACACCGCCGCCGCCGAGCTGCGCCGCGTGGAGCGTGACCTGCATGACGGGGCGCAGGCCCGGCTGGTCGCGCTGGGCATGAGCCTGCGGGCGGCGGAACGCCTGTTTGCGACCAGCCCGGGGGCCGCGCTCGCCATGATCGGCGAGGCGCGGGAGATGTCCTCGCGGGCGCTGACCGAACTGCGTGACCTGGTCCGCGGCATCATCCCGCCGGTGCTGGCCGACCGGGGGCTCGCCGACGCCGTACGGGCGCTGGCGCTGGAGACGCCCCTCAACATCAAGCTGGACATCGACCTGCCGGGCCGGCTGGCGGCGCCGGTGGAGTCGGCCGCCTACTTCGCGGTGGCCGAAGTGATGGCCAACGCGGTCAAGCACGCGCACGCGCGGACGGTCGATATCCACATGCGGCACGACGGCGATGCCCTGCGCATCGCCGTGACCGACGACGGCGTCGGCGGCGCGGATCCCGCGAAGGGCAGCGGGTTGCGGGGCGTAGAGCGGCGGCTTGGCACGTTCGATGGCATCCTGGCGGTGAACAGCCCACCGGGCGGTCCGACCATCATCGTCATCGAGGTGCCGTGCGCGTTGTTGTCGCTGAAGACCTCTTCCTGCTGAGGGATGGCCTGGTCAGGCTGCTGGAGGCGCACGGCTTCGAGATCACCGAGGCCGTTGGCACCGGCCCGGCCCTGCTCCAGGCCCTGCTCACCCACCGGCCCGACGTCGCGATCGTGGACGTGCGGCTGCCGCCGTCGTTCACCGACGAAGGGCTCCAGGCGGCGCTGGCCGCCCGGCGCAAGGTGCCCGGGCTGCCGGTGCTCGTCCTGTCCCAGTACGTCGAGCAGCTCTACGCCCGCGAGCTCCTCGCCGACCAGGCGGGCGGGGTGGGCTACCTGCTCAAGGACCGCGTGTTCAACGACGACCAGTTCGTCGAGGCCCTCCGGGCCGTGGCGGGCGGCGGCACGGTGATGGACCCGGAGGTGGTGTCCAAGCTGCTGGTGCGGCGGGCCCGGGACGAGCCGGTCGCCCGGCTCTCGCCGCGCGAACGCGAGGTGCTCGCGCTGATGGCCGAGGGACGCTCCAACAGCGCGATCGCCCAGCGCCTGTTCGTGACGGAGAAGGCGGTGAGCAAGCACAGCACGAGCATCTTCGCCAAGCTCGACCTGGCTCCCTCCGATGACGACAACCGGCGCGTGCTGGCCGTCCTCGCCTACCTGAACTCCTGACCACCCGCCGCCCGCCGCCGCCCGCATCCTGGCCCCCTGTCCGCCCGCGCTGGCGGACGGCCCCGGGGCGGCACTCGTGCTCGGGCCCGTGGCGTATTACCGTTCGGTCAAGGTCGGCCGCACGGGCGGGCCATATCGCGCAGGGGAGCCGAGGTCTGACATGGAAGTGCCGCTCACGCCGCTGGAATTCGCCCGCCGCACCCGGCGCCTGCACGGCCACCGGGAGGCAGTGGTCGACGGCGGGCTGCGGCTCACCTACGAGCAGTTCTTCGGCCGCTGCGACCGCTGGTCGGCCGCGCTGCAGGGGCTGGGCGTGGCGCCGGGGGACCGGGTAGCGACCATCGCGCCCAACACCCATGCGCAGCTGGAGTCGTTCTACGCGGTGCCGCAGATCGGCGCGGTGCTGGTCCCGATCAACTACCGGCTCACCGCCGGCGACTTCGTCTACATCATCAACCACTCCGGCTCGTCGGTGGTCTGCGCCCACTCCGACTACCTGGAGGTGCTGGACGCGGTCCGCGACCAGATGCCGGGCGTGCGGCACTTCGTGGCCTACGAGGGCGCCCCGCGGGACGGCTGGATCGACTACGAAGCGGCGATCGCCGCCGCCGCTCCCGACTTCACCCGGCCCGAGATCGGCGAGCGTGACCTGCTCACCATCAACTACACCAGCGGGACCACCGCCCGGCCGAAAGGTGTCATGATCACCCACCGGAACGCCGCGGTGAACACGATCGGCACCCTGTTGCACCTGCCGATCGGGGTGGGCGAGCCGTACCTGTGGACGCTGCCGATGTTCCACGCCAACGGCTGGACCTACACCTGGACCGTGACCGCGGCGGCCGGGGTGCACATCTGCCTGCGCAAGGTCGATCCGGCGGAAGTGTTCCGGCTGATCCGCGACGAGCACGTGGGCTCGCTGTGCGCGGCGCCCACGGTGCTCATCTCGCTGGCGAACGCCTCACCGCAGGCGCGGGGGGAGGTGCCTCCCGGGGTGCGGGTGGTGACGGCCGGCGCGGCGCCCGCGGCAGCCACCATCGAGCGGCTGGAGGGGGAGTTCGGGTGGGAGGTCACCCAGGTCTATGGGCTGACCGAGACGGCCCCGTTCATCACGGTCTGCGCCCCGCTGCCCGAGCACGAGGAACTGTCATCGGCCGACCGGGCGGTGATCAAGGCCAGGACCGGCGTCGAGCTGATCACCTCAGGCGAGCTGCTGGTGGTGGACGAGAAGGGCGTGGAGGTACCCGCCGACGGCCAGTCGCTGGGCGAGATCGTGGTGCGCGGGAACGTCGTGATGGACGGCTACTACCACGATCCCGAGGCGACCGAGCGTGCGATGGGCGACGGCTGGTTCCACACCGGCGATGCCGCCGTGCTGCACCCGGACGGCTACGCGGAGATCCGTGACCGGATCAAGGACGTGATCATCAGCGGCGGCGAGAACATCTCCTCGCTAGAGGTCGAGGGCGTCCTGCTGCGCCACCCGGCGGTGGTGGAAGCGGCCATCGTCGGCCTCCCCCACGAGAAGTGGGGCGAGGCGCCCCACGCGTATGTGGTGCTGCGCGACGGGGAGCAGGCGAGCGAGGAGGAGATCATCGCGTTCGCCCGCGACCGGCTGGCCCACTTCAAGGCCCCGCACGGGGTGACGTTCGTGACCGAGCTGCCCAAGACCGCGACCGGCAAGATCCAGAAGTACGTGCTGCGCGGCGGCGCGGCCAACCTGGCCCGGCAGTAAGGGCCAGGAAGACAGCGGTTCGGCTTTTCGCCGCGGGGAGGGCGCAAGCCCGAACTGCACGCGGGTATCCACAGCCGCCCACGGCGCCGGGCTTGTGGACATCCACCGCCCGTTCAGATCTTGACCCCGGTGGGCGGAAAACCGGACCACTGATGGCTGCCCCAGGACCGGTACGGGACCGGGCGGGGCGGGCGGGGGAGTGCGGTCAGGCCAGGCCGGGGGAGGGGACGGCGCGGCGCGGGTCGAGCAGGCCTGGCTCGGTCGCCATGTACAGGTCCAGGTCGTCGTTGCGCCAGCCCGCCGCCAGCAGCGGCCGGGCCGCCGGGTGCGGGGCAGGCAGGCAGACCCGCGCCCGGCCGCCGGGAGGGTCCAGCCACGCCAGCACGGCCAGCACCGCGTCCCGTGCCTCGCCGTCCCCGCAGGTCGGCGGCAGCGCCAGGTGGATGATGCCGAATTCGCTCCCCGCCCCGCCCACGGTGCCGGCCGCCGCGGCCTGGCCGTCGCGCCCGGCTACGACCGGCTGCCCGGCGGGGCGGGCCGCCCAGGCCTGGTGATCGGCCGTCCGGTCGATCCCGGTCCACTGCCGCTCCAGGCCGGCCACCTCCCGGGCTGACGCGGGCCCGGCCGCCCACCCCACCGGGGCGCGCAGCGCCGTCACGTCACCGCTCAGGTACAGCAGCGGCCACCAGGCGTCGAGGCCGTACCGCGCGTACAGCGGCAGCGCACGGGCATGCAGGCTGCTGAACGTCATCCGCGGGGTGCCGTCGTGCCACAGCACCTCCAGCATGGCCCGGCCCAGGCCGAGCGCGTGGCAGACCGGGTCGACGAACAGGTCACAGAGCATGGTGATGGCCGCGGGGCCGGCGCCGATCTGGTGGGTGGCGCCGAACCCGGCCACCGCCCCGCGGTGCTCGGCGACCACCAGGCGGCCGTGCGCGAGCAGGTACCTGACATAGGCGGGATCCGAGCCCGACCACTCCTCGTCCTGGCCGGTCGCGAGCGCGATCCTGCCGATGGCCTCGGTGTCGGCGGCGGCTGCGTCCCTGACGATGATGCCTTCCACGGGTCCAGCCTGGCACGCCCGGTGGCCCGCGGGCGGCGTTCGTGGCCAGCGCGGTTTGACCGGGCGGCTCCACCGGGGTGAGGCTGGCCGAGGTGTATCACGCCGGGATGCCCGAAGGGAGAAAGCCATGGACGCACCCGACCTGCTGCGGCTGCCAGAGGGCCTGCCGGTCCCGGTCGACGACGGCGCTGCCCGCCACCTGCCGGGCCGGGCCATGCCCGCGCTGAGCCTGCCGGCCACCGACGGCAGGCAGGTCGCGCTCGACGCGCTGGGCAGCGGGCGGACGGTCGTGTACATCTACCCGATGACCGGCCGGCCGGGGGTGGACCTGCCGGAGGGATGGGACGACATCCCCGGGGCCCGCGGCTGCACGCCCGAGTCGTGTGGGTTCCGCAACCTGCACGCCGAACTGCAGGCCGCCGGGGCGGCCCAGATATTCGGCCTGTCCAGCCAGCCCACCGAATACCAGGCCGAAGCCGTGGACCGGCTCCACCTGCCGTTCGCCATGCTGTCCGATGAGCACCTCGCGCTGGCGGGCGCGCTGGGCCTGCCCACGTTCACCGTCGACGGGATGACGCTCTACCGCCGGCTCACCATGATCATCACGGACGGCGTCATCGAGCACGTCTTCTACCCGATCTTCCCGCCCGATCAGCATGCGCAGGAGGTGCTGGACTGGCTGCGCGCCCACCCGCGGCCATAGCCTCGGGCGCCAGGCTGGCCGCAGCTATGGCCCGGTGCGCGGCTGGCGGCCCGCGCGGCCGCGGCTAGAGCTCGCGCAGGCGGCGGCCGATCAGGGCGCGCTCGGGGGCCGGCGGCTCAAGCTGGAGCGCTGCCTGGTAGGCGGCCGCGGCGTCCGCGGGACGGCCCAGCTGCCGCAGCAGTTCCGCCCTGGCCAGGTGCAGCTGCGGCCAGCGGGCCAGCTGGGGGTCGGTGCCGACCGCGTCGAGGATGACCAGCCCGGCCGCGGGCCCCTCCGACATAGCGACCGCGACCGCCCGGTTCGCCTCCACCACCGGCGTCGGCTCGTAGCGGATCAGCTCGCCGTACAGCAGGGCGATTTCCCGCCAGTCGGTGGCGGCGGCCGTGGCACCGCAGGAATGGCAGGCGGCGATTGCCGCGTGCAACTGGTAAGGGCCGGGACGGCCTTGCCGGAGGGCCTGCTCGACCAGCGCCTCGCCCTCCCCGATGAGTGCGCCGTCCCACCGGCTCCGGTCCTGGTCGGCCAGCAGGATCAGGTCGCCGCCGGGGCCGGTCCGGGCGTCCCGCCGCGCGTCGGTGAGCAGCAGCAGCGCCAGCAGCCCGGTGACCTCGGGCTGGCCGGGCAGCAGCGCAGCCAGCGCGCGGGCGAGCCGGATCGCCTGGTCGCACAGTTCGCCGCGGATCAGCGTTTCCCCGCTGGTGGCGGTGTGCCCCTCGGTGAACACCAGGTACACCACCCGCAGCACGGCGTCCAGCCGGGCGGGCAGGTCGGCCGGCGGCGGGACCCGCAGCGCGATCCCCGCCTGGCGGATCTTGCGCTTGGCCCGCACCAGCCGCTGCGCCATCGTCGGCTCCGGGACCAGGAACGCCGCCGCGATCTCGGCGGTCGTCAGCCCGCAGACCGAGCGCAGGGTGAGCGCCACCCGCGCTGCCGGGTCCAGGGCCGGATGGCAGCAGGTGAAGATCAGGCCGAGCTCGTCGTCGCCGCCGGCCGGCCAGCCGCCGGCCGGCGGCGATGCGCCCGCCTCGCGCACGGCTTCAGCCTCCTTTGCCGCCCGGCGGCCCTCACGGCGCAGCCGGTCCAGGGCCTTGTGCCGGGCGGTCCCGATCAGCCACGAGCCGGGATTGGCTGGCATCCCCCCGGCCGGCCACTGGGCCAGGGCCGCGGCGCAGGCGTCCTGCACCGCGTCCTCGGCCAGCTCAAGGTCGCCCACCTGGGCCGTGACAGCGGCCACCGCGGCCCACCAGTGGGTGCGGAAGACCTCGTCGAACTGCGGCGTCAGCGGGAGGCCTCCACCGCCATCACGGGGCGGACCTCCACCCCGCGATCGGATGCGGCCGGGAGGGTGGCTGCCCATTTCAGGGCCTCATCCAGGTCCGTGCACTCGACGAGGGTGTAGCCGCCGAAATGCTCCTTGATCTCCGCGGCCGGCCCGTCGGTGAGCAGCGTCTGGCCGTCGCGGACCTGGACCGTGGTCGACGCGCTGCCCGGCTGCAGCGGTGCGCAGTCGATGAGCACGCCCGCCTTGGCCATGGCCTCGGTGGCCGTGGTCCAGGCCTCGAGCATCTCGTGGAACTCGCCGGTTCCCGGCTGCGGGAACGGCCGGTCCGGTCCGTAGAGCAGGAACAGGTACTTCATCCGTCGCACCACCTTTCGCGGCCGGCAGGGGATTGCCGGTTCCGGTAGTAGTCGAACGGCCGGGCCCCGGATCGACACCTGTGGCCGGTAGATGGGGCCCATGGTGGCCCGGGTGGCCGCCGAGGCGGCGCCGGCAGGGCCTCAGGCGCCCGCCAGGAGGCCGGCCTGGCCGTCGAGGATCTCGACGAACATCCGGGACCCGGGCGGGGCGAGCTGCTGATAGTCGGCAGCGGTCGCCTTCCAGGCCTCAGAGGCGAGACCCGCGTCCATCGCTGCCTCGTCGGGGAAATACAGCTCGGCGACCCGGTAGAACGACTGTGCGCCCCCGTCGAGCGCATTCACTAACCGGCCTGTCTCGGCACGCAGCAGGCCCGGGAGCCGGCGGACCATCGGCATGTGGATGTCGAAATAGTGCCGGTCGAATGCGTCGGGGTCATCGGGGTGGCTGTAAAGGACCACGAGTTTGACCGCCATGACGCCGAACCTATCGCCGACGGGCCAAGTCGGCCAGACCCGGTTACGTGCGGTTAGCCTTGCGTTAGCTGGCACACTGGAAACATGTCCACGACCCCGCTGGCGGATCCCGCCGCCGCTGCCACCGGGACGCTCCCCGAGCCCTGTGTGCTGCTCAAGCTGGGTGAGATCGTGCTCAAGGGCGGCAACCGGCACCAGTTCGAGCGGATGCTGCAGGCCAACATCCGCCGGGCGATCGCCGACGCCGACGGGCAGGTGCGGCTGTGGCAGCGCGACGGCGTGATCGTCATCCGCGTCACGCAGGACGGCGCGGCCGCCGCGGCGCTGACGGCGGACAAGATCGCCGAGCGAGCCCGCGACATCATGGGCATCGCGCGCGTCTGCCGGGCGGTGCGGGTGGCCAAGGACCCCGATGCCGCGATCGACATGGCGGTGGCGCTGATGGCGGGCAAGGAGGGCTCGTTCGCGGTCCGGGCCCGCCGCCGCGACAAGCGGTTCGGTGTCACCTCGGCCGAGCTCGCCATCCGGATCGGCGCCCGGGTCCAGCAGGAGTACGGCTACCCGGTCAACCTGAAGCATCCCGACACGACCCTGTTCGTCGAGGTCGACCAGCGCGAGGTGTTCGTCTACACCGAGGGCTACACCGGGCAGGGCGGGCTGCCGGTCGGGATGAGCGGCCGGGGGCTGGTGCTCATGTCCGGCGGGATCGACTCACCGGTCGCCGCCTACCGGATGATGCGCCGCGGCCTGCGCTGCGATTTCCTGCACTTCTCCGGCATGCCGCTGACCGGGCCCGAGTCGGTGTACAAGGCCTACGGGCTGATGCACCAGCTGGACCGCTACCAGGGCGGCTCCCGGCTGTTCGTGGTCGCGTTCGGCAAGGCACAGCAGCGGCTGGCGTCCTCGGGCGCGAGCCGGCTGCAGATCGTCGCCCAGCGCCGGCTCATGCTCAAGACCGGCGAGGTGCTGGCCGGCCGGCTGGGGGCGGCCGCGCTGGTGACCGGCGACTCGCTGGGGCAGGTGAGCAGCCAGACGCTGACCAACCTCGCCGCGCTCGACGACGCGGTCGGGCTGCCCATCCTGCGCCCGCTGATCGGCTGCGACAAGCTGGAGACCATGGCCGAGGCGCGCCGCATCCGCACGCTCGCCCTGTCCGAGCTGCCCGACCAGGACTGCTGCACGCTGCTGACGCCGCGGCATGTGGAGACCCGGGCGCGGATCGACGACCTGCGCCGGATCGAGGCCCGGCTGGAGGCGGCGGACCTGGCCGAGGAGCTGGCCGGCCTCGCCCAGGAGTATCGCCCCGACCGCCCGTGACCGGCGCCCGGCACGGGCAGCGTCCATCTGGTAGCTCTCGGCACGGCGGCACATCGCGGCGAACTCATCCCGTGACGTGAGGCCGAAGATGTTGGACGAGAACCTGAAGCTGCTCATGACGGCCAGCCGGGGCGGCACGCTCAGCCGACGGGGCTGGGCTGGCGCTCCGGCCCCGGCGCGCTGGCGGCGGCCGGCGCCGGGGTGAGGGTCCGTCCCATCAGCGGCGACAGGTTCGCGGCGATGCTCGCGATTTCGCGGATGTCCGACTCCACCAGCGCCTGGTCGCCGTCACACAGCGCCGTCTTCGGCTCCGGGTGGACGTCGATGATGACGCCATCGGCGCCGACCGCGATCGCCGCCCTGGTCAGCGGCAGGACGAGGTCCCGCCGCCCGCCCGAGTGGGACGGGTCCACAATCACCGGCAGGTGCGATAGCCGCTGCGCGACCGGCACGGCGCTGATGTCCAGGGTGTTGCGGGTAGCGGTCTCGAACGTGCGGATGCCCCGCTCGCACAGCACGATGTCGAGGTTGCCGCGCTGGGCTATGTACTCGGCGGCCATCAGCCATTCCTCGATGGTGGCGCTCATGCCCCGCTTGAGCAGCACCGGCTTCGCCGCCGACCCCACCGCCTGCAGGAGGGCGAAGTTCTGCATGTTCCTGGTGCCGACCTGGAGCATGTCGGCATAGGACGAGACCAGTTCGACGCTGGCTGGGTCGATCACCTCGGTCACCACCGGCAGGCCCGTCTCGGCCCGCACGTCGGCGAGGATCTTCAGGCCCGCTTCGCCGAGCCCCTGGTAGGCATAGGGGGAGGTGCGCGGCTTGAACGCGCCGCCGCGCAGCAGCGACGCCCCGGCCGCCTTGGCCATCCTGGCCGCGGTGAGCGTCTGCTCCGGCGTCTCGACCGCGCACGGGCCCGCGATCACGGTGAGCGTGTCCGGGCCGATCGGCACGCCGCCGACCTTGATCACCGACCGGTCGGGGTGGTGCTCCCTGCTGATGAGCTTGTACGGGACGGAGATCCGGACCACGTCGAGCACGCCGCTGCGGCTGCGCAGGTTGAGCGAGCCGAACTCATCGACGTCGCCGACCAGTCCCACGATCGTGCGGGAAACGCCGCGGCTCACGAAGGCGTCCCCGCCCGCCGTGCGCACGAGATCAACGATCGCGTTCACATCTTCCTGGGTGGCCTCGGGGGCCATCACCACGACCATCGGGTCCTCCTGTCGCCCGTCGCCAAATTGCGCCCAACAAAGAGAACCCCGGGCCTTTGGCCCGGGGTTCTGGTGAGGTCGTTCCGCGTCAGCGCAGGGTCTGGCGGGCGACCGTCCGGATACCGGGCCGGTAGCCATACCAAAACCAAAACTGCTCGCGCACGGGAAGCATGCTAGCGCATTCGGGTGGCGGGCGCGGGCGCGGGGCGTCTCGTCTGGCGCAGCGCCTTCAGGGTGGCCACGTCGGCCGCGTGTGAACCGGGGGTCTCGACGATGAATGGCACGCCCCTGGTCGCCGGGTGATGCAGGAGGGCGGTGAAGGGCGCGGTCCCAATCCGGCCGGCGCCAATGTTCTCGTGCCGGTCCCGGTGCGACCCGCAGCCGTCCTTGGAGTCGTTGGCGTGGATCAGGCGCAGCCGGCTGCCGCCGCGGGCCGGGCCCCGTTCCACGATCGGTGCCAGCGCGGCCAGCAGCCCGGCCACGCCGCCGCGCGCAGCCAGGTCGTGGCCGGCCGCGAACACGTGGCAGGTGTCCAGGCACACTCCGGCCCGCGGATGCCAGTCCACGGCCTCCAGGTAGGGCTCGAGGTCGCCGACGGTAGTGCAGAGCATCTCCTGACCGGCCGTCGGCTCCAGCAGCAGGTCTGGCCCGTCGCCGAGCGAGTCGAGCAGCGGCAGCAGGCACTCACGGACGCGCAACATGGCCTGCTCTCGGCTCGCACGCACGGCCGAACCAGTGTGGACGACCACTCCCTGTGCGCCGATCTCGCGTCCGCGGCGGAGCGCGTGTGCCAGCGCCGCCGCCGATCGCTGCCGCGTCACCGGGTCCGGTGATCCCAGGTTGATCAGGTACGTGGCGTGCACGAAGACCGGCAGCCCGGTGCTAGCCACGTGATCGCGGAGGGCGGCGTCCTGCTGGTCATCCCCGGCCGACGGGGCCCAGCCGCGAGGGTTGGACACGAACACCTGGATCGTCTCGGCGCCGGTCTCCGCCGCGTACCGAAGCCCGCCGGCCGCGAGCCCGCCCGTCACCGGCACGTGGGCGCCGATCGGCCGGGTGGGTGTCTGCGCTGGCACGAGCCCAGAGCCTAGGGCATGCCGGGGCGGTCTCCAGGCCGCCGTCCACCGCTGGTTTCCGCGCCGCCGGGCACGCATCACCCCGGGCGTTCCGGTGCACGGCGTGGCCGACACTGGGCCTGCGCTGCACGACGTTGACGATCTATGTGGTTAACATGAGCACAGTGCGGGAGCGGCCGGGTGTTTGGCTGATTCAGTACGTCTGGATGAGATGGCCAGGTACGGTACTTCTGCACGGCACAGATCACGCGACGGCCAGGCGGGTTCGCTGGTGGTCCGGTCCTGGGCCAGGCGCCTGTGTGGCGGGGCTCGCAGGATGAGGGCCTACTGCGTTCGGCAGCCAGCAAGG
>DATINY010000353.1:0-7985 GCA_035473755.1 Streptosporangiaceae bacterium
GGCAGCCGCTTGCCGTAGCCGGTGTAGGAGCCGCGGGAGGGCCGGGTCTTGATCGGGGCGAAGATCGCCAGCACCTCCTGCCGGCTCAGGGTCTCCTTGTCGATCAGGTTCAGGACCAGGTCGTCGAGCACCTCCCGGTACTGGACCAGGATCTCCCAGGCCTCGTCGTGCGCGGACTCGATGAGCCGGCGCACCTCCTCGTCGATGGTGGAGGCGATCTCCTCGGAGTAGTCCCTGGTGTGGGACATGTCCCGGCCGAGGAACGGCTCGCCGTCGCCGGTGCCGAACTTGCGGGCGCCGAGGCGCTCGCTCATCCCGTACTCGGTCACCATGCCGCGCGCGATCGAGCTCGCCTTCTCGATGTCGTTGGCGGCGCCGGTGGTGGGCTCGTGGAACACCAGTTCCTCGGCGGTCCGGCCGCCGAGCAGCATTGCCAGCTGGTCCATCATCTCGGAGCGGGTGACCAGGAACTTGTCCTCCTGCGGGGCCGAGGCGGTGTAGCCGAGCGCCCGGCCGCGCGGGATGATCGTGATCTTGTGAACCGGGTCGGCGTTGGGCAGCGCGTGGCCGACCAGCGCGTGGCCGCCCTCGTGGTAGGCGATGAGCTTGCGCTCCCTCTCCGACAGCAGGACGCTCTTGCGCTCGGGGCCGGCCATGACCCGGTCGATGGACTCCTCCAGCGCGGCCATCGTGATCTGGGTTCCGTTGTGCCGCGCGGTGAGCAGTGCGCCCTCGTTGATCACGTTGGCGAGGTCGGCGCCGGTGAACCCGGCGGTCCGGCGCGCGATCACGTCGAGGTCCACGTCGGAGTCGAAGGGCTTGCCGCGGGCGTGCACCCGCAGGATGCCCTTGCGGCCGTTGAGGTCGGGCTGGGCGACCACGATCTGGCGGTCGAAGCGGCCCGGGCGCAACAGCGCCGGGTCGAGGATGTCGGGGCGGTTGGTGGCGGCGATGACGATGACCCCGCCCTTGACGTCGAACCCGTCAAGCTCGACCAGCAGCTGGTTGAGGGTCTGCTCACGCTCGTCGTGGCCACCGCCGAACCCGGCGCCACGGTGCCGCCCGACCGCGTCGATCTCGTCCACGAACACGATCGCCGGCGCGTTGGTCTTGGCCTGCTCGAACAGGTCGCGCACCCGGGAGGCGCCGACGCCGACGAACATCTCCACGAAGTCGGAACCGGAGATGGAGTAGAACGGCACGCCGGCCTCACCGGCGACCGCGCGCGCGAGCAGGGTCTTGCCGGTCCCGGGCGGCCCATAGAGCAGGACGCCCTTGGGGATCTTGGCGCCGATCGCCTGGAACTTGCCCGGGGCCTGCAGGAACTCCTTGATCTCCTGGAGCTCCTCGATCGCCTCGTCGGCCCCGGCCACGTCGGCGAAGGTGGTCTTCGGGGTGTCCTTGGTGATGAGCTTGGCCTTCGACTTGCCGAAGTTCATCACCCGCGACCCGCCGCCCTGCATCTGGTTGAGCAGGAAGAAGAAGAACAAGATGATCAGCACGTAGGGCAGGAAGCCGATGATCAGGCCCAGCACCGAGTTGCCGCTGGGGACGACGACGTTGTAGCCGTCCGGCGGCACGTTGGCCGGCTTTTGCAGCTCGGTGGCCAGTTGCTGCCCCTGGTTGCCGACCCAGCTCGCCTGGTAATGCTGGCCGTTCTTGGTGACGATCTGGATGGTCTGGCTCTTGTCGGTCAGGACGGCCGACTTGACGTTGTGGGCCTCAATCTGCTGCACGACATACGACGTGTCCTTCTGTGTATACGAGGTGCCGCGGTTGGCATACGTAAACACGATGAAGAAGAGCAGCAGCATCACAAGGACCGCTACGAAGGGCCCGCGGAAATAGCGCTTCAGATCCATCGGTGCACGACCCCGCCTGCTCGGGACGGGTCCCTCCTGATCAGCGTCGTAGCCCGCCGACCTCCGGCGGACCTGTGGTGCGTCCCAGTGACCATGCCCGGCTTCCTTCTCATTCCCGGCTGGGGTACGGGGATACTTGACGGTACACCGCGGCCGGGACCCGATGGGCGCGGGAGACGCCGGGTGCCCCCTTGCCCTCTCCAGGCATCAACGCTACCGATCACTGATCGTGTTCCCCTTCGGCGATATCGTCCGGCTCGCCGCCATAGACGTGCGGCGCGAGGGTCCCGACGAACGGGAGATTCCGGTACTTCTCGGCATAGTCGAGCCCGTACCCGACCACGAACTCATCGCCGATATCGAACCCGGTGTAAGCCGCCTCGACGCCCATCTGGTCCGCTCCGGGCTTGCGGAGCAGCACGCAGACGTGCAGCGAGGCCGGCTCCCGGGACCGCAGGTTCCCCATCAGCCAGGACAGGGTCAGGCCCGAGTCGATGATGTCCTCCACCACGAGCACGTGACGGCCGCAGATATCGGTATCGAGATCCTTGAGAATCCGCACCACGCCCGACGATTTGGTCCCGGATCCGTAGGAGGAAATGGCCATCCAGTCCATCTGCACCGGCAGCCGGATCGCCCGGGCCAGGTCGGCCATGACCATGACCGCCCCCTTGAGCACGCCCACCAGCAGGAGTTCGCGCCCGGCGTAATCGGCGTCGATCTGGGCGGCCAGTTCGGTGACCCGCTCCCGCACGCGCTCAGCCGGTATGAGCACCTGTTTAAGGTCGGCTCCCACGTCAGTCGCGTCCAAGCATGACCTCCGCCTCGTCGGGCCCTGGCCGCTCGTCCCGGCGGTCTTGCCGGGCAGTGACGGCGAAGGTCAGCCTGCCACATTGGAGCATGGCCCGGACTCCCCCGGGAAGGGTGGCCCAGCGCTGCCCGTGCCAGCGGGTCACCAGGGCGTCGAGCGCATCGACGTGCCGGGCGGTGAGCTTGCCGGGGGGGCACCCCGCCTCGATCGCCGCCGTCCGCAGCACGCGGGCCCTGATCGCGGCCGGAGCGGCCGCGAGCGCGCCGGCCAGCCAGCCGCCGCCGGAGTCGCGCAGCAGCGGCACCTGGCCGGCTGCCAGTTCGTCGAGCGCCTCCGCGTCGGCCCGCAGCTGGCCGGCCGTGCGGGCGAGCGCCTGCGCCACCCCCGGGCCGAGTGCCGTCTCCAGGGCCGGGAGCGCCTGGTGCCGGACCCGGGCCCGGGCGTAGGCGGGGTCGGCGTTGTGCGGGTCGTCCCAGGGCCGCAGGCCAAGCGCGTCGCACGCAGCCCGCAGGGTGGCCCGCCGCACGCCGAGCAGCGGCCGCCGGTAGCAGCCGCGGGCGGGCGGCATCCCGGCCAGGGACCGGGCGCCCGAGCCGCGGGCCAGGCCGAGCAGGACCGTTTCCGCCTGGTCGTCCAGGCTGTGGCCGAGCAGGATGGCCCCGGTGCCGGTGCGCCGGGCCACCTCGTCCAGCGCCCGGTAGCGGGCGCCGCGCGCCGCGGCCTCCGGGCCGCCCGCACCGGGCCCGGCCACGACCGTCACCGGCACGGCCTCCACCGGGTCAAGGCCGAGTCCGGCCAGGACCGCCGCGACGCGGCGGGCTCGTTCGGCTGATCCGGGCTGGAGCCCGTGATCGATGGTCACGCCGCCCGCCCGCAGCCCGTGGCGTGGCGCCTCGTGGGCCAGTGCCGCCGCGAGCGCCAGCGAATCAGCGCCGCCCGAGCAGGCGGCCAGCACCAGGTCACCGGCGGTGAGGCCGTCCAGCCCGCGGCGGACGGCCCTGCGGACCTCGGCCACCGCGGGGTGGGGGCCCATGGCTGGTCAGCCCTCGAGGGCCTTGGCGCCGTTGCCCCCGACACGCTCCAGCCAGAGGGCGGGGGCGGTGATCTCGTCCTTGGTCGGCAGCGTTTCCGGCGAGGTCCAGACCCGGTTGAAGGTGTCCATCCCGGCCTCGGCCACGACGGTCGTCACGAACCGTGAGCCCTGGGCGTACTGCTTCATCTTCAGCTCGATGCCCAGCATCCGGCGGATGGTCTGCTCCAGCCGGCCGGCCGACCCCCGGCGGGTGTTGAAGGCCGCCCTGATCTCGGCGACCGAGGGCACGACCTTCGGCCCGACGGCGTCCATCACGTAGTCGCCGTGGCCTTCCACCAGCGTCATCACGCAGGTGAGGCGGTCGAGGATCTCCCGCTGGCGGGGGGTCTGGATGGCCTCGATGAGGCTGTCGCCGTCGCCGCCCCGCACCGCCCCGGCCATGGCATCGGCAGCGGCGCGCACCCGGTCCAGAATGGTCGCCGGGTCGAGGTCGGAGGCGAGGAGGAACTGCGTCATCTGATCCTGCACGTAGCCGCGGAGCCACTCGACCGAGGTGAACTGGGTCCGGTGGGTCTCCTCGTGCAGGCACACCCAGCGGCGGAAGTCGTGCGGGTCCACCCCGAGCTCGCGTTCCACCATGAGGATGTTCGGCGCCACCAGCGTGAGGCGGCCCGCGGGCGCCGCGCTTTCGGGGGTGTCCGGGTCGGGGGGCAGGAACAGCTCGTACTGGCCCAGCACCCGGCCCGCCAGGTAGGCGAGGATGAGCCCCGCCTGCATCCCGGTGACGCGCGAGCCCACGCTGGCGATCACCGAGCCGGGATCCGGCGCCCGGCCCTGTTCGCGCAGGTGATCGGCGAGGGGGTCGAGGACCATCCGGAACCCGTCCACGTTCGCGCGGATCCACCCGGGGCGGTCCACCACCGCCACCCGGCCGGCATCCTCGGCGCTGATCATCCCGGTGACCTCGTGCACCGGTTCGGCCACTGCGACGGCGAGCTCACGCAACTCCGCGACCACGGCCCGCGCGTCGGCCAGGCTGACCTGCGGCCCGGGCCGCACCCACCTGACGCCGGTCGAGATAGCGACATCCCAGTCGATCATCTGTCCGCTGTTCACCCCTCCACCGTACGTGCTCACGCGATAGGACGTGTCACGCCGGGCCCTATGCCGGGCGCCGGCCTCGCCGCATGCCGGCGCCGGGCCTCGCCGCGAGGGCGCGCCGGCGCTATGAGCGGCAGCCGCAGCCCGCCAGCGCGGTGGCCATGGCGTCGATGACGCCGGCCGCGTGCACCAGCTGGCCGCCCGGTAGCCGGTCCGCCATGAAGGCGAACGCCAGCAGCCGGCCGCTGGCATCGCTGACGATCCCGGCCAGGCTGACCACCCGGGTCAGGTTCCCGGTCTTGGCCTGCACGGTCCCGAGCGCGGCCGGCCCGAAGTTGCCGAACACGCTCTGGCCGCGAGCCAGCGTCCCGGAGAAGCCGGCCACCGGCATCCCGGTGATGGCCGCGCGGAGCGTGGCCTGCCTGCCGCCCGCCACGCGGACGAGGCCGGCCAGCGCCATCGGGGTGATCCGGTCCCGCGGGGAGAGGCCGCTCCCATCGACCAGGTGGATACCGCTGCCGATGCCCAGCCGGGCCGCGACCGCCGTGACCGCCGCCGCCGCCCCGGCGAACGAGGCGGGCCGGCCGATGCGCAGCGCGACCTGCCGGGCCAGGTTTTCGGCGATCACGTTGTTGCTCTCGCGGAGCATCCAGCCCACGATCGCGGACAGGTAGGGGGAGTGGACGCTGGCGATGGTGGCGGCGCCCTTCGGCGCGGTGGTGGCGGAAACGCCGCCCAGCACGCGGATGCCCTGGGCGCGCAGGAACGAGGCAAAGGATGCGGCCGCGTCGGCCGCGGGGGTGAACGAGCGCGGGCGGAAGTTGACCGGGTTGTCGGCGTCCTCCGGCTTGCCGGACGCGGTCAGCCGCCCCTGGTCCACCTGGAGTGAGGTGATGGGGGTCACGTTGCCGGTGGTGACGTAGCTGGTGGTCCAGCCCGGTGCCATGAGCGGGCCGGTATACAGCGAGGCGTCATATCCCAGCCGCACCGACCGCCGGTGGTTCGCGCGCAGCGAGCGCGCGGTCTGGCGGGCCAGGGACGCCAGGGTGGCCGGCTGCGGGTAGTCCGCGGCGGGCGCCCGGCCCGCCGCCAGCGTGGGGTCCCCGCCCCCGGCCAGGATCACCGAGCCCGGCGAGGGGCCGCGGACCACGCGGGTGGTGAAGCGCGCGGCCGGGCCGAGCACGGCCAGCGCCGCCACCGCGGTGGCCACCTTGGCGCTGGAGGCGGGCGTCGCCGGGATGCTGGCCGCCCGGGCGAAGAGCACCCGGCCGGACGCCAGGTCGGTGACGACCACGCCGACGCGGGGGCCCAGCGATCGGGAGGCGATCAGCGGGGCCAGTTCGGAGGTCAGGCCCTGGCTGGTGGGGAGGGCGCCGGCCGGGACGGCGGGCGTGAGCACGGCGGCGGGCGCGGCGATCCGGACGGTCGCCACCCGCGGGACCTGCCAGAGGGCCAGCCGGGCCGGCAGCAGCGCGGCAACGGCCACCCCGGCGCCCAGCGCGAACACGTTGAGCATCGCGAGCGCGGTCACCACGGTCAGCCGGACGCGGTTGGCCACCACCGGTCCTCTCACGAGATGCTTGGCACGGAACGGAAATCCCAGCGGTGCTGGGGCCTCCTCTACCCAGAATGCCGGGCCGGGCGGTACACAGTAACTGGCCCGCTGGGCACAGGAGTCAATCATCTTTGCGCACAGGGAGCGACGTGATGCAATTCGATGTGACGGTTGAGATCCCCAAGGGCCAGCGCAACAAGTACGAGGTGGATCACGAGAGCGGCCGGATCCGGCTGGACCGGATGCTGTTCACGTCCACCCGGTACCCGTCCGACTACGGGTTCATCGAGGACACGCTCGCCGACGACGGCGACCCGCTCGACGCGCTGGTGCTGCTCGAGGAGCCGACGTTCCCCGGCTGCCTCATCCGGTGCCGGACGATCGGCATGTTCCGGATGCGGGACGAGATGGGCGCCGACGACAAGGTGCTCTGTGTCCCGGCGACGGACCCGCGGATGGCGCACTACGCCGACATCGGCGACGTGGCCGAGTTCGATCTGCTGGAGATCCAGCACTTCTTCGAGGTGTACAAGGCCCTGGAGCCCGGGAAGGCGGTCGAGGGGTTCAGCTGGGTCGGCCGGGCCGAGGCGGAGGAGGAGATCGAGGACTGCCGCCGCCGGCTGGCCGCCGCCACCGAGGCGCCGCCCGGGTGATCCTGGTCACATCCAGGCCCGCGGATGCGCGACACTGATGACAGCAGACGTGCGAGGAGGCACCACGTGGCTCACGCTGAGGATGTGCTCAGCCGGGCGCCACTATTCGAAACGCTCGACGACGAGGGAGCGCGCGCGCTGCGGGCCGGCGTGGTCGACGTCCAGCTGGCCCGGGGCGACCGCCTGTTCGACGAAGGCGACGACGGCGACCGGCTGTATGTGATTCTCGACGGCAAGATCAAGCTGACCCGGACCGCGCCCGACGGGCGGGAGAACCTGCTGAGCGTGCTGGGCCCGGGCGAGATGTTCGGCGAGCTTTCCCTCTTCGACCCGCGGCCGCGGACGGCCAGCGCGGTGGCCGTCACCGATTCCAAGCTCGCCGGGCTGGGCCACGACTACCTGCGCCACTGGCTGACCGGCCGGCCCGATGTCGCGATGCATCTGCTGCAGGCGCTCGCGCGGCGGCTGCGGCGGGCCAACGACGTCATGGCCGACCTGGTGTTCACCGACGTGCCGGGCCGGATGGCCAAGGCCCTGCTCGACCTCGCGGACCGCTTCGGTGAGCAGACCGCGGAAGGGCTCCAGGTTCACCACGATCTCACCCAGGAGGAGCTGGCCCAGCTGGTCGGGGCGTCCCGGGAGACGGTGAACAAGGCGCTCGCCGATTTCGCCGCCCGGGGCTGGCTCCAGCTCTCGGCCAAGTCGGTGCTCATCCTGGACCCGGAGCGCCTGGCCAAACGTGCTCACTGAGAGCCCCCGGGTCCGCAAGCGCATTCGCGCCCTCCGCGGACCCAGTAACGCCGTACCTGCGGCGGTCAGTAACGCCGTAGCTACGGCGGTCAGTAGCTGACGCCGGGCGGCAGGCCCTCGGTGGCGGCCAGGTAGTCCAGCTGTGCGCGGACCGACCATTCAGCGAACGGCCAGAGTGAACGGTCCACGTCCGCGTACACGCGGGCCACGATGCCGGGCA
>DATINY010000354.1:0-4436 GCA_035473755.1 Streptosporangiaceae bacterium
GCGCACCCGCGACAGCAGGAACACCTCGTAGTCCATGGACAGCCCGAAGATGATCGCCAGCATCAGGACCGGCATGGTCGGGTCGATGGTGCCGGTCGGGGTGAAGTTGAGCAGCCCGGACAGGTGGCCCTCCTGGAAGATCCACACGATCGCGCCGAACGTCGCGGTCAGCGACAGCGCGTTCATGACGATGGCCTTGACCGGCAGGACCACCGACCCGAACGCCAGGAACAGCAGCACGAACGTGGCCAGCACGACCACCAGCGCCATCCACGGCAGCGTGTGGCCCAGGCTGGCCAGCTCGTCCACCAGCTGCGCGGTCGCGCCGCCGACGTAGACCTGGGCACCGGCCGGCGGCGGCACGGCACGGATCTGCGTCACCAGCGCCCGGGCCGCCGGCGACTCCGCATTGGCGGTATAACGCAGGTCCACCCGCGCCACGTGGCCGGCCACGCCGGTCACCTGCCCGGCGATGACACCGGGGACGTGCTCCAGGCGGGTCAGGTAGCTGGCCAGGGCGGCCCGCTGCGCCGGGGCCCCCGCAGGCCCGGCGAGCCTGACCACCGCCTCGATGGGCGTCGTCGCGTTGGCCGGGAAGTCACGGGCCAGCGCGTCGGCGACCACCCGCGGCCCGGCGGCCGCCGGCAGGGCGCGGGCGTCCGTGCCGCCCCAGGCAATGGAGCGGAACGGGGAACCGAGCGCGAGCAGGATCACCACGATCACGGCGACGTAGGCGACCGGCCGGCGCATGACGCTGCGGGCGATGCGGTACCAGGCGCCGCTGGCCTCGTCGGCGGCCGGCCCGCTCATGCGCTGCCCGCCGCGGGAGCGGCGGATGCGCAGCGCGTTGACCCGGTAGCCGAGCACCGCGAGCAGCGCGGGCATGACGGTCAGCGCGGCCAGCATGTCCACCACGACCGTCGCCACGCCGCCGTAGCCCATGGAGCGCAGGAACATCTCGGGGAACAGCATCAGGCCGGCCAGCGCGACCGCGACGGTGACGCCGGACACGGCGACGGTGCGGCCGGCGGTGGCCACGGTCCGGGCCAGCGCCTCCTCCACCGAGGGCCGGGCGCGCAGTTCCTCCCGGAACCGGGCGGTCATGAACAACCCGTAGTCGATGGCCAGGCCCAGGCCGAGGATCGTGGTGATGTTGATGGAATAGATCGACACGTCGGTGACCAGGGTCAGCAGCCGCAGCGCGGCGAACGAGCCGAGGATGCCGACCGCGCCGATCGCCAGCGGCAGGCCGGCGGCGGCCAGGCTGCCGAAGATCACCAGCAGCAGGATCAGCAGCACCGGCATGGAGATCCCCTCGGCCCGGCCGATGTCGGCCTTGACCTGGTCGTTGATCGTCAGCTCGGTCGGGATCTGCCCGCCCACGTGGGTGGCCAGGCCCGGGACGCCGAGCTCGCCGCTGATGGCCTGGTAGGTCTTCATCTGGGCGCCGTCGCCGCCGCCGGCCAGCCGGAGCACCGCGTAGGTCTCGTGGCCGCGATCCCCGGCGAACAGCGGCGACCCGGTGGACCAGTACGTCTGGTAGGAGAGGACCTTGTCCTTCGGCAGGGCGGACAGGCTCCCGGTCACCGCGGCCCGGTAGGCCGGGTCCCGCACGGTCAGGGCCGGGCTGCGGTACAGCACCACGACGTCGGCCGTGTCGCGGCCGAACGCGCGCGTGGCCAGCGTGCTCGCCTGCTCGCTCTGGCTGCCCGGGGCGGTGAAGCCCCCGCCCGACTGCAGCGCGCCGAACACACCCGTTCCCCACACGGCCGCACCGGCCACGACCAACGCCGCTACCAGCAGGACCAGCCGCCGGCGACGGTATACGAAACGTCCCCATGCCTCGAACATCGGCTCCTCCGCGGCTACACTGTTACCCGTTGTTTACCTTCGTAAATGATGTAAACTGCAAACAGTGTTAACTTCGCATACGAGCTTCACGGCTGTCAAGCCCGTTTAGCGATTGGGAGGCCACGTGGTACAGGCGGTGAGCCGACGTGACCGGGTCCGGGCCGCGACCACGGGGGAGATCAAGGACACGGCCCGGCGGATCCTGGTGGCGGAGGGGCCGGAGGCGGTCTCGCTGCGGGCGATCGCGCGCGAGATGGGGATGACCGCGCCCGCGCTGTACCGGTATTTCGGCAGCCGGGAAGACCTGTTGCGGCACGTCTGCGGGGACATCTTCAGCGAGATCGCCACCGGCATCCGGGGCGCCGCAGCGGGGGCGGCCGAGGAGTCCGGTGGCGATGTGACGGCCAAGCTGATCGCCGCGTGCCGGGAGTTCCGCCACTGGGCGCTCACGCACCGGGAGGAGTTCGGCCTGCTCTTCGGCACCCCCCTGCCCGGGCTGGAAGCGCTGCACAACGACAAGATCGACGATTGCGCCCTGGACTTCGCCGGCTCCTGGATGACGCTGTTCCTGGAACTGTGGCAGCGGCATCCGTTCCCGGTCCCGGCCGCCGACCAGATCGACCCGGGACTTCTGGCGCAGCTGGCGCGCTACGTTGGCGGGCTCGGCGTCGACCTGCCTGCCGGGGCCGTGCTCACCTTCCTGCGCTGCTGGGTGCGGCTCTACGGCATGGTCAGCCTGGAGGTCTTCCAGCACCTGAACTTCGCGCTCGACGACGCGGCTCCACTCTTCGAGTACACCCTCGCCGAGCTCGCCGGCCTGGTCGGCCTCGACTAGCCACTCCCCCGCTAGCGGTCCCCAGGACCTCCTCCCCCGGTCCCAGGACCTTCTGTTGATGGATCTGCGTCATGATCACGCCCGCTCCGTACCGGTGTGCGTGACGCAGATCCGTGAAAGCCGGGGGCCTAGCCGTGGCCCAGGACCGGGTGCGGGACGTAGTGCTCCTCCAGCAGGCGCATCTCGTCGCCGGTCAGGTCGAGCTCCACGGCGGCGAGGGCGTCCTCGATGTGGCCGGGCTTGGTGGCCCCCACGATGGGCGCGGTCACGCCGGGCCGGTGCAGCAGCCAGGCCAGCGCGACCTGGGCCGGCGGGACCCCGCGCGCGGCGGCCACCCCGGCCACCGCGTCCACCACGTCGAAGTCGGCCGGGTTCTGGTAGAGGCTGTCACCGAAGGAGTCGGAGTTCGCCCGGGTGGTGCGCCGCTCTCCCTCCCGCGTCCGGGTGCCGGCCAGCGTGCCGCGGGCCAGCGGGCTCCACGGGATCACGCCGACTCCCTGGTCGATGCACTGCGGGATCATCTCCCGCTCTTCCTCGCGATACAGCAGGTTGTAGTAGTCCTGCATGGACACAAAGCGGGTCCAGCCATGCCGGTCCGCCGTGTGCTGGGCCTTGGCGAACTGCCAGGCGAACATGCTGCTCGCGCCGATGTACCGGGCCTTGCCGGACCGGACCACGTCGTGCAGCGCCTCCATCGTCTCCTCGATCGGCGTCCGCGGGTCCCACCGGTGGATCTGGTAGAGGTCGACGTAGTCCATGCCCAGCCGCCCCAGCGACGCGTCGATCGCGGACAGGATGTGCTTGCGGGACAGGCCCCTGGCGTTCTCGTCCTGCCCCATCGGCATGAACACCTTGGTGGCCACGACCACCTCGTCGCGCTGGAAGAGCTTGCCGAGCAGCCGCCCCGTGGCCACCTCGCTGGCCCCGGCCGAGTAGATGTCGGCCGTGTCGAAGAAGATCACGCCGCCGTCGGCCGCCGCCCGGACGATCGGCTCCGCCGCGTCCTCATCTAGCACCCACGGCCGCTCGCTGTTGTTGCCGAAGCTCATCATCCCGAGGCACACGCGTGACACGCGCATGCCCGTCGCGCCCAGGTTGACGTACTCCATGATCACCTCATGATCGCCGGATCGTCGGATGCGTTCTCTGTAATGAAGATTACGTCCGCCTCCGGACGGGGTCCCGGCGAGGGGCACCGGCCCGGCCCGCGGTCAGGCCACGAACGGCTGGCCGGACTCGCTCGCCATGGGGCGGCCGGCGGCCTGCCAGCCGATCATGCCGTCGGAGACGTTGTGCGCCTGCCAGCCCGCGCCGGCCAGTGCCCGCGCGGCGTGATCCGACCGGTTCCCGGACCGGCAGATCACGTACAGCGCGGGGGCGCGGTCGATCTCCATGTAGCGGGCGTTGAGCTCGCCGAGCGGGATGTGCAGCGCGCCGGGCACGTGCCCGGCCTCCCACTCGTCGGGTTCCCGCACATCCAGCAGGTACGCCTCGGCGGGCACCTCGGTCGCGGGCACCTGGGGCACAACGCCGCCCTGATTCATCGCGCTCCTCCGGTTCGGCTGCCGCTCCCGTGATGACCGGCCGGCCATCGCAGGCCAGGGTACCCAGACGGTAGGGGTGGGTGCGGAATGCGCGGGCCGCCCGGCGGGTTGGGCCGGGCGTGATGGTGCGCGACGCCCGGCCGGACGAGCTCGACGGCATCGGAGATCTGCGGGTCGCCGCCTACCGGGCGGACGGGTTCCTGACG
>DATINY010000355.1:0-18243 GCA_035473755.1 Streptosporangiaceae bacterium
GCTGAGCCGGACCATGGCGCTCGAGCTCGCCGCGCACGGGATCCGCTCCAACTGCGTCAGCCCCGGGTTCACGCACACCGTCATGACCGAGAAGGCGGTGGGGCCCAAGCTCATGGACTACCTCAACGGGTCGTTCGCGCGAGTGCCGATGAAGCGCCTGGTCCGGACGGACGAGGTCGCCCAGGCGTTCCTGTTCCTCGCCTCCGACCAGGCCTCGGCGATCACCGGCATCGACCTGCGGGTGGACGGGGGCCTGACGGCGAACTGGTACATCCTGGAGACCCTGCCCGGGGACTGAGCGGCGCCGCAGATGAGCCTTGAGGGGCATCCCTCCGGCCCGGCCGGCGGCGGTACGGTACCGGTGTGGCGACGATCGACGATGTGGCCCGGATGGCCCTGGAGCTGCCCGCGGTGACAGAAGGTGAACGTCACGGCAACCGGACGTGGTACGTCGCCGGTAAGGCATTCGCGTGGGACCGGCCATTCAGTAAGGCGGATGTCAAGCGGTTCGGCGACGAGACGCCGCCAGATGGACCAATCCTCGCCGTTCGTGTCGGGGATCTCAGCGAGAAGGAGGCCGTGCTCGCCGCGCATCCCGGAGCCTTCTTTACGATCCCGCACTTCGACGGATACTCCGCCGTGCTCATTCAATTGCGGAAAGCTCCCGCCAGGGCGCTGCGGGAGGCGATTACCGACGGCTGGCTGGCATGCGCGCCGCCGGACCTCGCGGCCTCGTATCTCCCGGGATGAAGGTGTGCGCCGGGTAGCCGAGTTGATCGGTGATCACATCGGCTACCCGGCGCACGTGGCCGGCGCCGCCCACGGTCTACCTCGACCGGCGGGCGAGAGCGCCCCCCCTCTGCCCTCGCCGCCTCTCTTATCAGAGATTGGTGAGCCGCCCGGGTTGCCTGCTCCCAGGCTTAGCGCCAGCCAAGCTCAGTTATATCCGCTTACCTACGGAGCAGAGTTCAAGCGGAAGCCAATCAGGCAGATCCTTGCCGGATCATGATTCCCTCATGCAAGATCTCGCATGCCCGCCCCGGTGGCTGCGCCCGCCAGCCGTCGATCCCGCTCCGCAGGCCAGAACACCGCAGGCCAGAACACCGCATGAGCACGGCGGCGGCTGGCCCGGGGCGCCACGGCCGGATGACGCGGCCGGGTTCCCCGGTCCGCGAAGCCGGATGACGTGCCGGCGCGGTTCGATCAGTGCGCCGCCATGACGCGCGTTGCGATGTCGCCATGGCCATTGCGGCGGCACCAGCTCAGGATGTAGCGCGCATGTTCGCCACACCACCGGTAGACGACCTCTGGCGTCATCTTGAGCTCAGGGCTGTGTTCGCCGCGATCGCGGATGAGCGGCCCAAGGTAATCGACAATCTTGGCCGCCGTGTCGTACCCCACATGCGCCGAACTGGCGAGCGTTTCGTGATTGACAGCCCGGCCCGAGGCGATCGCCCCGGCCAGGCGGGCGGCAGTTCCGCCCTTCCCCTTGCTGAAATAGGTATGGATCCGCGGGATATCTGGCGAGCTGTCGCCCGGAGGAAAGTGAGAACCCTCGAGACTGCCGCCCCGAACCGCAATGTTCACGGCATCTACCAGCGGCTGGGGACCCGTCGCCTTTCGGTAGATACCCACCACTTCGGGCTGCTCGACCGCCTCATCCAAGTGATCGCGTTCAATTCCGTGGCCCTGGGCGGCGAAAATCATGGGTGTCTGCCTGCGCGCGCTCCGGAGGATGTCCAGCACATCAAGCCCGTCGAACGCGTACTCGACTGCGTAGTCATTCCAGGTCAGATCGGCGACCACCACATCAAACCGCAGGCGATCGCCGACCGCGCGCTCCACGGCGGCCTTGTCCTCAGCGATACGCACCGTAGCGTCGCTCATGGACTGCCGCAGAAAGGGCTCAATGATCCTTCCCAGTGCGGCAGCGACCAGAAGACGCGGTCCGTCCTGCATTGACCTACTCCCGCTGGCGTCGTGACTCCCGGGGAGCCGTCAGGCTTTCCACCCAGTCGGCTGTTCCAGGAGCGTAGCCGGTCGGATCGCAGGGCAAAAGCAGGGCAAAAGCCTGCCAGCTGAGGCGGCCGGGCGGTCAGACCTTTAATCCCCGCCGGGCCGCGTGCGAGCGGTACCCGGGGTTGACGATCGACGGCACCTCAGCGCCGGCCAGGAAGTCCACCACCTGCTGGGCCGCACGCACCGGGAGCGCCGCGAGGCTGGCCGGTGAGTACCAGGCGGCGTGCGGGGACAGCAGCACGTTCGGCAGCGACCGCAGCGGGCTGTCCGCGGGCAATGGCTCGGTCTCGAACACGTCCATGGCGGCCCCGGCGAGCCGTCCCGCGCGCAGGGCGGCGGCCACGGCGGCCTCATCGATCAGCCCGCCGCGGCAGGTGTTGACGAGCAGGGCCCCGGGGGGCATCAGCCCGATCGTGTCCGCCCGGATCAGGTGCCGGGTCTCGGCGGTGAGCGGCGCGTGCAAGGTCACCAGGTGGGAGCGGCGGAGCAGGTCTTCGAGCGAGGTGAGCCGGACGCCGGCCGGAGCGGCGGCGGTGTACGGGTCGTGCCCGAGGACCTCGAAGCCCAGCGCCGCCGCCTGGGCCGCGACCTGCGCCCCGATGCGGCCGAGCCCGACCACGCCGATGACCGTGCCCGCGGGCCGGCCGGCGGCCGGGTAGGCGGCGGCGGCCGCCCATTGCCCGTCCCGGACCGCGGCGTCGAAGCGCCCGAGGCCGCGGACCAGCCACAGCGTCATCGCCAGCGTGTGCGCGACCACCTCGTCCACGCAGTAGTCGGGGGTGTTGGCCACCGCCACCCCCCGCCGGGTCGCCGCCGCGATGTCAATCATGTCGAGCCCGATGCCCAGGCGGCTGATGAACCGGCACCGGGGAGCGGCGCCGAGCACCGCCGCGGTGATCCGGGCCCACTGCACGATGAGCGCGTCGGCGGGAACCCGTGCGAGCGCCGCGATGAGGCCGTCCTCGCCGCTGGCCTGCAGGCGCACGGCGGTGAGGCCCGCCTCGCGCAGGACGCGCTCGTCCTCGGTGGAGGCCAGGTCGGAGTCGGTGATGGCGACCGTCGGCCGCGCGGCCATGGCCTACGCCTCCTCCGTCCGCGTCAGCTGGGCGTCCGCGATGCGCCGCGAGGCGGCGCGGATGTGCTGCTCCATCGCCTCCTCGGCCGCCTGCAGGTCACCCGACGCGACGACATCGAGCAGTTCCTGGTGGGTTTCCGCATGGCGGCGCAGGCCGTCCGGCCCGAGCGGGGACACCGCGGCGCGGTAGAAGTGGGTCACCCGGCTGCGGAGCTGCCCCGCCACCTCCATCAGCAGCGCGTGGTCGGAGAGGCGCCAGAGGTACTCGTGGAACTGCTGGTCGAGTTCGTGCACCAGCGCCAGGTCGTGCTGCTCGGCGGCGCGGATCATCGCGTCCACGATCGCCTGGAGCTCGGCCCGGGCGGCCGGGGTGAACCGGCCCCGGAGCCGCTGGATGGCGAACTGCTCGAGCACCACCCGCAGGCTCGACACCTCTTCGAGCATCCGCGGCGACAGGCTGGCCACCCGCGCCCCGCGCCGGGGCGGGCGCACCACCAGGCCCTCCTCCTCCAGCCGGGCCAGCGCCTCGCGCAGCGGGATGTGGCTGACGCCGAGCAGGTGCGCGAGGCGGCGCTCGACGAGGCGGTCGCCGGGGGCATAGACCCCGCTCTGGATGTCGGCCCGGAGCCGGTCCGCGACGGCGTCGGCGAGGCTGTGGTCGGGCAGGGGCTCGGTCATGCCGGGCCGCCGGGATAGCGGTGGACGATGCGGCCGGGCGACAGCGTCAGGTCGATGCTCCGGTGCAGGCCCAGGACCACCTCACGCACGGCCAGCAGATGGGCGGGGAGCTGTGCGTTGGGACGCAGCTCCAGGGTGGCGGGCCCGGTCCATGCCTCATGCTCAACGACGTCGGTGAAGCGTCTGGTGACGAGTTCCCGGCTGATGACGCCCTCCTCTTCCTGGCGGACCCGCAGGTTCACGTTCAGTCCTGCCCCGGGCACGAGCCGGTCCAGTTCGGTTCCGCTGCTGGCATTCTGCTTCCAGCACATCGTCACCGTGGCCACATCAATGCCGTTCCTCGCGACGGTGCCGACCAGCAGGTCCCCCCGGCCCTCGAGGCAGACCTGCCCGGCCTTCTTCGGCTGGCCGTAGGCCTCACGGCCCGCGGCCACCGCGCCGTCCGATTCGAGCACGAGGAACGGGGAGTACACCGCCGGGGTGCCGTCGGGCAGCAGCACCGGCAGCTGCCACGCCGACTCGCAGTAGTTGCCGAACCACTCGGCATCGTGCATGTGGTACACGTGCAGCACGCACAGGTCGGACGCGAGCTGGAGCGGCCGGGGCACAAGCGCCTCGGCGGCGTCCCGCCCGGTCCGGTAGACCACGGTCAGGATCTCGGTGCGGCGCATCCGGATCGGCAGCAGCGGGACCAGCGGGGCCCCGGCCGGGGTGGAACTGAGATCGAGCGGGTCGAATCCGGTCACGCCGGTGGCCGTTCGAAGAGCTCGACGACGTGCCCGTCCGGGTCGCGGAGGTAGACGCCGCGGCCGCCCTTGTTCACCCCGGTGTCGATCTCCACCGGCGTGCTGAACGGCGTACCGCCGGCCGCGGTGAGCCGCTCGAGCCGTTCATCGAGATCGTCGCAGGCCACACAGATGTGGACGAACCCCTGGTCGGCGGGGCGCAGCCGGTGCTGGCCGCCGCTGGGCGCCAGGTACTCGAAAAGCTCGATCCGCGGCCCCTCGCCGCCGAAGGCCAGATGCGCCATGCGCACGTGCGCGCCCGGCTCCCCGACGATCGCCTCCAGGTAGCCGCCCACCTTTTCCTGCTGGAAAAGCTCCTCCATGCCCATCGCGTCCCGCCAGAAATGCAGCGACCGGTCCAGGTCCGCGACCGTCAGGCCGGTGTGGTGGAGAATCGGCATTCCTGACCGCCTTTCAGAAGGTCACCGTCAAGCCACCATCGACGACCATTCGCTGGCCGGTGACGTACGTGTTGCCGGCGGAGACCAGGTAACTTACCGCGCTGGCGATCTCGCTGGGTTCGGCGGCCCGGCGGAGCGGGAGCTTGCCATGGCCCTGGTATATGTCGCGGAACCAGGCCGAGTCCAGCTCGTTCACCCCATTCACGACCGACATGCGGGTGCGCACGAACCCCGGTGCCACCGAGTTGACGAGCACCCCGCGCGGGCCGAGCTCGATCGCCAGGGTCCTGGTCGCGGCCTCCAGGCCCGCCTTGGCCGAGTCGTAGGCCAGCGTCGCCTCCTCCCCCACGGTGGCGTGCACGGAGGTGACGTTGACGATGCGCCCGGAGCCCCGCGCGGCCATCCGCAGGCCCGCCGTCCGGGCCAGCCAGACCGGGCCGTCCATGAGCACCGCGTGCTGGCGGCGGTAGGCGTCGAGGGTCAGCTTGTCGATGGGCTCGGGCAGGCAGATGCCCGCCACGTTGACGAGCGCGGCCAGCGGTCCCAGGTCCTGCTCGATGCGGCTTACCAGGGGCTCGTGCGCGTCGAGGTCGGCGACGTCCAGCCGGTACCCGGTCACCCCGTCGGCCGGCTCGACCGGCTCGATGTCGGCCGCCGCAACCCGGAACCCGTCGTCGCGGAGCCGCAGCGCGATGGCACGGCCGATGCCGTTGGCCGCCCCAGTCACCATCGCCACGGACGCTGCCGGTTCCACGTTCGCAGTAAACGCTATAGCATTCTGACCGTCAAGTCGGCCCTGGCAGCACCGCCAGCGCGGTACCGCAGGCGGCGTCAGCGCAGTACCGCGGGCCCGCCAGCAGGGCCCGCCAGGCGGCGCAGGCACAGGCCGATAGGGCACTGCAAGCGCGGACCGGCCGGGCGGCACAAGCACGGGCCGGCCGGCACGGCAAGCACAGGCCCGGCGGGCGGCGCGGGCACGGCGCATGCATGGGGAGGACCGGTGGCAGGATCACGGCCGGGGATCCGGGAAGGCCTGGTGCACGGCTGGCCCGCGGTCCACCTCACCAGCGACCTGCTCGAGGTGACGGTGCTGCCGGGCAAGGGGGCCGACATCTACGCGCTGACCGACCTCGGTTCCGGGATCGACCCGCTCTTCAAGGCGCCCTGGGGGCTCCAGCCACCAGGCTCGCCGCCCCGGGACGGCAGCGAGGGCGCGGCCTTCCTGGAGAATTACGAAGGCGGCTGGCAGGAGCTCTTCCCCAACACCAATGACCCGGCCAGCTACCGCGGCATATCTCTGCCGTTCCACGGCGAGGTCGCCACGCTGCCGTGGTCGTGGTCGGTGGCCGCCGATGATTTTGGCGAAACGGCGGTGCGGTTCACCGTCGAGTGCCGCCTGACCCCCTTCCGGCTGGAGCGCACGATGCGCCTGCCGCAGGGCGAACGGCGGCTGGTAATCGACGAAAAGGTCACCAACCTGTCCGGCGACCCGGTGCATTTCACCTGGGGCCATCACTGCGTGCTGGGGCCGCCGCTGGTGGGCGAGGGCGCCGAGCTGCGCATCCCCTGCCGGACAATCATTACCGGCGCCGAGCCGTGGGAGGACACATTCCGGCTGCTGCCCGGCCAGCGCAGCAGCTGGCCGATGGCGCTGCACCGGGACGTGGGCATGGCCGACCTGTCACAGATTCCGGGGCCCGAGGCAGGCAGTCACGACGACGTGTTCCTTACCGACCTCGACGACGGCTGGGCCGAGCTGGCCAACCCCGCCCTGGGGCTGGGCTTCCGGCTCGACTGGGATCCCGCGGTGTTCCGGTGGGTCATCTCGTGGCAGCCGTTCGGCGGCGCCCACGCCATGCCCCTGCGGGGCGCCTACGGGCTCGGCATCGAGCCCTGGACCTCCGGCGGCAATCTCGAGGCCGCGATGGCCAGCGGCGAAGCGGTGGCGCTGCCCGGGCACGGCCGGCTCGAGACCACGGTCTCCGCCACGATCACCGGCGGCTGAGGCGGCACCCGGCTCTCGCGTCACTGGCCCAGGCCGCGGCGGCGGCTCCCGCGTCACCAGGCCAGGACGCGCCAGCGGCTCCCGTCACCAGGCTGTGACACGACGGCCCTTGACATCACCACGGCCCGTGCCAAGCTGAATGCTATAGCGTTTTGATGCTGTTATCGCCCCACTGGCCAGGGAGGCAGCAAATGGCCAAAGTCTCAGGGACAGCAGCCAGCCGGCCGTCATCAGGCCGCAGAAACCACCTCCACCGCCCCGCGGCCCTTCGGGTCTGGGGCACCTGCGCGCTCGCGGGCGCGCTGGCGCTGGGGATCGCCGCGTGCGGCGGCACGAGCGGCCAGAGCGCGGGAACGGCCGTGTCCACCCCGGGCACCGCGCCGGGGCCGGCCACGACCAAGGTGCCGAGCGGGCCCATCCACCTGACCATGTGGTGGTGGGGCCAGCAGGAGGCGCCCGGCGCCTCCGCGTGGCTGGCCCAGACCATCGCCGCGTACCACAAGCTGCATCCGAACGTGACGATCACCACCGTGCTGCAGACCACGAACGGCCTGATCCCGGCGTTCGACGCGGCGGCCAAGGCGGGGCAGGGGCCGGACATCCAGTACTTCTGGGGCGGGATCTACTCCCAGGAGCCGGGCTGGGCCGGGAACATCCGCCCGGTGTCGGACTACATCCCCGCCTCGGAACTGCACCACTACCTGAACGCCTACCGGGAGGACACCTACCAGGGCCACGTGTGGACCGCCCCCTGGTACCTGCAGCCGTCGTTCCCGCTGCTGTACCGGAAGGACATCCTGGCGGCGCACCACATCGCGGTGCCCACCACCTGGAACCAGCTCATCGCCGCCTGCAAGACGCTGAAGGCCGCGGGGATCACGCCCATGGCCGGCGGCGTCTCGGACGGCTGGTTCGGCGGCTGGCTGTACTCCATGCTCGGTGGCCAGCAGATCACCTCGGTGAAGCAGGTGCTGGACGCGGTCGTGGGGAAGGGCTCCTTCACCAGTGCGGACCTCGCCTCCTGGTGGTCCCGCCTGGCGCAGATGAAGTCGTCCGGATGCTGGAACAGCAGCATCACCTCGCAGCAGCTCTACCAGGGGCAGCAGGCGTTCGTCCAGGGCAAGGCGGCCATGACGGTCTCGGCCGGCACCGCCGTCCCGGGCTTCGTCAAGCAGGTGGGGGTCAGCAAGGTCGGCCTGATGGCGATGCCGACGTTCGGGAGCGGGCCCTACGCGGGCAAGCTCGGCGCGACGTCGCAGACCGTGGGCATCACCAGGTGGAGCAAGTACCCGACGGTGGACGCGAACTTCATCATGTTCATGCACACCCCGGCCCGGCTGCTGGCCTGGTACAAGGCCACCGGTGACCTGCCCGCCGACGACCGGTTCCCGGTCAGCGACGTGACCCTGCCCCAGGTCCGCCAGCTGTTCAACATGGAGGTCCACGGCGCCCCGTACCTGGAGAACTTCATCCCGTCCCAGCTCGACTCCGAGGGCAACTTCGCCAACGCCCAGCTGGTGCTCGGCGGGAGCGAGACGGGCGCCCAGGCGGCGGCCAAGTTCCAGCAGGTCGCGACCAGGGTCCGGATCACCGATTCCAAGGAGATGGCCGACTTCACGCGCTGGGCCCAATCCGTCGCGGGCTGATGGAGCGATCCCGGCAGGAACGAGACAGCGGCGCGCCAGCCGCCACAGCGCGTCCCCCGGTCGTGCCCGCTCCCGGCCGGGGGACGCCCAGCCCGGGGGTGGCGCACCCGGCGGCGCCGGGCCCGCCGGCCTGGCGGCCCGCCCGGCAGGCCCGCTGGCGCCGGCACTGGGGTGTCGCCGTCTGGATGCTCCCCGCCGCGCTGGTCATGGCGCTGGTCTTCGGCTACTCGGTGGTCGAGCTCTACGTTCAGGCGGTGACGAACCAGGGCTCCTGGGCCGGCCTGGCGAACGTCCGGCTGGTGCTGTCCGACCCCTACTTCCGGGCGGCGATCGAGCACAACCTGCAGCTGCTGATCGCGGTCCCGGTGCTGGCCGCGCTGGGGCTCTTCCTCGCCATCCTGGTGTATGAGGGCCTGCGCGGATGGCGGGCCTACCGGTTCATGATCTTCCTGCCCTACATCCTGCCCGTGCCGGTCATCGCCGTCGTGTTCAGCCAGCTGCTGCAGCAGAACGGCGCGCTCAACGAGATCCTGGGCAAGCTCGGCCTCGGGGTGCTGGCCGCCAACTGGCTCGGCGACCCCAACGTCAGCCTGTGGGCGATGATGGGCGTCATCATCTGGCGGGAGGCCGGGTTCGCGTTCGTGCTCTTCCTGGCCCGGCTGCTCTCCCTGCCGCAGGAGACCCAGGAAGCGGCGCGCATCGACGGCGCCGGGTTCTTCAGCCTGCACTGGCGCATCACGATTCCCCAGCTGCGCAGCGTCATCTGGTTCTACGCGGTCATCGAGGGAATCACGATGATCTCCTGGGTCTTCAACTACGTCTACATCATGAGCAACGGCCAGGGCGGTCCCGGTGACTCCACCATGGTGACCGAGCTGTATATCTACCAGAACGCGTTCCAGTTCAATGCGCCGCAGCTCGCGGCCGCGGCGGCGGCGCTGCTGTTCACCGTGCTGGTCGCGGTGTTCGCGCTCGGGCTGGGCGTCCGCGCCCTGGTGCTCTGGCGCCGGTCCAGGTCGCAGGATGCGGAACGAGGCCTGCGGCTCACGCCGGTCAGTGGGCACGGTGGGGAGGCCGTATGGCCCGGGTGATGCCTGCCCCGACCGGCACGGCCCCGGGCGCCGGGCCGGGTGGGAAGCGCGCCCTGCGGATCCTCGACCGCGGGTCGCGCCAGCTCGTTCTGCTGCTGGCCACCGCGATCGCGCTGGTCCCCGTGTACGTGATGATCACCGGCGCGTTCAAGACCCAGGCCGAGTTCCTGGCCTCGCCCTGGTCGCTGCCGGCCAGCTGGTCGTTCCGGAACTTCGGCGTCGCGGTCAGCAATGGTTTCGGCCGCTGGCTGCTCAACAGCCTGATCGTGACGTCGATCTCGGTGGCCGCCACCATGGCCCTGGCGGCGAGCGCGGCGTGGGGGTATTCCCGCTGGCGTTTCGCGGGCAAGCAGGCGGTGCTGAGCCTGTGCATCGCGCTCATGGTGATCCCGCCGGTCGTCCTGCTCGTCCCGCTGTTCCAGCTCGGCGCGTACCTGCACCAGATCTCGACGTTCCAGGTGGTCATCGTCATCTACACGGGTCTGATGCTGCCGTTCTCGATCTACCTGCTGGCCAGCTTCTTCAGCCAGATCCCGGAGAGCCTGGTGGAGGCGGCGATCGTGGACGGCGCGTCGTCGTGGACGGTGTTCCGCCGGGTGGTTCTCCCCCTGTCCGGGCCGCCGCTGATCACGCTCGGGGTCGTCAACCTGCTCTGGGCCTGGAACGAGCTGCTGATCGCGCTGGTGTTCCTGCAGAGCGACACCAAGAAGACGCTGATGGTCGGGATCAGCGAATTCCAGAGCAAGTTCAACCTCAACATCCCGGTGACCATGGCCGGGCTGTCGATCGCGGTGCTCCCCCTGGTCGCGGCCTACATCTTCGGGCAGCGGTACTTCATCAGGGGCCTCACCGCCGGCGCCCTGCGCGAATAGGCCGCCGGAGGCAAGCCCGCCGGTCCCGCGTGCTCGCGCACCCGGTCACTGGACGGTGTAGCCGCCGTCCACCACCAGGCTCTGTCCCGTCATCCAGGCGCTGTCGTCGGACAGCAGGAACACGGCCGGGCCGGTCATGTCGTCGGGCTGGCCGATGCGCCGCAGCGGCAGGCGGCTCGCGATCGCGTCGATCTGGTCGTCGAAGTCCGGCCGGTCGACGTAGGCGAGCGGGGTCTGCACGAGGCCCGGGGTGAGCGAGTTGACCCGGATCCCGGACGGCCCGAAGTCCACCGCCAGCGCGCGCACCAGCGCCTCCACCCCGCCCTTCACCGCGCAGTAGCTCGCGTAGCCGGGCGCCCCCACCTGCGCGAGCTGGCTGCCGACCAGCACGACCGACCCACTGCGCCGGGGCACCATCTCCCGCAGGCACGCCCGGGCCAGCCGGAACGTCGCGTCCAGGTTGATGTCCCGCATCAGCGACCACTGCTCGTCGGTCGTGCTGCGGATGTCCTCCCCCCGGCGCACGATCCCGGCCGCGTGGACCAGCCCGTCCAGCCGCCCGAACCGGCCGGCCGCCGTGGCGGCGCACCCGTCGGCGGCGTCGGCTTCGGTGAGGTCGGCGGGATACACCGCGATCGACGGGGACTCCTGCGCGAGCTCCGCCAGCCGCGCCTCGCTACGGCCCGTGGCCAGCACGTTCGCGCCCTCGGAGGCGCACCGCCGCGCGATCGCCCGCCCGATCCCGGACGTGGCCCCGGTGACCAGGATGGCGCGCCCTTCGAGTCGTCCCATGAGCGCTATAGCATACGGTCGCGACCGTCTGGCGTCCATCGCCGCCCGGCGGCCCGCCAATGCCCCAGCCCCTCCACCCCGGCAGGTCACATTGGAATTCCTGGTTAATATCCACGTCGCCCTGCCACCGGGGATGGCGAGTCATGAGCGGCAGGAAGTGTATGCCGCGGAGGCGGTGCAGGCGGCGTCGCTGGCGGCGGCCGGGCGGCTGGTGCGCTTGTGGCGGATACCCGGGCGCACCGCGAACTGGGGTCTGTGGCGCGCCGCTGACGCCACGGAACTGCACGACGCGCTGACCTCACTGCCGCTGTGGCCCTATATGCACATCGAGGTCGTTCCGCTGGCCAAGCACCCGAACGACCCGGCAAGTTAACTCCCCCGCTCCCGGCGCCGGCCGCGAATGGCTTCCGGCTTTTGCCATCCCGCGACCGTTCCACCCGGTGCGGAAAGGTGCGAAGCGGTATAACGATGGCTGTACCCCGGGCGGTTGCCCCGGGTTTGGGCAGAGGTAAGCCGGCGCTCACCGGAAACGGCTAACGGGCGACGCGGCCGGAACCCGCCGCCGGCCGCGGCCGGGATCCCGCGAGGGCCCGGCAGGGTGCCACGCGGGCGGCGGCTGGGGGGAGGGAACCGTGACCAACGGCCTGGCCGGACGGGGCAGACGCACGGCCACCGCGGAATCCGCGCGCGGGTTCCGCGCCATCCGCCCCCGCCGCGGGGACCGGAGCGGCGTCGACGAGCCCCGCCGGTGGCGGGCGCGGCCGCTGATCTGGATCCTGACCACGCTCACCATCCTCGCCGCGCTCGCGTTCCTGCTCTGGCTGGGCTGGTCGGTGTACATCCTGGTCCACGGGGTGCCGTCGTCGTTCCGGTTCGACCTCGACCACAGGTGCTCGAACCTCAGCTTCTCCTGCGGGGCCCTGTCCAACTTCGCGACCTCGGGCCTGCTGATCGCGATCGCGTCCGCCTTCGTGCTGTGGCGGCTCTACCGGCTGCTGGGGCGGTACCAGACCAGGGCGCGCAACGAGTCCCGCGAGCTGGTGCCGACGGCGGGGACGATCCTCGACCAGGTGGTGGGCCGCGACGAGCTGTGCAAGGTGCTGATGGCCGACCTGCACGACCGCCGGATGCGCCCGCACGTCCTGGTCGGCGGCGTGGGCACGGGAAAGACCGCGGTGCTGGTCAGGCTGACGGAGTTCCTGGCCGACGAGGGCGCGGTCCCGGTGCCGATCCGGCTGCGGGACAGCGGGCCCGAGCTGGACTTCGAGAACCTGGCGCGGGACCGCTTCCTGAGCGAGGTCAACCAGTACGTGCTCAACTCGGCCGAGGGCGAGACCATCTGGCGGCGGCTCCGCAAGGACGGGAAGATCGTCGTGCTCGCGGACGGCCTGGAGGAGGCCCTCATCGGGACCAGCGCGGAGCTGGAACGCGACAACATCATCCGGGCCGCGATCCGGAAGGCGCACAAGCAGCACCTGCCGCTGGTCATCGCCTCGCGCCCGCATGATCCCCTCCGGGCCACGGAGGCGGCGATCCTGGTGCTGGAGCCGCTGAGCTATGAGGCGGCGCTGGCCTACATCGGCAGCGACGGCACCCTCGAGAACGACCACAGGCTCGCGTGGATCGTGGAGACCGCCGACGTGGTGGAGGCGCCGCTGTACCTGCAGATCACCCGTGAGCTGCACGTCAAGGGCCTGCTGGAGCCCTCCACGGCGGGCCAGCAGGGGGTGGTCGACACCCGCGGCGCCGACCGGGCCACACTCCGGCTGGGCCTGCTGCAGACCTGGGAACGGGCGCTCACCGGCGGCCACCTCTACGAGGACGTCCCGCTGAACCGGGCCGAGCGGCAGGCGGCGGTCGAGCACATGTCGGCGCTCGCCTGCACCGGGCTCCGGCACGACCGGCTCGACGTCGAGTTCGACGACCCGATCGGCGACCAGATCGCCGCCGAGGTGCAGCGCAGGCTGGCGAAGATCGACGAGGAGGCGGGGCGGACCCCCGGGGTGGGGGGCGTCGACGTGCGGCTGGCCGCCGCCTGGGCCGCGCAGCTCGAGCTGGTCGAGCTGCGCGGGAACAGCGTCCGGTTCCCGCACAGCCTCATGCAGGCCTATCTCGGGTCGCGGCTGCTGGACGCCGCGCTGCACGACCCCGGCTACCGGCGGGAGGCGCTGGGGTACCCGCAGCCGGGCCGGGAGTTCCTCATCGCGCTCGTCCTGCACTCCCGGGCGGCCAGGCAGGCCAGCATCCCGCGGCCGGATCCCGACCGCCGCCAGCCCCGCACCGGCCTGCGGCTGGCCCGCCGGGCCAGCGTGCCCAGCAGCGCACCGAACGATCCGGCCGGGCTCGGCCTCCTGCCCGCGGCCGCGGCCGGCCGCGACGACAACAAGGTCCTGGACATGTACGCGGCCGCCCTCGAGATCGACTGCGTCGCGGCCGAGCCCGCGCACACGGCCATCGCCGAGCAGATCAGGGACCAGTGGTCCCAGATCCACGCACACGATCCCAGGACGCTGGAGGAGGGCAAGCTCGCGCTGGTGCGCCGCTTCGGTGAGGCGGCGCGCACGATCGACGCCCGGCGGCGCAGCGGCGAGCAGGTCGCCGCCGAGCCGGCCTACCAGCAGCTGTATGGGATCGGCTGCCGCGAGCGCTCCTACCCGGTCCAGCTCGCCACCGCGCAGGAGATCGGGGGCGGGGGCGATGCCGCCTATCAGGCGCTGCGGCCGGTGCTCACCGCGCCGTGCCAGGCCTGCGCGGCCGAGCGGGCCGGCCGGCCGACGGCCGGAAGCGGCAGCCATCCCTTCCCCCGGCCGGGGGACGACGGCGCCAGCTGGCGGGCGTGGATCATGAGCGCCTGGCTGGCGCCGATGCTCGCCGGCTCGTTCGACGCGGCGGCCACCGGGCACGCGCACCAGGTGCTCGAGGCGCAGGCCCGGGCCGACCTCGCCCAGTGGCTGCGGCACATCGGGCACGACGCCCGGCGGCCGGGGGAAGAGGACCTGCCGATCTCCCTGGAGATCGGGCTCGCCCAGGGGTTCAAGTACGCCGCCAACCGCCGGTCCCCGCACGCCGACGACGGCAGGGAAGTGCGCATGCACCTGGCCGAGCAGGCGCTGGAGATGCTCAAGGGCAGCCGCTTCTGGTTCTCCCAGCTGACCCTCATCCAGGCGCTGTGCCTGCTGAACATGTCCGACAGCCCGCGGCCCGCCGGCGACAAGCACGGCGCCAAGCCGGAAGCGATCGTGCAGCACTGGCTCGACGTCGCGGGCCGCGAGCGGCCGGACCGCGGCCAGCGGGCCGGCATGCCGGCCGGGCCGCACCCCTTCGTCCGCGAGGCGGCCGAGCTCGCCGTCCTCGCGCTGAAGACGGGCCGTCCCCAGCGGTACTGCTGGATCGACGAGAGCGGCGTCGTCGGCCAGGTGGGTTCCCGTAACACGGGCATCGAGATCAAGCAGCGCAACCGCCGGCTGTGGATCCCGCCGTCCGCCGGTTGGACCGCGCTGAACGGCCGCGCCCAGCAGCTGGTCGCCGATGTGCTGCTGCTGCTCAGCCTGGCGGAGCGGGGCGACCAGCCGCAGGAACGCGAGCGGCGCCTCAAGCGCGCGAACCGCTCCGACCTGCCGCCCTGCATCACCCGCTCCCGGGACTCACTCGACCCGGGCCGGACCGTCGGCACGGCGACCTCATCGGCACCGGGAACCACCTGCGTGGACGGCTGCGCGTTCGAGCTGTGCCCCTACCCACCGAAGGGCGCGCAGCCCCGGGTGGAGATGGGTGAGGCGTTCTGCCGCCGGCAGCAGACCCTGCTGCTCAGGCGCTCCCCCGGCCGCCGCCGGGCTCCCTGGCAGCAGATGCCGCCCGCCCAGCTCAACACGTTCTGGGCGGAAATGGCCGACCGCGCCCGCGGCTCCCGCCCCCGCGCCGCGGCGACCGACCGCAGCCGCGGCCGCTGAACCCGCCGGCACCGGGATGTCCCGCTAGGGCTGGACCCGCGCCGGATCGGTCACGAGCAAGGATGAACCAGTTCTGGGTCGGGCGGGCTGCCGGTGACCTCGGTGTGGGTGCGGCACACCTCGGTCAGGGCGTCCAGGTAGTGGCTGCAGGTGACGGGCCGGGCCGGGTAGGCGCAGAGCAATGTGAACGGGTACTGGCCGCCCAGCTCGTTCCACATCACCTCGACCTCGATGGCGGCGTTGACCAGTGCGGCGTCCCAGAGCAGGGAGACCATCTCGCCGAAGACGAGGACCGGCTGCCCGGCCTGGGCCGCCTGCCGGAGCAGCGGGCTGACCGTCTGCCAGAAACCGGCGGGATCCGGGCGGTCGCCGACCATGAAGCCGCGTATCGTCTCGTTGGCGTCGAACTCAAGATAGGAGCCGCGGGCGCGGGCCGCCGCCACGTCAACACCAGCATCACCCAGGCGTTCACCGAAGGACCGGCGGTGCTCCGGCGTGGCGATAACGATGGCCGTACCGTCACCATCCGTGACGGCCGGGAGAAGGAACTTGCTCACCGAGTCGGCGAGTTCCTCCTCGTCCCGGTAGAACAGGACGACATGCCCGCCGCGCGCAGCCTTGGGGACTTCGATCCCGGTAGTCACGGTGTCTCCGTCCAAGCGCGAGCAGAATGCAGCTTTCATAGTACGCGCTGGCCAGCCCCGCTAGACCGCTACCTTGACGAGCAGTAACATCGGGTCACCGGTTGAGAAGCCAGCCGGTCCGGCGTGCCGGGCTGGCCGCCTGCTTTCGTCACCCCTCCGCAGACTGCCCGGTCTTCCGGCACCCCTACGTCGTGACTGGGAGCGGGACATGCCTGAGGTCAGCTACCCCACCGATCCAGCCAGGGTCCGGGTCGTCGACGTGCTGCTCGTCGAGGACGACCCCGGGGACGTGCTGATGACCAGGGAAGTCTTCGAGGCGTCCCGGATGCCCAGCACGCTGCACGTGGTGGGCGACGGCGAGCAGGCGATGCACTTCCTGCGCAGGACCAGCGACTTCACCGGCGCGCCCAGGCCGGGCCTGATCCTGCTCGATCTCAACCTGCCGCGCCGCAACGGCCTGGAGGTCCTGGCCGAGCTGAAGGCCGACAACGACCTGCTGACCATCCCGGTGGTGATACTGACCACCTCGCAGGCGGAGGCCGACATCGCCGCCAGTTACCAGCTGCACGCCAACGCCTACATCACCAAGCCGCCGAGCTTCGACCTGTTCACCGAGGCGATCCAGCGGGTTGACGACTTCTTCCTCACCCTGGTGGAACTGCCGAACTGAGCGCGCCAGCCGTTACCAGGTGCCCCACTTCAGCTTGGGTTCCGGCAGCGACGGAGGGTCGAGGAAGGCCGGCGGGCCGGTCAGGTCCAGCGCACCGAGCGGCGAGACCGCCGCCGCGTCCCGCGCGGTCAGCGCGGGCAGGTTCCACTTCTCCTCGACCAGCTTGAGCACGGACGTGTGGTCGAGCACCTCGGACAGGACGCAGTCCGGGCGCGCGTACGGCGACACGATCACGGCGGGCACCCGGAACCCGTACCGGTCGTAGCGGCGCGGCCCCTCCGTCTCGTTCTCGGCGGTGTGGACCTGGCGTGGGAGGATCACCCGCAGCAGGCGCTGGAGCCGCGACGGGCTTCCGGTGAGGCTGCGCCCCTCCACGTCGTCGGGCGGCACCGCGGCGGGCGGCGGGACATGATCGTGGTAGCCGCCGTGCTCGTCATATACCCAGATCAGCAGGGTGCGGGGCCATCCCTTGCCGCGCATGACCGCGTTGATCACCTCGGCGGCGAAGCTCTCGCCCTTGCTGATGTCCTGCGGGTTCTCCTCGGAGTAGGCGTCGAAATCGGGATCCACGAGGCTGAACGAGGGCAGCGTGCCGGCCTCGGCGTCGGCGAAGAACTGGTCGGTGCCGCGGACGTGCAGCATGTACCGGGCGATGCCGAGCGGGAAGACGTTGGCGGTGAACTGCAGGTCCTTCTGGACTCCGTCGGTCACGTGCCGCAGCGACCTGCCCATCCGCTGCAGCCGCCGCCGGGCCATGCGGCGCGTGTGATGGGCATAACGCCGGGCCATGCGCTTGTCCCCGGGCACCGCATGGTAGTTGACCCAGGAGATCCCGTGCTTGGTGAACATGTCGAAGATGGTCCCCGCGGGCGGGTAGTCGAGCAGGTCGAACGGCAGGTCGTCGATGAGGCCGTGCGCGGTTCCCGCGATGAGGAAACGGCGGTTGGGGAACGTGGGCCCCAGGCATGAGCTGAACCAGTGGTCGGCGAGCGGGAAGGTCCGGGCCAGGCCGTAGTAGAACGGGATGTCGTCCTCGGTCCAGTAGCCCATGGTGATGGCGGGATCGGCGTCGGGCAGCATCTCCTGGTTACCGGCCACGAACCCCCGGCAGGTTCCGTGCCACCACTGCAGGTGGCTCGCATGCCAGCTCTGTGAGGGCGCCTCCGGGTGCTGGACCGTGGAGGGCAGGTGGTGTGCGGGCACCGGCTCGCCGTCGGTGCCCGGGTTGGACATCACGGGCTCGCCGTCCGCCCCCAGCGGGAAGCCCTCGCCGCGGCCGCGCAGCATGCCGAGGTAGTTGTCGTAAGAGTGGTTCTCCATCATCAGGACGACGATGTGCTCGATCTGCGGCAGCAGATCAGGGCCGATGGGCCGGGACGGATCCGGGGGCTGGCCCGGTTCGGTGGTTCCGGCGCGACGCGCCAGGTACCTCATCTCGGACCGCTCGGGCCGCTCCCACACCATCGCGCCGCCTCCGCTCCGATGCCGCGCATCGTCTCACCTGCTGCCCCGGCCGCGCCCGCGCATGCATGGTGTGAACGTGCATGGTGTGAACGCTGGTGGGGTGGGCAGCTTGGTGCTCATGTCGTACCACACCCTCAGCCGGCGGCGGCGC
>DATINY010000356.1:0-17996 GCA_035473755.1 Streptosporangiaceae bacterium
CTGCCGGGCTCATGCCTGCCGGGCTATCGTTCCGAGGTCGGCGAGTGTCACTCCGACCTTCGCCGTCTGGCCGCCGTCAACGGCGAACACCGCGCCGGTGACGTAGGAGGCGTCGTCGGAGGCGAGGAAGGCCGCCGCCGCCGCCAGCGCCGCCGGCTGCGCCAGCCGGCCGATCGGCATCGCCTCGCCGAAGCGCCGCATCTCCTCCTCGGTCATCACGCTGCCGAGCATCGGCGTGGCCGTCGGGCCCGGCGCGATCGCGTTCACCCGGACGCCCTGCGCCGCGTGATCGACCGCCATCGCCTTGGTCAGCATGGCGACGCCGCCCTTCGAGGCGACGTAGGCCACGTTGCCCGGGGACGCGTCGTGCGCGCCGGTGGAGGAGGAGACGGTGATGATCGCGCCGCCGCCGCGCTGCGCCATCGCCGGGATGACCGCCCTGGCGGCCAGGAACGTGCCGGTCAGGTTGATGCCGATGACCCGGTTCCAGGCGTCCGGGTCGGTTTCGGTCGCCGAGCCGAACGACAGTACTCCGGCCGCGGTCATCAGGATGTCGATGCCGCCGAACTCGGCGACCACCCGCGCGGCCATCGCCTCCACCTGCGCCGGGTCGGACACGTCGACCGCCATCGCGGCCGCCCGGCCACCGGCGGCGGAGATCTCGTCCGCCACCGCGCCGGCGTGGCCCGCGTCGATGTCGGCCACCAGGACGCAGGCACCCTCGCTGGCGAACCGGATCGCCGCCGCGCGGCCGATGCCGGAGCCGCCGCCGGTGACCACCGCCACCTTCTGCCCGAGTCTTCCCGGCCCGCCCGTCATTCGCTGTCCACGGTGTCCTGCAGGCCGAGGTCCTCGATGCCGAGCGTGGCCCCGAGCGTGAGCCCGCCGTCGATGATCACGTCCTCGCCGGTCATGTACCCGGCGTCGTCCGAGGCCAGGAACAGCACCACCTTGGCGATGTCGTCGGGGGTGCCATAGCGCCCGGCCGGGATCCGCTTGAGGTAGTCGGGCCCGGCGACCGGATCGTGGACGAGTGCCCGGGACAGCCGGGTGTCGATGATCCCCGGGTCGACCGCGTTGATCCGGATGCGGTGCCGGGCGAGATCCATGGCGGCGTTGCGGACGAACATCACCAGGCCGCCCTTGGTGGCGCTGTAGGGCACGTTTGATTCCTCGGCGAAGAACGCGTTGGTGGAGGCGAACACCACGATCGCGCCGCCGCCGTGGTCGGCCATGACCCGGCCGGCCGCCTTGACGGTGAGGAACACGCCGGTGAGGTTCACGTCGACGATGCGCCGCCACAGGTTCTCCGGGAACTCGAGCAGCGGTTTCAGCTCGACCACGGCCGCCGTGTGGACGAGGACGTCGATCGCGCCGAACCGCCCGACGGCCCGCGCCACCGCCGCCTCCACGTCGGCCGCCTGGGACACGTCGCCGCTGGCCGTCTCCACGGCATAGCCGCGGGCCCGCAGCGCGGCCGCCGCCGTCTCGAGCGTGCCCTCCTCGATATCGAACAGGGCCAGGTTCGCGCCCTCGGCGCCGAACCGCTCGGCGCAGGCCAGGCCCATGCCCTGGGCGCCGCCGACGACCAGCGCGGTCTTCCCGTCGAACCTGCTCATCACGCCTCTTCCTGCTCGGCCCCGTCTTGCCCTGCCGCCTCTCCACCCGCCGCTTCTTCACCCGCCGCCGAGACGAGGATCTTCACCTGGCCGCCGCCCGGGTCGGCGAGACGCTCGATGCCCTTGGGCACGACATCGCGCATCCCGATCCGGCTGGTGACCACCCGCTCCACGGGAAGCGTCCCGGCCGCGATCTGGGCCAGGATCCGCGGGGTGTCCCAGATCTTGAACGACCACACCCCGGCGACGGTCAGGTCGCGCCAGACCCAGCCCTCCGGCTGGACCAGCCGGTCGCCCAGGTGGATCGCGATGACGGCCACGGTCGCCGCCCGGCGGACCGAGGCGACGCAGGCGTCCAGGCCGGCCTGGACGCCCGAGCATTCGATGGCGCAGTCGGCGCCAAGACCGCCGGTCAGCTCGGTCACCTCCCCGGCGACGTCGGCCGACGCCGGGTCGAAGACCGTCGCGCCGTTGCGCTCGGCCATCAGCCGCCGGGCGGCCTGCGGCTCGGACAGGAAGATCGCGCCGGCCCCGGCCGCGGCGGCGACCAGCACGGCCAGCTGGCCGATCGGGCCGCCGCCAGTGACCAGGACGCTGTCGCCCGGCCGCAGGCCCGAGCGCTCGACCCCGTGCACCACCGTCGCCAGCGGCTCCAGCACCGCGCCCTGCTCGAACGAGACCCCGTCCGGCAGCGCGACCACCTGTGACGCGGGGACGATGGCCTGGCCGGCCAGGCCGCCCCAGGGCCAGGTCACCCCGGTCAGCTTCAGGTTCGAGCACAGCCCCTGCCGGCCGCGGAGGCAGTAGAAACAGCTGCCGCAGAAGACGTGCGGGAGCACGGCGACGCGGTCGCCGGGCCGGAAGGCGGTGACCCCCGGGCCGGTCTCCGCGATCACCGCGGAGAACTCGTGCCCGATCACCTGCGGCAGGTTCTCGGCCGGGGTGTAGAGCGGCCCGTGCGCGTACTCGTGGAGGTCGGTCCCGCAGATCCCGCACCATTGCGGCTCGACCCGGACCTGGCCAGGCCCCGCGGCGTCCGGCTCCGGCACCTGGTCGACCCGCAGATCGGAGTTCCCGTGGAGCCTCACCGCTAGCATCCCGGCTGCCTCCGCCTTGACGCCTTCCGGGGAATGCCTGGCCGGACACGTAGTCCGCTCGGTCAAACTGTATGCAGTCCGGTGACGGGTAAGCAAGATCTTGTTCTGTTTCCTGCCGTCTTTACAATGGATGTTCCCGCTGTCGCGGGCGCAGCGCGCAACGGATTGCATACAGATCGCACCTGCGGGCGGAGACCGTGCCCCTAGCCGGAGACCGTGCCGGTGGGCGGAGACCGGCCGCCGCTGCGCTAACTTGCCCGGGCGTGCTCACTCGCCGACGTAGGCGATGGCCTCGATCTCGATCATCATCCCCGGGACCTGGTGCAGGTCGCTGCCGACCGTGGTCCGGGCCGGGTAGGGCGGCGTGAACCGTTCCTGGTACGCCTTGTTGTAGCGCGGGAAGAGATTGGTGTCGATCAGGTGCACGTTCACCTTGATCACATCGGAGAGCGACGCGCCTTCGGCCCGCAGGACCGCCTCGATGTTGTCGATGGTCTTGTGTGTCTGCTCCTCGATGGTCTCGCCCACCACCTTGCCGTCGGGCCCGATCGGCCCGGTGCCGGTGACGTAGATGAAGCCCCCCGCGCGCCATCCGTGCGAGTACGCGCCGAGCGGCGGTGCCCCATCCTGGGCCTGGATGACGTGCTTCGCCATATGGGATTCCCCTCTCAGACTCCGGCGGCGACCCGCCCGGTGACCCGTTCCTCGATGAACCTGGTGACGTCTTCGACCAGCCCGAGCATGTGCTCGAAGTCCTCATCCGGCGTGGTGAGCGGTGGCTTGAACTTGAGCACGTTGCCGCCGATCCCGCCGAACTGGCAGAGCAGCCCGCGCCGGGCGGCATACTGCCAGGCGTCCGCGCAGGCCGCCGTGGCCGGTTCCCTGGTACCCGCGTCCAGCACGTAGTCGATGCCGACGAACAGCCCCGGGCCGCGGACGTCACCGATGACGGCGGAGCCCCCGGCCAGCGCCCGGAAGCGCTCCGTCGCCCGGGCGCCGAGGTCACGGGCGCGCTCGGCCAGGCGTTCCTCGGCCACGATGTCCAGCACCGCCAGGCCCGCGGCCGCGGCCAGCGGCTGGTTCATGAACGTGAGGATGTTCCACGGCTCGGACTCGATGGCATCGTCGATCAGGTCGGCGCGCGCCGCCATCACCCCGATCGGCACGCCGCCGCCCAGCGCCTTGCCGGCCACCAGGATGTCCGGGCGGACGCCGAACAGGTCGCACGCCCAGGTGGTGCCGCACCGCGCCATGCCGGTCTGGATCTCGTCCACGATCAGCAGCACGTCCCGCTGGCGGCAGGCCCGCTGGACCGCCTGGTAGTAGCCGGGCGGGAACAGGACATGCCCGCCCGGTCCCTGGACGATCTCCATGACGAACGCGGCGACCTGCCCGTACCCGCCGTCCAGGGCGCTTTCCAGCGCCCGGACGGACGCCTCCCAGGCCCCCTCGCCGAGCGGGTTGCGGTAGGTGTCGGCGTTCGGCACCTGGCGGAACGTCGGCCACCGGACGGCGCCGGGCAGCCACGCGCGGTCGCCCACGATCCCGGCCAGGCCCATGGTCGCCAGCGACATGCCGTGGTACGCGCCGTGCAGCGACAGGACCTCGGTGCGCCCGGTCACCCGCATGGCCAGCTTGATCGCGGCCTCGATCGCTTCACCCCCGCCGGCCAGGACCGCGACCTTGGTCAGCCCCTCCGGCGTCAGCCCGGCCAGCCGCGTGCAGTATGCGATCAGGGTGTCGCTCTGGTGCAAGATGCTCGTGGTCGGCAGCGTCGCCATCTGCCGCGCGACGGCCTCCGCCACCCGCGGGTTGGCGTGGCCGACCATCGCCGGCCCGGCCGAGCCCGACATCGTGTCCAGGTACATGCGCCCGTCGGCGTCCCACAGCCGGGCGTTCTCGCCGCGCACCAGCGTGAGGCACGGGTCCCGGCGCAGGGAATGCAACACGAACCGGCTGTCGGCGTCCACCTCGGCCCCCTTAGGTGCGCAGCCCGCGCGCGGCCACCTTCCAGATGGTCTCGACCCGGCCGCCCCGGACCCCGACGATCTCGTTGGTGAGGTTGCAGCAGGTGCAGGCGTGGAACGGGTAGAAGCGCAGCTTCTCGCCGAGGGCGACGGTGGCGCCGTCCGCCGGGCGGCCCATGCCGTGCTCCTCGGTCAGCCGCTCGATCACCACCCGGCCGTCGGTTGAGTACGTCATGGCGGGCGGCGCCCCCTGGGCGTTCCCGGCGCCGACGACGCCCCGGTCCCCGGAGAACGTCTTCGAGCCGCCGTCGATCGTCAGGCCGTTCTCTCCCCACCGGCTGACGACCCGGCACAGCGCGGTGAGCGCGAGCTGGTCCTCGGTCGCGCTGCCCTCGTTCACGTGCATGACGTCGTAGAAGACGTAGGTGCCCGCCCGGGACTCGGTGATCCCGGGCACCTCCGCCACGAACTTGCCGGTGAAGGAGCCGCCGGCGTTGACCTCGCGGACCTCGACGCCGCGGGCGCGGAGCTCATCGGCGACCCCGACGATCAGCTCACCCTCGGCGTGCCCCTCCTCCTGGCGGCTGCGCTTGCCCTCGAAGAAGTAGGACCGGTGGGTGGTCAGCCCGTCGAACTCCACCCCGGGCAGGCCCGCGATGGTGCGCGCGAGCGTCTCGATCCGGTCGAGCTCGCCCGCCGGGACCCCGCCCCGGTACATGCCGCTCTCGACGTCGATCTGCAGGTTCAGCGTGACCCCGGCGGCCGCTCCGGCCGCCGACGCCTGGCGCGCGCCCTCGTCGCTGTCGCAGTTCGCCGTCATCCGCACGCCGGAGGCGGCCAGCTGCGCCACCCGGGCCCATTTCTCCTCGCCGAAGATCGGGTATGCGAGGGCGATGTCGTCGACGCCGGCCGCCGCGAACGGCTCCGCCTCGCTGACCTTCGCGCAGCAGATCCCGCGCGCGCCCGCCGCCAGCTGCAGCAGCGCGATCTCCGGGACCTTGTGGGTCTTGATGTGGACGCGGAACTTGACGCCGCGCGCGTCCATCCACGCCTGCCAGTCCGCGATGTTCCGTTCCATCTGGTCCAGGTCGGCCAAGATCAGGGGTGTATCCAGATCTTCGATGCGGTCACCCACGCTGACGCGGATCGACCCAGCCTCCTGCACGCGCACATCAGCCATCCCCGGCCTCCCCAGGTACGTCACGAGGGCCGCAGCACGGCCGAAAACGGCAACCGCGCTCAGCCGGAACTGTATGTAGATCTTTCCGGCCGGTCAATGCTGGCCGGCTTCGCCGTCCCCGGCCGGGCGGGCCGCCAGCGGGCTGCGGCGCCAGGCGGGGAGCTGGTAGACGGTGCCCGGCCGCGGATGGGTGCCGCCCTGCTCCAGGCGGCGGCGGTAGCTGTGGACTGGTGTCGCCGCCGGGTCCACCCGGACCTCGAGCACGGCCGGCCCGTCGGCGGTGAGCGCCGCATCGAGCGCCTCGCCGAGGCCGTCCGGCTGGTCGACGCCGAAGCCCGCACACCCGAGGCTGCGCGCGGCCTCGGCGAAGACCGGCCGGGCGGAGGCGCTTTCCAGGTCCACCGACTGCCGCAGCCCGTCGAAGAACATCTGCTGCCACATCGCCAGCCACCCGAGCGTGCCGTTGTTCAGCACGATGTGGGTGGTGCGCGTGCCCAGCAGCGCATGGGTGGCCAGCTCGCCGAGCCCGTAGGAGAAGCCACCGTCGCCGCTGACCGTAACGACGCGTCCGCCGGGCCGGGCCGCCGCCGCCCCGATCGCCGCGGGCACCGCGTAGCCGAGCCCGCCCTGCCCGCGCGCGAACAGGAAATCCCGGGCGCCGCGGCGGGCGGGCACGTGCGCCGCGATCCAGCCCGCGGAAAAGCTCGCATCGCTCACCACGACGTCTCCCGGGTTCAGCCGGGCGGCGAGCTCGGCCATGACGCGCTGCGGCGCGACGGGGACGGCCTCCGACGCCTCATCGGCGGCGCGCACCGCCGCCGACTCGCCGGTGACCCGGGCGCACTCCGCCAGCCACGCCGGCCGCCGCAGCTCCAGGACCTCCTCCAGCAGCGCCGTCAGCGTCGCCCGCGCGTCGCCGCTGAGCGCCACGCTGGGCCGGAACGTACGCCCCAGCTCGGCCGGGTCGATGTCGAGCTGGATCGTCGCCTGGTGGGGGAGCGGCAGCAGCCAGTTATGGCTGGTGTTCTGGCCGACCTTGCACCCGCACCACAGCAGGGTGTCCGCCCGGCGGGCGAGCTCCAGCGACGCCGTGGGGCCCAGCGGGTTCAGCACCCCGGCCGCGTGGGGCGAGGTCTCGTCGATCGCGCCCTTGCCGGTGAAGCTGGTCACCACCACCGCGTCGATCCGCTCGGCCAGCGTGGCCAGCTCGGCGGCGGCGCGTGAGGTGTGCACGCCACCGCCGGCGATGATCATCGGCCGCGCGGCCGCGCTCAGCAGCGTGGCGGCCTGGCCGATGCTGGCCGGGTCGGCGACGGTGCGGAACGCCGGGGCGCGTACCGTCCGGTCGTCCACATCGACGTCGCCGTCGCCCCCGGCCCACTCGGCATCCAGCACGTTGTGCGGGATGACCAGCGCGACCGGGCCGGGGCGGCCGCTGGTCGCGATGCGGAACGCGGCCCGCACGAGGTCGGGCAGCGTCTGCGCATCCGGGACGGCCAGCGTCGCCTTCGTAATCGCCGACAGGAAGCCGATCTGGTCGAAGCCCTGCGACGCCACGCCCTTATGCCGCAGCGGCGCCCAGCCCGCTGGCAGCTCCCCGACCAGGGCAATGACCGGTATCGACGCGTTGTAGCTCTCCACCAGGCCGTCGGTAAGCTTTGTCGTCCCCGGGCCCACGGTGACGTCGCAGACGCCGGGCCGGCCGGTCAGCCGGGCGTACGCGTCCGCGGCGTACGCTCCCGAGCGCTCGTCGCGGACCAGGACGTGCTGGAGCCCGGGGCGCCGCGAGATGCCGTCGTAGAGCGCGGCGGTCTGCCCTCCCGGCTGCCCGAACACGTGCGTGACCCCGGACGTCTCCAGCAGGCAGGCCAGCATGTCCCCGACGTGTGCCATCAGCGCTCCCTCTGGCCGGCCAGCAGCTCGGCTGCCCGCCGGCGGTGACTGGCCACCTTGGCGGCATATCTGGCGGCGCGCCGCTCGTCGGGCTCGAAGCGCCGCGCGATCCCGGCCCGGGTGGCCGCCTCGTGCAGGGACCCGTAGACGCCCGCTCCCACCCCGGCCAGCAGCGCGGCTCCCAGCGTGCCCGGCTCGGCCTGCCTGCTGACCTCGACCGGCATCCCCAGCAGGTCGGCCTTGAGCTGCATCCACCAGGGCGACCGTGCCCCACCGCCGGTCACGGTGCCGGTCCGGATCTGGCTGCCGCCGGCCCGGAGCGCCTCGATCGCGAGCACCAGGTCGATCGCGATGCCCTCCAGCGCGGCCCGGACCAGATCGGCGCCGGTGGTCGCCAGGGTCAGCCCGAACACCGCGCCGGCCGACCCGGGGGAGTCCGGCCAGGGCCCGGGCGCCCCGGACAGATGCGGGATCATCAGCGCCGGGGACGGGTCCGGCCCGGCCGACCCCAGCGCGGCCTCGAGCTGGCTCAGCCGGAGGCCGCTGACCCCGAGCGCCCAGTCCAGGACGCTCGTGCCGTTCGGGCTTCTGGCCCACAGCCCCCACCCCGGCGTGCTCGGCTGCCGGGTCAGCGCGAGCCGGGCCGTTGCCACTGCGCGGGGCCGCGGCCGGGACAGCGGTGCGACCACCGACTCCCAGGTGCCGGCGGCCACCAGGGCGCCGCCCTCCTCGGTCACACCGGCGCCGACGGCGGCGCACGAGCCGTCCCAGCTCCCGGTGACGAGCTGGCACCGGCCCGGCAGGCCCAGCTCGGCGGCGATCCGCGGCCTGACCCGGCCGAGCGGCGTGGCCCAGGGGACGATGTCCGGCAGCAGGCGGGGGTCGAGGCCGAGCGCCCCGATGCGCTCGGCCGACCACGTGCCCGCCGCCAGGTCGAAGATCAGGAAACCGGACGCGAGCGCCGGGTCGACCGCGGGGCGGCCGGTCAGGCGGAGCGACACCAGCTCGTGCCAGCCGAGGAACCACCGCGCCCGGGACATCGTCCGGGGCGCCTGCTCCGCCCACCACAGGATGCGGTTGGCCGGGTCCATGTGATCAGGGACGTGGCCGCAGTCCCGGATCCATCGCTCGCTGGAGCGCTTGAGCGTGAGCGCGGCCTCCGTCCGCGGGCGCCGGGCGTCCGCGGTCCGCAGGCAGGGCCCGAGCGCCGATCCGTCCGCCCGCGCCGGGAACCCCTCCCGCCCCGACGCCGAGACGGCCAGCGCGGCGGGCGGGTCACGCTGGACGCGCTCGCCGGCGGTGATCTGCTGGACGACCGCGACCACGGCCTTCCAGACGCCGTCGCCGTCCACCTCGGCCAGGCCCGGGCCCGGGTGGAGGGACGGCACGGCCTCGGTGGCCTGGGCGAGAAGGGCGCCATCGGCGTCGTAAGCGGCCGCCTTCACGGCGCTTGACCCGATGTCGATGCCGACCAGACTCATCCGGCGCATTGTCACTTGTGGGACGGGCGCGCGGCAAGGGGGACGGTTACCCTGCTCACAGTCATAACGAGCGGCAGGCATAACGAGCGGCAGGCAGGGGGCACCGGCATGGCAGAGAGCCCGGGGCAGGCAGTGAGCCTGGGGAAGACGCTCCGCCTCGCCCGGCTGTTCGACCCCGACTCGGGCACGGCGGTCATGCTGCCGCTGGATCATGCCATCGAGGAACCCGACTACGACCAGCTGGAACGCCCGCTGGAGCTGATCGGGAGCCTGGCCCGGGCGGGCGTGGACGCGTTCCTGCTCCGCCGCGGCCTCGCCACGTTCGCGGCCGGCGCGTTCGCCGGCCGCGCCGGGTGGGTGCAGCGGATCACCGGGCGGAGCGGCCTGTCGACCGGGCTGCGGAACCAGCAGCTGGTCATCGCCTCGGTCGAGCAGGCCTTGCGCAACGGCGCCGACGCCGTCGTCCCGACGTTCTTCATCGGCCCGGAGAGCGAGACCTACCTGCTCCCGCAGCTCGGCGCCCTGGCCGATGAGTGCAGCCGGCTCGGCGTCCCGCTGATGGCCGAGGTGTTCCCGGCCGGCGGCCCGGACGCCGTCCCCTACCACGGGCCGTACTCGGTGGACGACCTGCGGATGGCGGTCCGGGTGGCCTCGGAGGAGGGCGCCGACGTCATCAAGACCTGGTACCCCGGCGATCCGGAGTCGTTCCGGCGGGTGCTCGACTACAGCCTGGTGCCCGTGGTCGCGGCGGGCGGCCCGAGGGCGGACAGCGAACGCGACGTGCTGGAGATGGTGCGGGGAGCGATGGACGCCGGGGCGGCCGGAGTCGCGATGGGCCGCAAGATCTGGCAGTCGCGCGACCCGGTGGGCCTGGTCGGCGCGGTCAGCGCGATCATCCGCCACGGGGCCGGCGTCGATGACGCGGTGAGCCTGCTGACGGCGGGCGGGCCCTGAACGGGGGCCCGGCGGGCTCACCGGGCCCCGCTGAGAGCTGGCCGCGCGGCTTAGTGCGCGGCGGCCAGGCTGGGCAGCGCCGTGGTGTGCTCGATCCGTACCGCCTGCAGGTCAGAGGGGTTCAGGCCGAGCAGCCCGAGGATGGTGGGGGCGATCTCGGTCGTCTCCACCGGGGCGCCGATCACCCGGCCGTGGCCCAGCCCGGGGGCCACCACCAGGATCGGCACGTTGCGGTCCTGCCGGTCGGCGCCGCCGTGCTCGGCGATCTTGGCCTGGCCGCCGGTGTAGACGACGCCGTGCTGGACGATCCCGAACACGTCGGGATGCCGGGGATCGCTGCCTCCCAGGGCGGCGCACGGGTCAGGGGGGTCTTGCGCCGCCTACCCATGGCTACCGGACCCAGGCGAAGCTCCGGCTACGGGATGCCAAACAGACCGTGACGCCGCTCAGGCGCGCTCGTCCTGGGCGATCTCCAGCGCCTTGGCCGTGTAGACCCGGTACCCGGCCTGCGGGTCGTAGCCGTGCACCTCAGGGGTATCCAGGCTGCGCATGAACTCCAGGATCTGGGGGCTGAACAGCTGGCCGGGTACCAGGACCGGAAAGCCAGGGGGGTAGGGGGTGACAAAGGTCGCCGACACCACCGGCTGGCCGGCCTCCAGCCGCTGGGCGGCGTCGTCGGCCGGCAGGTACTCGCAGCTGGTGTCGTCATACGACAGGAAGAACGCCCGGCGCACGTCGCCCTCGGGCGTGCCGGCCGCGGGGTCGAGGAAGGCCGGGTGGAAACCGCTGAAGTCCGGCAGCGGCGCGGCCGGGCTGGTCTGCCTCAGCACCGCGCGGGCGTGCGCGGCCTGCTGCGCCGGGCTCATCTCCGCCAGGCCCTCCTCCAGGTCACGGACGATCTTGACCAGGACCTCGATGAGGTAGGCCACCGAGCTGCGCGTGGTGCCGATATTGGTCATGAACAGCACGGTGTTCCGCGAGGTCTTGTTGATCTGGATGCCGAACTTGTCCATCAGCTGCTCGCGCTTGAACGTCGCTCCGTCGATCCCCGTCGGGCCGATGTACAGGCTGACCCGCGACGGGTCCAGCACGAACTCGTCCGTCTCCCAGGCCCGCGCCATGCTGGCCAGCCCGCTGGCCAGCGGCCGGTCCAGCCCCGACGGCCGGAACTCGGCGGGAATCAGCTCGGCGGTGGTCAGGGTGTGCATGTACCTGGCCAGCAGCGGGTGATTGTCGATGGCCTCGCGCAGCCGCATCGCGGACTCGATCTGCCGGGCGACGAGCTCGTAGCCTTCCAGCGACGCCTGCCGGCGGCCCAGGTCGAGCGAGGCCAGGATCTGGTAGTTCGGTGAGGTCGAGGTGTGCGTCATGTACGCCTCGTGGAAGCTCTCCTCCACCTTGTGCGCGAAGTCCTGGTCGTGGACGTGGATCATCGAGCCCTGGCGCAGCGAGGTCAGCGTCTTGTGCGTCGACTGGGTGGCGTAGACCCGTACCCGGGCCCGGGCCGGGTCGGGCAGCAGCCGGCGCTCCAGCAGGGCCCCGTCGTCGCCGGCCAGTTCGGCCGCCTGCTGGGAGTAGGCGGCGCGGTGCTCCGGCGACCGGAGTCGTTCGGCCAGCGTGCGGGCCGCCCGCATGGCCGTGCGCGGGCGGTAGACGGGGTGGAAGCGGGCGAAGGCGAACCACGCCTCGTCCCAGAGGAACACCAGGTCAGGCTTGATCGCCAGGCATTCCTCCATCACCCGCTCGACGTCGTAGACGATGCCGTCGAACGTGCAGTTGGTCAGCATCAGCAGCTTGACCCGGTCCAGCTTGCCCGCCGCCCGCAGCGCCAGCAGCCTGGATTTGATCTCGCGCAGCGGCACGCCGCCGTACATCGAGCACTCGTGCAGGGGGTACGCGTCCAGGTAGACGACGTGCGCCCCGGCCAGCATCAGCCCGTAATGGTGGGACTGGTGGCAGTTGCGGTCCACCAGCAGCACGATGTCGCCGGGGGCGATGAGCGCCTGCGCGACGATCTTGTTGGCGGTCGAGGTGCCGTTCGTGACGAAGAACGTCCGCCGCGCACCGAACGTCTCGGCCGCCAGCTGCTGTGCCTGGCGCAGCGGGCCGGTCGGCTCGAGCAGCGAGTCGAGGCCGCCGCCGGTGGCCGAGGTCTCGGCCAAGAAGATATCCAGGCCGTAGAAGCCGAGCATGTCGCCGATCCAGTGGGAGCTGAGGATGGACTTGCCCTGCGAGATCGGCAGCGCGTGAAAGACGCCGGTCGGGCGGTGACTGTAGTGCCGCAGCGCCTCGAAGAACGGCGTGCGGTACCGGGCGGCCACCCCCGCGAGGATGCTCAGGTGCAGCTCCAGCAAGCCCTCCTGCGCGTGGAAGACCCGGCGGAAGTGATGGCTGAGATGGCCGGCGATGTCCTCGACGTCGATCTCGGTCATCAGGTACAGGTCGAGTTCGGGGCGCAGCCGGGCCAGCCTGCGGGCCAGGATCTGGGTGTGTTCATCCGGGTTCCGGCCGGCCAGGTCGCGGGCGATGCTGCCGTCGGCGAAGTCCGCCAGGCTGGACAGATCCTGCGCGGCGGTGGGGGCGAAGCCGCGGCGGATCACACAAGCCTGGAGGTTCGCGTTCAGTCGCGCGGCGATCACGGCTTCCTCGGCGCTCCCCACCACCACGAGCTCGTAGACGAAATGGTCGTCGGCCCGGCGCCAGCTGTGCAGCTCCCCACGCAGGGCCTGCTCCTGCGCCGCGGTCAGCGGCTCGACGACCAGCACCTCGAAGTACGGCCGGGCGTGGCCCGCCTGCCCGGCATCCGCCTCCCCGGGCTCGTCCTCATCATGGTCGATGTCCGCCTGCAAAGGCCCCGTGCTGGCGCGGTAGGACTCGGTGACCAGCGCCCGGCTGATCCGGGCCACCAGAAGCGCGAACCAGTCATAGCTGGCGGAGGCGAACAGGTCCCGGATGCGCCGGTTGACCTCCCGGCCGGGGAAGGCCCAGTACTGCTCGACCGGGGCGAGGGCGTCGAGCAACCCGGACGTGGCCGCGATCAGCCCGCTGTCCGGCTGGCCCGATACAGCCGTGCCCGCCAGCTGTCTGCTCGCCTCTTCCAGCCGGGACCAGGCATCGCTGCGAGCCTGCCACCAGCTGGTATACGCCCGCGCGGGGGAGGTATCGACCATGCCACCGCTCCTCGTGTCATGCCGTGGGCCCCTGTGGCCGAAGGGCCCAGCGATTTCCCTGCCCGACCGCATCCTCCCGCCGTGCCCAGGTCAGGACAACAGCCGGGGTCTCGTTCACCAAGCCTTTACGCCCCGCCGTCGGCGAGTGGTAGCGAAGGTGGCATGCTCGGCTGCGGGACCCGCCACGGCGAGGGGAACGTCATGGGCGATGGGGTCGGCTGGCCCGCTGGCGCCGACGAGGTGATCAAGGGTGACCTCACGGCGGCCGCCGCCTATCTCACGTCCGCGGGCGGCGCGGTGGTCACGGGCGTCGCGCCGTGCGGCATCGGGGATCGCGACCGGGGGGTGCTGGGGTACACGACCTCGCTCGGCTTCGGCAAGAAGCTGGAGCGGATCGTGGCCGACCCGCACGTGGCGCTGGCCTTCCACGCGCGTGAGCACGGATTCTCGGCCAGCCCGGCGTTCGTGCTCGCCCAGGGCACGGCCTCGGTAGACCTCACGCCGTCGCGCCAGCGGCTGGAGGCGCTGACCCCACAGGTGGAGCGCTACCTGGGCGAGGTCAAGCGCGGCGTGGTGTGGGACCGGCTGCTGCGCGAGTACTACGCCGAACGGGTCGTCGTGGACATCACCGTCGCGCGCGTCGCCGTCTGGCCGGACCTGAACGCATCCGGGGACATGCAGGTGACCGGCGTTGCCTGGCCCGGTCCCGCCGGCCCGCAGTCGCCGCCGCGCGGCGGCACCGGCCCGCGCGTGGACGTGGCCAAGGCCGCCGGGCAGATCGCCGCGCGGCCGCACCGCGTACTGGCCTACCGCGGGGCAGACGGGTTTCCCGTGGTGGTGCCGGTGCAGATCGCCGGGCATGACGCGGCGGGCCTGCGGCTGGTGGCGGCGGCCGGGCTGCTCCCGCCGGGAGGGCGGCGCGCGGGCCTGCTCGCCCACGCCTACCGGCCGCAGCTGGTCGGGCTGAGCACCCGCATCTTTACCGGCTGGCTGGAGGCCGGCGGGGACGGCGCGGTGTACGCGCCGCACACGTCCAAGGGTTTCGTGGTGCCCCCGAACAAGAACACACTGCTGGTGCTGAACGGGCTGCTGGCGAAGTTCGGGATGTGGCAGGCACGGCGCCACGGCACCGCCGATCAGCTGGAACGGCTGGCCGCGGCGAGGGCCCTCGCCGGGGCCGGCGAGGGCGGGCAGCCGCCACCCGGGTAGCGCCCCTTCCGATAGCCTGGCCGGGGGTGCGGCAGATCCGATGAGCGCAGGCCAGCGCCGACGACCGGGAGCCACGCATGAGCCAAGGGAAAGATGCAGATATCGGCGTGACCGGCCTGGCGGTGATGGGCCGCAACCTGGCCCGGAACTTCGCCCGGCACGGGCACGTCGTGGCGCTGCACAACCGCTCGCCGGAGCGCACCCGCAGCCTGGTCGCCGAGCACGGCGACGAGGGCACGTTCGTCCCGAGCGAGTCGATGGCGGACTTCGTCGCCAGCCTCCGGCGGCCGCGCGCGATCGTGGTGATGGTCAAGGCGGGCGGCCCGACCGACGCGGTGATCGATGAGCTGGTGCCGCTGCTCGACCAGGGCGACATCGTCGTCGACTGCGGCAACGCGCACTACACCGACACCCGGCGCCGGGAGGCCACGCTGCGCGAGGCCGGCCTGCACTTCGTCGGCTGCGGCGTCTCCGGCGGCGAGGAGGGGGCGCTGAACGGGCCAAGCATCATGCCGGGTGGGTCCACCGAGTCCTACGCGCGGCTGGGGCCGATCTTCGAGCAGATCGCCGCGCAGGTCGACGGCACGCCGTGCTGCGTGCACGTGGGGCCGGACGGCGCCGGCCACTTCGTCAAGATGGTGCACAACGGCATCGAGTACGCCGACATGCAGCTCATCGCTGAAGCCTATGACCTGCTCCGCGCCGGGCTCGGCGCAGCGCCGGCCGAGTTGGCGGGCATCTTCCGCACCTGGAACGAGGGCGACCTCGACTCGTTCCTCATCCAGATCACCGCGGACGTACTGGCGCACACCGACGCGGCCACCGGCAGGCCGTTCATCGACATCGTGCTCGACCAGGCCGAGCAGAAGGGCACCGGCCGGTGGACGGTGCAGAGCGCGCTCGACCTCGGGATCCCGATCACCGGCATCGCCGAGGCCACGTTCGCCCGCTCGCTGTCGTCGCACGCGGACCAGCGCGAGGTGGCCCGCAAGACGTTCGGCACCGAGGTGAGGCCATTCGGGGTCACCGACCGCGATGCCTTCGTCGAGGACGTGCGCCGCGCGCTGTACGCGTCAAAGGTGGTGGCCTACGCGCAGGGCTTCGACCACATCGCCGCGGGCAGCGCGGAATACGGCTGGGACGTCGACCGCGGCGCGATGGCGACGATCTGGCGCGGCGGCTGCATCATCCGGGCCCGCTTCCTCGACCGCATCCGCGAGGCGTACGACGGCGACCCGGCGCTGGCCAGCCTGCTGGTCGCCCCCTACTTCGTCGCCGCGGTGCGCGACGGCCTCGACAGCTGGCGGCGGGTCGTGGCGCAGGCCGCGGCGGCCGGCATCCCGGCGCCGGCGTTCTCGGCGTCGCTGGCGTATTTCGACGGGCTGCGCCGGGAGCGGCTGCCCGCCGCCCTGATCCAGGGCCTGCGCGACAACTTCGGCGCCCACACCTACCACCGCGTCGACGCCGACGGCGCGTTCCACACCGAGTGGGCCGGCGACCTCAAGGAGCACCCCGCGTAGACGCCCGGCCCGGAGCCGCCGGGCAGGTGAGCACCCCCCGCTCAGGCGGCGTCGTGGAAGACCAGGCCCAGGGTGTGCCGGCGGCCGGAGCGGATCACCGACACCCCGTGCCGCACCGGGGCGGCCGACCAGCCGCGCGCCGAGGCGACCGGCCGGTCGCGGGTGGTGAAGACCAGCCCGTGACCCTGCGGGATCAGCGTCGCGGTGCCCCGCGACTGCGCCCGGGGCCGCTGCTCGACCAGGAGGAACTCGCCGCCGGTGTGATCGGCGCCGGGGTCGCTGAGGTTGATCACGACCTGGAGCGGGAACACCTTGTCCCCGTACAGGTCGCGGTGCAGCGCGTTCCAGCCGCCGGTCTCGTAGCGCAGCAGGATCGGCGTGGGCCTTTTCTGGCCGGCCGCGTGGCAGGCCGCCAGCCACTCATCGAGTGTGTCCGGCCACTCCGGCCGGCGGCCGAGCCGCGCATACCAGTCGCGGGCGATCGGCAGCAGCCGCCCGTACAGGCCGTGCCGCAGCGCGTCGACCGGCTCGGGGAGCGGCGCCGCGAAGTAGCGGTACTGGCCTTCCCCGAACCGGTGCCGCGCCATGTCGATGGTGGCGCGGAAGTGGCCGGGCTGGTCGTAGAGCCCGGCGATCCGCACGCACTCGACCGGGGTCAGCAGCCGGGGCAGCAGCGCGCAGCCATGGGCGTCGAGCTCTCGCGCCACGCCTTCCCAGTCCGCGGCCGCTATCCGTTTGGCATAAAGGCCGGTTGCCGTGGCCGTGGTCATCACGCCGCCTCCAGCGTCAGCAGCGACCGCTTGGCGTCCGGGCCGCCGGCGTAGCCGCCGGGCGAGCCGTCGGAGCGCACCACCCGGTGGCAGGGCACCACGATCGGCACCGGGTTGGTGGCACACGCGCTGCCGGCCGCGCGGACCGCGCGCGGGTGGCCGGTGGCCGCCGCCACCTGGGCGTAGCTTTCCGTCGCCCCGTACGGGATCTGCCGCAGATGCGCGAGCACGCTGTGGCGGAAACCCCTCGACAGCCGCAGGTCCACCGGCACATCGAACGCCCGGCGGCGGCGGGAGAAGTACTCGTCGAGCTGGCGGGCCACCGCGTCGAGCCGGCCCGGCGCGTTCAGGATGCGCGGGCTGACCAGCTCGGCGAGCTGCGCGAGCGCGGCGTCGTGGCCCTGGTTCGGGTAGGCCACCCGGACCAGGCCCTGCTCGGTCGCGGCCAGCAGCAGCGTCCCGAGCGGCGTGTCCACCGTCCGGTAGGCGACGTCGAGGATGCCCTCCGCGGCCGCCGCCGTGGCCAGCCGCGCGTGCAGCCGCGCGGTCACCTGCTCGTCCTGCGCCGGAAGCGCCCCGAACAGGTCCATCGCCTCCGGCTCCCTGCTGGCTATCGCCTCCGGCTCCCTGCTGGCTATCGCCTCCGGCTCCCTGCTGGCCATCGCCTCCGGCTTCCTGCTGGCCATCATCGGCCCTCTCCTTCCCTCGTGCGCGCCAGGTAGGTGGCGCGCAGCGTCCTGATCCCGTCGGCGGCGGCCCGGCGGGCCGCGTCGGTGCTGCCGCCGGTTATCTCGGCGATCTGCGCGTACGGCAGCCCGGCCAGGTAGTGGTAGGCCACGGCGGCGCGCTGCTTGGCCGGCAGCGCGGCCAGTGCGGCCCACAGGTCGCCGTCCCAGTCCTCCGGGCGGCCGGTGCTGGCCGGCCGTTCGGGCAGCGACCCGGCAGCGACCGGCCGCCGCGCCGCCGCCCGGGTGGCGTCGATGGCCTTGCGGTGTGCGATCGTGACCAGCCACGCCTCCACGTTGGCGCCCTCGTCCAGCCGCGGGTACGCCCTCAGCGCGGCCAGGAACGTCTCCGACCAGGCGTCCTCCGCCTCGTCCGGTCCCAGCACCGCCCGGCACACCCGCAGCACCATC